>NZ_BAAGVX010000032.1:0-141913 GCF_054780655.1 Marinomonas epiphytica
TCTCGTAAGACTTCAATATTTTTTGAAGCCTCCAGCGAGCGCCCACACAAATTATCTGATTATCTATTTTAAAGAGCGTTGCCGTTACACTTAAGCGACTCAATCTCTGTAAGAGTTTAAAGCCCTGTCCGTGTCAGCGAGGGCGTATATTAAGGATCTACAGATTTAGTGCAAGTACTTTTTTTAAAAAAAGGGAATTAATTTATAAAACCGTCACATTTGTATGTTTCACAACCAAATATTGGAGTTTTTGCTTATTTTTCATACAGAAACCCATAAAAAAGCCCAATCCGAGGATTGGGCTTAGGAACTTCTTAGTTGGTTTTTATCCCAACCACTTTCTTGCATTCTGGAATAAACGCAACCAAGGCGCTTGCTCTTGCCAGTCAGCAGGGTGCCAACTGTGCTGAACAGTGCGATATACTCGTTCAGGGTGTGGCATCATAATAGTCACACGACCATCGGCTGAGGTTAAACCCGTTACCCCTTGTGCAGAGCCATTAGGGTTAAATGGGTAACGCTCGGTTGCTTCGCCATAGTTATCAACATAGCGTAAAGCAACTTGGGATGCTGCCTCAAGAGTCGCCATATCCTGCTCTTCACGATATTCAGTTTGACCTTCACCATGAGCGACAGCAATTGGCATACGAGAGCCTTCCATTCCTGCCAACAAGATAGAGTTAGATTTTTGAACTTCAACCTGTACAAGACGAGCTTCAAACTGTGCTGACTCGTTACGTACGAATTTAGGCCAGTGAGCCGCACCAGGAATTAGCTCATGTAGGTTCGACAGCATCTGACAACCATTACATACACCTAACGCAAAAGTATCTGGACGGTGGAAGAAGGTTTCAAACTGCTCGCGAGCTACCTTATTAAAGAGTATAGACTTAGCCCAACCTTCACCAGCTCCCAGCACATCACCATAAGAGAAACCACCACAAGCGACCAAACCACTGAACTGCGCAAGGTCAATACGACCTTCTAGAATGTCGCTCATATGAACATCTACTGGGGTAAAGCCTGCTTTATGGAAAGCAGCAGCCATTTCAACTTGACCATTTACACCTTGCTCACGCAATACTGCGATCTTAGGTTTTTCGCCAGCCTTAATTAAATCCGCTACAAGCTCTTCATTTTGATCGAACGTCACATGTGCAGATAAACCAGGATCGTTAACATCTAATAAGTTATCAAACTCTTGCTGAGCCGACTCAGGGTTGTCTCGTAAGGCTTGGATACGATAGCTCGTTTCAGACCAGACACGCTGCCAGTTGATACGAGTTTCTTCTAACAGCACTTCACCTTGGTAACGCACACGAATCGAATCATCACCAGACAAGGTAGCAATTTCTTTCACCTGTACACCAGCGGCTTGATAGGCTGCAATGATTTCTACGACATCAGTATCATTGACCTGAACAACAGCACCCAGTTCTTCATTGAACAATGCCGGAGCAACTTGGGCTGAATCTGCAGCCAGTGCATCCATATCAATGTTAAGGCCTAAGTGACTCGCGAAAGACATTTCGGCCAAGGTGGCAAACGCACCACCATCTGATCTGTCATGGTACGCCAGCAATTTGCCTGCTGCATTCAAGGCTTGAGTTGTATCGAAGAAACCAGCAAGTGCTGCTGCATCATCAACGTCGGGCGTTTGCTGTCCAAGCTTGTTATAAACCTGAGCAATGACAGATCCACCTAGACGATTCTTGCCTGCACCCAAATCAATCAAAAGTAAGCGCGTATCTGCTTTATTTTGCAATTCCGGCGTTAAGGTTTTACGCGCATCCGCGACAGGAGCAAAAGCGCTTATCACTAAAGAAAGAGGAGAAGTCACGGCTTTCTCTTGACCCTCTTCTTTCCAGACAGTCTTCATTGACATAGAGTCTTTACCAACAGGTATCGCAATATCCAGTGCAGGACACAATTCCATACCAACCGCTTTAACGGTTTGGTAAAGTTTTTCATCTTCCCCTTCATGACCTGCAGCGGCCATCCAGTTTGCTGACAACTTAATGTTTTTCCGAGCTGTAATTTGGGCAGCCGCTAAGTTTGTTAGTGCCTCCCCAACGGCCATGCGTCCTGATGCTGGCGCATCCAGCAAGGCTACAGGTGTACGCTCACCCATGGTCATAGCTTCGCCAGTGTAGCTGTCTAGTGACGAAGTTGTTACCGCCACATCTGCCACTGGCACTTGCCAAGGTCCAACTAACTGATCGCGAGCCACCATACCTGTGATGCTTCTGTCACCAATGGTGATCAAAAAGTTTTTACTTGCCACTGTCGGCAAACTTAAAACGCGTTTTGCTGCATCTGCTAGATCCAAAGACGTTCCAGTAAAGTCATCTCCAGCAATAGTTGCTTTAGTTGCCTCACGATGCATTTTAGGTGGCTTACCAAATAGCACGGACATTGGTAGATCAACCGGCTTGTTATCAAAATGCGGGTCAGCAACCTCTAAATGCATTTCTTCTTTCGCGTCACCCACGACGGCAAAAGGACAACGCTCACGCTCACAGATGGCGGTAAATTCGGCAATACGGTCAGGTGAAACAGCCAACACATAACGCTCTTGAGACTCGTTACACCAGATTTCTAGTGGCGACATCCCTGGCTCGTCGTTCAACACTTTGCGAAGATCAAAACTTCCGCCACGCTCGCCATCTTTCACTAGTTCTGGCAAAGCATTGGATAAACCACCAGCACCCACGTCATGAATAAAACTGATTGGGTTTTTATCACCCAGCTGCCAACAACGGTCAATCACTTCCTGACAACGGCGTTCCATTTCAGGATTACCACGCTGTACAGAGGCAAAATCAAGGTCTTCATTGCCATCCGCCGACGCCATTGAAGAGGCTGCACCGCCACCAAGGCCAATCAACATGGCTGGTCCCCCCAGCACAATCAGCTTAGCGCCTACTTTAATTTCGTCTTTTTCAACATGCTCACGGCGAATATTACCTAAGCCACCCGCTAACATAATGGGCTTATGGTACCCACGCACTTCTTCTTGAGAAGCCCCTTGAATTTTTTGCTCGTAAGTACGGAAGTAACCTAGCAAGTTAGGACGCCCAAACTCATTATTAAAAGCTGCTCCACCAATAGGCCCGTCAATCATAATATCTAGAGGTGTCACAATACGAGCAGGCTTGCCATATTGGCTTTCCCAAGGTTGTTCAAAGCCTGGAATTTTCAGGTCAGACACAGTGTAACCACTTAACCCTGCCTTTGGCTTAGCACCGATACCCGTTGCACCTTCATCACGAATTTCACCGCCTGAGCCTGTTGCCGCTCCAGCGAAAGGAGAAATTGCAGTTGGGTGGTTATGAGTTTCGACCTTCATCAAAATGTCGATATTTTCTTGGCTAAAATCGTATTCACGAGATTCTGGCGACGGATAAAAACGACCCGCTTTATGGCCTTCCATAACCGCTGCGTTATCTTTATAGGCAGATAATGTACCCTCAGGGTTATGTTCATGGGTATTCTTGATCATCTTAAATAGCGAACGTTCTTGCTCTTCACCATCAAGAGTCCACGACGCATTAAAGATTTTATGGCGACAATGCTCGGAGTTAGCTTGAGCAAACATCATGAGCTCAACATCGATTGGGTTACGACCTAACTCCATAAAAGACTCAACCAAATAATCGATTTCATCTTCAGCTAATGCTAACCCCAAACTTTGGTTAGCCTCGACCAACGCGGCTCGACCACCACCTAGTATATCCACACTAGTCATTGGTGCCGGTTCTGCATGAGAGAACATGGTTTGCGCCTCGCCCAATGAAGGCAATACGCTTTCAGTCATACGGTCATGAAGCATTTCTGACAACAGATCTAACTCTTCTAAAGAAAGTGGTTTATCGCTGTGAATAAAATACTCAACACCACGCTCTACACGTGACACTAAGCTCAAACCACAGTTATGAAGAATATCGGTTGCTTTGGAAGACCAAGGTGAAATTGTCCCTAAACGGGGAACCACTAAAACACTTTGATCGGAGGAACTGACTTGGGAGGATTTTGGACCGTAGGCTAGCGCGCGTTGTAGAACAAGATTTTGTTCATCTGAAAGGGATTGACCACTATGTAGCTCCACGAAGTGGAGAAATTCTGCATCAACATCAGTAACTGATGAAACAGATGCTTGCATATTAGCCAATAACTTTGCTTTACGAAACGCAGATAGCGCTGCAGAACCATGCAGGGTTAGCATGTTGAGTTTTACCTCACTTGGTAGTTTTGGGGAAAGATTGCGGGGTATTTTAAATCAAGGAGGTAATTGTTAGCTAGAAAAGTATGCTATTTATACGAAAAATCTGTAAAAAAAGATTCACAGACTATTTTTAGCGGCTTTTCTAAGCTTCTTTTTTTGCTCACGGCGATATTGAAAGAAACTCGTTAACTGCTGAGATGCTTGTTCCGCCATTACGCCTCCCTCATGAAGCACTTTGTGGTTAAGAAACACCTGCTGAAAAAATTTCCCTTGGCTTTCAATCGCACCACTTTTAGGTTCAGTGGCAGCATACACAACACGTTCAATGCGGGCATGGACTATCGCCCCTGCACACATAGAGCAAGGCTCTAAAGTGACGTATAAAGTTGCGCCAGGCAGGCGATAGTTATTCATTGTTTGGCAGGCTGCTCGGATTGCCTGAATTTCTGCATGAGCCGTTGGATCGCAATGAGAAATAGGAGAGTTAAAACCTTCGCCAATCACTTGGTCATTAAGCACCACTAAGGCACCCACAGGAATTTCACTTTGACCAGCCGCTTGCTCAGCAAGCTGCAAAGCCCGACTCATCCACTTCTCATCACTCATTGTTTACCCTTATCCAAACACAGGCAAACACCTTCTCTGTTAAGCAAGTGACACTTCACCAAGAGAGTTTGTCTGTTGCTTTTTAGCTGACATTGATTCAGGGACCACCTCAACCGCCTGAGTACCAAACTCAGTCTCAGCCAGTTGAAAGCTGACTACTTGCCCTTTTTTTAACGTTTTATGGCCATTTAGGCTAATGGATTTATAATGTACGAAAACATCACTGTGTTCGACTCTCTCTATAAAGCCAACACCTTTCGCATCATTAAACCATTTGACCTTTCCACTTAGTCTTTCCATTCTAGACGCCTCTTTTTTATTTTTATTAAAGTCAGCGAGCGGCAGGTTAAACCTACCGCTTTGTAGCTATTTTATAGTGTTTCGATCGCTCGTTTTTGCTCTTCAAACTTACTTAGAGCAAGTTGTAGATCATCACACTTCGCTCTTTCTTTTGCCACCACAGCCTCAGGCGCTTTAGCGACAAAACTTTCGTTCGACAATTTACCCTGTATACGCTGCAGGTCTTTGCTCGCTTTATCGATCTCTTTTTGCAAACGAGCAAGCTCGGCATTTTTATCAATCAAGCCCGCCATTGGCACAAGCACTTCCATATCCCCCACCAAAGCGGTGGCAGACATTGGAGCGTCATCGCCAGCAGCAAGCCAAGTAACAGACTCTAGCTTAGCCAGTGTTTGCAAGAAGGTAACATTCGCCTCTAAACGAGCTTTGTCTTGCTCTGTACCATTTCTGAACAATATGGTTAGTGGCTTAGAAGGGGCAATATTCATTTCACCTCGAATATTCCTCACACCTTCGATCACACCTTTTAGCCATTCAACATCAGCCTCTGCTGCTTCATCTTTACGACTATCATCTGCCTGAGGGTACTCAGCCATCATAACCGTGTCACCCGTCACACCGGCAAGAGGTGCAATACGCTGCCAAATTTCTTCTGTTAAGAAAGGCATCATAGGATGAGCTAAGCGCAAAAAGACCTCCAAGACTCTCACTAGGGTACGACGAGTACCGGTGAGCTGGGCTTGCGTTGCAGCTTCATCCCATAGAACAGGCTTAGAAAGCTCTAAGTACCAATCACAATACTCATGCCACATAAATTCATACAATGCTTGAGCTGCCAGATCAAAACGGTGTGTATCAAAAGCTTTGTTGACTGCCTCTTCTGCTTGCTGCAAACGAGAGATAATCCATTTATCAGCAAGAGATAGCTCAACCTCAGCACCATTTTGACCGCAATCTTGTTCTTCTGTGTTCATCAACACATAACGCGTCGCGTTCCAGATTTTATTACAAAAGTTGCGATAACCTTCTAGTCGGTTCAGATCGAACTTAATGTCGCGACCACCAGACGCCAACGAACATAAGGTAAAGCGCAAGGCATCCGTTCCGTAAGCTTGAATCCCTTCTGGGTAGGTTTCACGAGTGTTTTTCTCAACCTTTTGTGCCAAGCGCGGCTGCATCATGCCATATGTACGCTTTGCAACCAGCGATTCGATATCAATGCCATTTATTAAGTCCAACGGATCAATAACGTTCCCTTTCGACTTAGACATTTTATCGCCACGTTCATCACGAATAAGCCCCGTGATGTAGACAGTTTTAAAAGGGACCTTGTTGGTAAACTTCAAGGTCATCATAATCATTCTGGCAACCCAGAAGAAGATAATATCAAACCCTGTTACCAGAACGTCTGATTCACTAAATTCTGCAAAGTCCTGAGTGTCTTCAGGCCAACCTTGCGTTGCAAAAGTCCAAAGCGCTGACGAGAACCAAGTATCAAGAACATCTTCATCTTGAGTTAAGGTTACGCTTTCTGCTAAACCGTATTTGGCACGAACTTGCGCCTCATCTTTGCCCACATACACTTTACCGTCTGCGTCGTACCAAGCAGGAATTTGATGCCCCCACCATAACTGACGAGAGATACACCAATCCTGCAGATCACGCATCCAAGCAAAGTAAGTGTTTTCCCATTGCTTGGGAACAAATTGAATATCACCATTTTCAACTGCTTCAATAGCAGGCTTAGCGAGACTCTCCACCGCCACATACCACTGCTGAGTTAAGTAAGGCTCAATCACAGTATTACCACGCTCTCCACGTGGCACTTTAAGTTTATGGTCTTCAACTTTTTCCAACAAACCTAATGCGTCAAAGTCCGCAACAACCGCTTTACGAGCATCAAATCTGTCCATACCACGATACTTCTCCGGTGCGACATCATTAATTGCAGCATCGTCGGTCATGATATTAATTAGCGGCATGTCATGGCGCTTACCGACTTCATAGTCATTGAAGTCATGGGCAGGGGTAATTTTTACACAGCCAGTACCAAATTCTTTATCAACATACTCATCGGCAACGATAGGAATGCGACGCCCCACCAAAGGCAACTCTATCTCTTTACCCACCAAGTCAGTAAAACGCTCATCATCTGGAGCAACAGCGACAGCAGCATCACCAAACATGGTTTCTGGACGAGTCGTCGCTACAACAATATGATCTTTACCGTCAGCCGTTTTCACACCATCCGCTAATGGGTAGCGGAAATACCACATAAAGCCGTTCTCTTCCTCTGATAACACTTCCAAATCAGAGATAGCTGTATGTAAAACTGGATCCCAATTTACGAGGCGCTGACCGCGATAAATAATGCCTTCATCAAATAATCGGACAAACACTTCTTGGACAGCTGCAGACATACCTGGGTCCATGGTGAAACGTTCTTTGTCCCACGCGACAGAGTCACCCAACACTCGCATTTGGTCAGAAATAGTGCCACCAGATTGGCCTTTCCATTCCCATACTTTTTCTAGAAATTTTTCACGACCTAAATCATGACGAGTAATGTCTTGAGCCGCCAACTGACGCTCCACTACCATTTGCGTCGCGATACCAGCATGATCACAGCCTGGCTGCCACAAGGTTCGACTTCCTTTCATTCGCTCTCGACGAATCATGGCATCCATAAGAGTGTGCTGGAAAGCATGCCCCATGTGTAGGCTACCCGTTACATTGGGCGGTGGAATCATGATTGAGAAAGGCGTACCTTGCCCTTGGGGAGAAAAAAATCCCCCTTCTTCCCAGCGTTGATAAATGGGTTGTTCGATACTCTGAGGTTGGTATGTTTTTTCCATTATGATGTCTTAAAGCTCTTTTAATAAGGCGGTAAAAATTAGTTTGGCGGAATTATAACTGGTTGCAGCGAGATAAAAAATAAACAATGGGTATTTGTCTAAGCAAAAGCGGATCTACTTAGCTTTCAACTCGGCTAGGTTCTGCACAACCTCTTGCACGAGATCAGGCAAACGCTTTTCTAACACTTGCTGGATAACATGCGATATTTCTTCGTGAGCCAGCTCTTGGGCTACCATAGAAGACGTTTCAGATTCTTCTTTCACTTGAGTTTCAGACGTTTCTGCGGAAATTTTATGGCTTTGCACTGGCTCAACAGACTTAGAAGCAATATCGTTGCTATTAGGCTGAAGACTCTCATGAATAGATTGTTGTAGGTGCTCTGCTTGGCTTACGGCGTCTGTTAACTGATCCGTAACTACGTCCATCAAAATCGGAATATCGTCCTGATTTCGCAATGCACTCATAAGCGTTGCTTCATCGGGCTCATAAGCCTCATTTTCTATTTGCACTACTGACTCAGACATACTCAAAACCACTACTGTATATAAACGAACTCGTAGAAAGTCTACAACTCTTCCCTTGATACTAGCAAATGTCTTACAACAAGAACATGCACAACAAGGAAACAAAAAAGGGGCAGTAAGGTGTTTCCCTTACTACCCCTTCATCTATTGGCTTTCGTTATTTGGCTTTATCCAACAAATAGCGAGTTAGCAAGGCAACAGGTCGACCACTGGCACCTTTCGCTGCACCACCCGTCCAAGCGGTACCAGCAATATCTAAGTGCGCCCAAGGGTAAGATTCTGTAAAACGAGACAAGAAACACGCCGCCGTAACAGAGCCAGCTTCCGGGCCACCGATATTACCAATATCAGCAAAGTTACTATCGAGCTGCTGTTGATATTCTTCATCCAGAGGCATTTGCCACACTTTATCTGCCGATACCTGGCTCGCTTCTTTCAGAGAGGCAGCTAGAGCTTCGTCATTAGCATACATACCTGAATTCACACTACCTAAAGCGACTACGCAAGCGCCAGTCAAGGTTGCAATATCCACCACAGACTTGGGCTCAAAACGCTCAATGTAAGTTAAAGCATCACATAATACTAGGCGACCTTCAGCGTCTGTATTAAGCACTTCAACGGTTTTTCCTGACATGGTTTTCACTACATCACCAGGTTTGGTTGCACGCCCACTTGGCATGTTTTCCGCCGCAGCGACCACTGCAGTGAAGTTCAGTTTAGGTTTTAATTCACAGATTGTTTTCATGGTACCGAATACACTCGCAGCACCACACATGTCGTATTTCATTTCATCCATTTTAGCGCCAGGTTTAAGGGAAATTCCCCCTGTATCAAATGTGATACCTTTACCTAACAGCACGTGAGGAGCATCACCTTCTTGGCCACCTCTATAGTGCATGACAATTAAATAGCTCGGCTGATCACTACCACGCCCTACTGACAACAAGCAGTGCATACCCAATTCGTCCATTTTGGTTTCGTCTAGCAACTCAACCTCAATACCGTAGTCTTCTTCAAACTGCTGAGCTTTAGAAGCCAAATAGCTTGGCGTACAAATATTACCTGGCAGATTCCCTAACTGACGCGCAAAAGCAGAGCCTTGCGCAGTCGCTGCACCAATCGTAAGAGCACCTTGATCCTTCCCTTCTAGCATCAAAGTCGTTACTTTCGAGACCTTTTCTTCATCGTCTTGTTTCAATCCTAAGAACTGATAGAAACCTTCATTCAACCATTGCGCAACCAGAGCAACAGTTTGAGACTCTGTGCGTCCTTTCAAGCTTAAGGCAGCGCTTGCAACAGCAACTGATTCAAATGGCAAACCTTTAATCTGCGCGGCTACAGCAGCAACCACCTTGCGAGCTTGCATATCACTCAGCTCAGCCCCTTTGCCAGTCCCTACCAACAATACAGCCTGTGAGAAATCTTGCGATACGGCAGGCAACAATAACGTTTGACCTAAACCTGCTTTAAATACACCACTTGCTCGCAACTGAGCAATTTGACCCGCTGCATTTTCATCTACCCATGCCGTAGACTCTGGCAATTCACCTTCACTTGGCACAAACACAACAAGCAAATCAGCCTGCACACTCGATACTCGATCAAATAACACTGTATTCATGGGAGCTCCCTAATACGCAATACTTTTTAAAAAAACTGGATAATATCCTTCTTACTACGAGATAATGGGGACATTTATAGATGTAATCAACTCTACGCGTAAGAAAGCACAAATCAATAGAGGTGAACTTGAGATTATTCAAATACTTGGCAAAAGAAGTACTCGTGTCAACGGCTGGTGTCACGCTGATTTTACTTCTTGTCATACTAAGTGGACGCTTTGTCAGCTACCTAGGACGAGCCACTGAAGGTAAAATGACCTTCGAATTCCTCTTTATTATTCTTGGCTTTCATATTCCAAGCTTTGTACAGACCATACTTCCTTTAGCGTTTTTCCTTTCTCTATTGCTGGCTTATGGCCGCCTTTACATAGAAAATGAAATGTCAGTGCTCTTTTCTAGCGGCATAAGCAAAGCCAAACTGGCTTTATATACTCTTGGCATTGCTGGTTTGATTGGCAGCGCTAGTGCTTTCCTAAACCTTTGGCTAGCCCCCACTTCAGAATACTACGCAGCAAAGGCGTCCCAAGAGCAGGATCAGCTGTCTAGCTTTGACTTCTTACTGCCTGGGCGTTTTCAAGGTAACGGCCAACGCACCACGTATATAGACAGCTTCACATCCGAAGGATGGATGAACCAGATCTTCCTATCTAACATCGTAAAGAAGCAGGATAAAAACGCACTATCTCTTACTTTTGCCTCTTATGCTGAGCAAATCCGTTTGGATGAAGAAAATGGCGACAATTACCTAGTATTTAAAAATGGCACTCAATATGAGGGCTCGCCGGGACAAGCTGACTATCGCATCACACAGTTTGACACCTATGCTGTGCGCATGGAGAACCCCACCCCTTCGCCAATTGATGAAGCCTATACTCAAAGCACACTGCAACTTATAAAAAGCAATGACCCACTGGCGAAAATCGAACTACAGTGGCGGCTTTCTCTCACTATTATGATTCCTATTCTAGCCATCATTGGGCTTTCACTAAGCCAAGTTAACCCACGCCAAGGGCGCTTTTTTAAGATGCTACCCGCCATCTTACTCATGATTCTCTATATCGCCCTGTTAATTTGGGGCCGCACCAGCCTAGAAAAGGGCAAAATACCTTTGAACTTGGGACTATGGTGGATACATGGCATGTTCTGTGTAATCGCAGGGGTATTATTTATGCAGTTCAACCAAGTATTCGCTAGGCGTAAGAAACGGCCTCAACTGAAGCAAGGAGAACCAGCGTGAGTAGAATCGATCGCTATGTTTCCAGCAGCGTAATGTGGGGCTTTTTAATTGTAGTACTAGTCTTACTAGGCTTGGATTACGCCCTTACTTTCATTGAGCAAATCAAAAAGGTCAATGATAACTACACAGTCCAGTCACTTTTGCAGGTACTTTTATACCGCCTGCCAGGCAAGTTTTCTGAATACGTTCCAATTGCCTCGCTAATTGGCACATTGATGGGACTAGGCACCCTAGCATCAACCTCCGAACTGACAGTAATGCGTGCCGCTGGCATGCCAATTTGGCGAATAGGTGTAGCAGCTTGCCAGCCCATCTTATTTGTCTCTTTGGTTGGCATGGGCGTATCTGAGTTCGTTGCCCCTCCGGCAGAACAAAGAGCCAACCTAATTGAAAAACTGCAGGACCAGAACAGTGGTACCTTCTCATTAACCGGAGGGGTGTGGTTAAAAGCCGACAACAACTTTATTTACATTGACGCCGCCGACAATGATGGGAAGATTTATGGCATTCAAATTTTTTCACCCAATCAACAACAACTAAAAAGCGCAACGACCGCAAAGTCTGCTGAACACTTAGACGGCACTAACTGGATGCTAAATGACGTATCCGAAACCATTTTTTATGCTGATAAAACAGAAGTAAACCATTTTGAGACCAGAACTTGGTCAATGAGCATTCAACCCGAGCATTTATTTTTAGCATCCCAAGAAGCTGAAAGCTTGTCGCTCTCGCAACTACTCAGCTATCAGAGATACCTGCACCAACAAAATTTAGACAGTGGCCCCCATGAGCTAGAATTTTGGAGCAAGGCCTTACGCCCCGCCGCGTCATTAGCTCTGGTTATTGTTGCATTATCAAGTGTCTTTGGCCCTCTTCGCTCTTCAACAATGGGGGGCAGAATTTTTTCAGGGGTCATGATAGGCCTAGCCTTTCAAAACGGTTTAAACCTTTTTGGGCGCATGAGCATTGCCGCTGACTTCCCACCATTCATTGGGGTTAGCATCCCGATTGGCATTTGTTTACTAGCCGGAGTGTGGCTAATGAGGCGCAGAGGCTAGCTCCACACCTCACTGCAATTTATTCAGCGTTTTGTATAAAGCGCTGAATACGTTGAATAGCCTGCTGCAACCTTTGTTCATCACAGGTATAAGCAAAGCGAACGTATTTATGGGCCTCTTTCTTGCCAAAATCTGCCCCCGGGGTAAGCGCTACAAACTCCTCTTCCAACAAGGCCAAACACCATTGCATCGCATCTGAGGTAACACTAGACACATCCACGTAGACATAAAACGCTCCTTGGGCAGGAGCCACAACAGGTAAACCAATTTCTTTCAAGCCATTAAGCAATGTTTCTCTACGCTGGTTGAGTTGCACCCGTCGTAGCTCACATTCTTCCAACACATCCTCAGAAAAAGCTCGTATCGCGGCATATTGCGAAACAGAGGGCGCAGAAATAAATAAGTTTTGCGCCAATTTAGTCGCCCCTTCAACAGCCCACTCGGGCACAACGATCCAACCCAAACGCCAGCCTGTCATAGCAAAGTATTTTGAGAAACTATTGATCACAAATATCTCATCACTAACACTTAAGGCAGTAAAGTCCTCACCCTCATAGACCAAACCTTGGTAGATTTCATCGACCATTAAATGCCCACCTGAGGTGGAGACCTTATGCCACGCTTGTTCAATATATTTTTTCGATAAGGTTGCACCTGTTGGATTGGCAGGTGACGCTAACCACATACCAGCTGTATTCTCTGACCAATATTGATCTAAAGAGTCTAGGTTGATTTCAAACCCTGACTGAGCTTGGGTCTCAACCAGTTTAGCTTGAGCCCCCACCTGCAGTAAAAAATGTCGATTACAAGGGTAACAAGGGTCCGGCATAATAACCTCTTTACCAACATCCACCATAAGCGAGGACATCAGCAGCAAGGCCCCAGACGCTCCCGGAGTCACTATGATTCTCTCGGCTGGAACATCGACTTTATAGCGCTTGAGATAATGCTGACTAATCGCCTGCTTTAATTCAGGCAAACCTGTTGCTGGCGTGTAACCTGTTTTACCTTCCAAGCAAGCCGAAATACCGGCTTGACTAACCGCCTGAGGCGCAACAAAATCCGGCTCTCCAACTTCTAAATGAATCACGTCTTCACCTTGTGCCTGCAACGCTTTAGCGCGCTCCAATACGGCCATCACTTGAAACGGCGAAATATCTCCGACTCTAGAAGCCAGTTGGTGTTTATTCATATAAGCCCTCGATTTGTGCTATTTTTTTAACAAATTTTACGCAATTATCTGGTTTAGACGCGCATTATCTGGTAACTTTCCGCCCGCAAAATAAACCATCTACTATTTTTAGATAACAGGTTACCATAAGGAACACCTGCGAAGTGAGGCAATGCTATGCCAAAAATGAATCCTGAATCATTATTAAAAGACTTCACTCCTTACCAAGCTAAGGACGGCGAAGAATACATGAACGAAGACCAATTGGCGCACTTCAAAAGCATTCTGCTCAATTGGAAACAAAACCTAATGGAAGAGGTTGATCGTACTGTTCACCACCTACAAGAAGAGGCGGTTAACTATGCAGACCCAAACGATCGTGCCAGCCAAGAGGAAGAGTTCAGTCTTGAACTAAGAGCTCGTGACCGTGAGCGTAAGCTGGTGAAAAAAATCTCTCAAACCATTGAACGCATTGACGAAGACGACTACGGTTTCTGTGATGAGTGTGGTATTGAGATCGGCATTCGCCGCTTAGAGGCTCGCCCAACTGCCACTCTATGTATTGACTGCAAAACGTTAGCAGAAATCAAAGAGAAACAAGTCGGCGGCTAACTTGTCGACAGCTTATCGCGGCCGTTTCGCCCCCTCACCGACCGGCCCACTCCACTTTGGCTCGCTTGTCAGCGCACTCGCGAGCTATTTGGATGCTAAGCAACAGCAGGGTAAATGGCTAATCCGTATCGAAGATGTGGACGGCACTCGCTGTTCAGAGAAACACACCCAAGATATAATCCATACTTTGGCAAGCTATGGGCTAATTTCTGACGAAGGCATTCGCCAACAAAGCTTGCACCACGATTGCTATGAAAACCATTTAGCTCAGCTGATTGAGCAAAACTGGGTTTTCCCCTGTAACTGCACTCGCCGCTTGTTAGCACAACAAAACGGCTTACACACGCAAGTTTGTCATAGTAGCCATTTAGAGCCCCATTCTTGGCGTTTAAAAAGTAGCCACGAAGCCTTTTCTTTGCAAGACCCAATACAAGGCCCACTGCACTTCGAGCATACTCTTAACCAACCTGTTCTCAAGCGCAAAGACGGCTTTTTTTCTTATCAGCTTGCCGTTGTTGTAGACGACCACTTGCAACAAATCAGTCACCTTGTGAGGGGAGCTGACCTTATTGAAACGACCGCTCAACAGCTGCAACTCTATAAAATATTTCAATGGGATGTACCCAGTATTGCCCACATTCCTCTTATTACTAACCAAGATGGCGCTAAGCTCAGCAAACAAAATCATGCTAAAGGCATAATGCCCCACGATCATCACACCTTGTTACGGGCGCTGAGTTACTTGGGAATTGAGACAAATAAAAACCTTTCCATTAAAGATACGATTCAACAAGCCATTTTTCTTTGGGAACCGATCAAGCTTGTTGGCAAAACTTGCCTGCCTATCAAACCTCAAGACCTGATTTTTTTGTAGTTTTCTCACTTGCCCTGCCACTTAAATTTGTGTGTATAATGGTTACACTAGTTACAAGAGGTGACAAAATTGCATCATATTATTGTTATCTGCCCAGAGAGTTCCGACCTCCATTCTGCAGACAACTGGCTTTCAAAATACGGCTTCCACGTCAATACCTGCGTCAGTTTTAAGCAAGCCGAAAAATACTACGAGCTTTCAGAATTCCACTTGGCCTTAGTGGATCAGACAAGCATACAAGAGCTTGACGATGAGCAGTCCACTCTTAACAGCTTACCACCTCGTATCGTGCTTGACGCTCGTCCCAGCCTCAATTCAGGCATCGATAGCATGGCGGCGGGAGCAAAGTATTATTTACCTTTACCTACAGACTCTGAAACCTTGCTTCGCCATATTATCGACGCCCTTGATGAGAGTGAAACAGATAAAACCGAACCCGCACCAAAAGCAGAAGTCTCCCAAGAAGACAACATTCAACTAGGCAGCGCTCAAAGCGGTATTATTGGCCAATGCGCTCCCATGCAAGAGCTTTATAGTGACATTCAAAAAGTGGCTGGCACTGATGTCACCGTTCTTATCCGCGGAGAGTCAGGAACAGGTAAAGAGCTCGTCGCCAAAGCTTTGCATAATTTAAGCCACAGAAAAAAGCACTCTTTAATCAGCGTAAACTGCGCAGCCATCCCTGAAAACCTAATAGAATCAGAGCTCTTTGGCCACGAGAAAGGCGCATTTACGGGTGCCGTATCCGCTCGAGACGGCTTAATCTTTGCCGCAGATAAAGGCACCTTATTCCTTGATGAAATTGGTGAGCTCCCCTTGGAAGCACAAGCCCGTTTACTAAGGGTTTTACAAGAGGGAGAGATCCGTCGCGTTGGCGCTATTCAATCCACTAAAGTGGATATACGACTCGTTACAGCAACCCACAGAAACCTATACAAAATGGTAGAGGAAGGGCAATTTAGGGAAGACCTTTACTATCGTTTATACGTAATGGAACTGCTACTTCCCCCTCTACGAGATAGAGGGGATGACATTGTATTAATCGCCAAAGCACTCTTAGAAAAAGCTTGCCTTAAACACCGTCGCCCTCTTTATAAGTTTAATAAAGAGTTTGATCAAGCCATTCGCAGCCATCATTGGCCTGGCAATGTAAGGGAGCTTGAGAACGCTATTGAACGTGCTGTCATTTTAAGCCCCGAGCATAAAATTGAAGCCAAAAACTTAAAGCTGGCCAGCCAAACCAAACATTCTCAAACGACTAAAATGCCCCCTCCTGCAGAGTCTGCAATGGCGGGCACCACACTCAATGATTACTTCTGCCACTTTGTGCTTTCGCACCAACACAAAATGACCGAAACCGAACTTGCACATTCTCTGGGCATTTCAAGAAAAAGTTTATGGGAACGTCGACAAAAGCTCGATTTAAACAAAAGGTAACAACCAAAAAGTAACACGTGATACCTAAGGGAACACATTTCAGTACAGAAAAAGCAAGAAAAGTGCATAACAAGAAAACAAAATTCATATAAATCAACAATTTATAAAAACTGGC
This sequence comes from Marinomonas epiphytica, assembly GCF_054780655.1. NCBI lineage: Bacteria > Pseudomonadati > Pseudomonadota > Gammaproteobacteria > Oceanospirillales > Oceanospirillaceae > Marinomonas > Marinomonas epiphytica. Next base: position 16,638 of record NZ_BAAGVX010000032.1, read on the forward strand.
ACAAGTAATGCTCTATAGATGGCACAATGATAAGAAGATTGACAAGAATAAGAATAAGTTAATCGTCGAAGATGTTCTTAAAATAAAAATAAAATACAAGAACACCATGACCTCTTAAAATAAAAATAAAACCTGAGGTCATGGATGGAAAATCGCTTTGGATAATTGATTTTTTTAGATATACCAGCCTTCGGGCAATGAGAACAATGCAATAATAAAAATAAAATTGAGTAGAACCGCAGAAGCGGCACCCACTTTGTTTTCGGAACTAGTATCTTCATGTATCCAAAGCGATTCCTTTTATTTAAAAGCAACCGTCTTTCTCTCCGTAATTCCAAACTCATTTCACACTCCAAGTAAGCTTACATATAGTCGTGTAATTATCTTGTATTCACGTGTAGAATAACCCTTTTAGTTAACTTTGAATTTGTCGTCTAATGCTTACAGGATTAAAATCTCTGGTACGTAAAGCCACCTCTTTTCTCGCTCCGAGTGCTGAGCAGAGCTTTCCCATTATTATTTCTCGTGATGAACACTCGCTTTCGCGCCAACACTTAAGCCCGAATGCTGTAAAAGTGCTTTATCGGCTCAACAAAGCAGGGTTTGATGCCTACCTTGTAGGTGGTTGCATTCGTGATCATTTGATCGGCATTGAACCGAAAGATTTTGATGTGGTAACCAACGCAACACCAGAGGAAGTCCACGATTTATTTTCTAACTCACGCCTGATTGGCCGCCGTTTTCGATTGGTACACGTTACTTTTGGACGTGAAATTATTGAAGTCTCTACCTTCCGAGCCAATCAGGGACAAGAAGTACCTGAACCTACAGCGAATAGCGGTTTAAAAGGTAAGGACTCAGCTAAATCTAGCCACGGCATCATTCTCAGAGACAATGTGTATGGCACTATTGATGAAGACGCTGAACGCCGCGATTTCACCTTTAACGCCCTTTACTACAATGTTCAAGACTTTAGCATTCATGATTATTGTGGTGGTTTAGCAGACATTGCAGCGAAAAAAATTCGTATTATTGGCGACCCACGCCAACGCTATCAGGAAGATCCTGTAAGAATGTTACGGGCTATTCGCTTTGCTGCAAAACTAGGGTTTGAAATTGAAGAAACCACTGCAGCACCAATTAAAGAGATGGCGCATCTGTTAGACCATATTCCTCCTGCACGATTATTTGAAGAGGTATTAAAGCTGCTTGGTAGCGGTAATGGCATAGAAACGTTCCATTTACTAAGACAGTACGGTTTATTCAAGTATCTATTCCCTGATACGGAAGCTATTTTACAAAGCGGCTGGAAACGAGAAGACATATCTCCTGAAGCCTTCATCCTACAGGGTTTAAAAAATACAGACGTACGCATACAAAGTGGCAAAAGCACAGCACCTTATTTTTTATATGCCATCCTGTTATGGCCTAGTGTTGTTATGCGCCATGAAGAGTTCATGGCGCAAGGCATGCCTGCAACGCCAGCACTGCACCAAGCGGCCAGTATGGTGCTTGATAACCAGGTCGCTTCGACTGCTATTCCTCGCCGCTTCTCAACACCTATGCGAGAGATTTGGGACATGCAATTCCGTCTTCCAAAACGCTATGGAAAACGCGCTTTTGCATTACTTGGTCACCCTAGATTTCGCGCAGGGTTTGACTTCTTACTCATCCGAGAACTCAGTGGCACGGAGCTGGGTGGTCTAGGGGCATGGTGGGAAGCCTTTCAATTTGCTAATGAGGTAGAACAAAGAAAGCTAATAAGCAGTATCGACGCTCGATCTAATAGCAAAGAAGGCCCTAAAAAGCGCCGACCACGCCGCCGCAAAAAAAGTAACGCTGTTCGCAAAGACAATACTGAGAGCTAATTATTATGATTCGCGTCTATATTGGCATGGGGAGCAACCTAGACAACCCTAAAGAACAGCTACTTAGAGCCCTACACACTCTTCAGCAGCACCCTGATCTCGATCAGGTTGAAGTTTCAAACCTGTATTCTAGCAAACCGGTTGGCCCCCAAGACCAACCGGATTTTGTTAATGCTGTTGCCTCTTTCTCCACTTTACTCTCCCCCCATGATTTGCTTGATGTTTTACAAGGTATAGAACAATCTCAACGTAGAGTCAGAGAAAGGCACTGGGGCCCTCGTACCCTAGATTTAGATATTTTACTCTATGGATCACTTACAATAGAGGATGAGCGCTTAACTGTACCGCACCGCTTTATGCTGGAACGCGGTTTTGTCATGCAACCATTATGTGATCTAGCAGCCGACTTGGTGTTGCCTGATGGCCAGACCGTTACGCAACATTTAGAACCGCTGGACACCAGCGATCTTGTTATTATTAAAGAAGAATAAAGCTATGTATTCAGATAAGTCTCAAACTAAAGTTAGCAAACCCGTTACTCTTTCGACTCTCAAAAAGATGAAGCAAGAGAAGGAAAAAATCACCTGCCTTACCAGCTATGATGCCTCCTTTACTCACGTTATGAACGTGGCTGGTATAGACACAATTTTGGTTGGAGACTCTCTTGGAATGGTCATTCAGGGTCAAGACAGTACCCTACCTGTTACCATAGAAGATATGTGCTACCACACTGCAGCCGTAAAGCGCGGCAACAGCAATGCTTTCATTTTGGCGGACATGCCATTTATGAGTTATAGCACTCCAGAACAAGCGCTCGATAACGCTGCCAAACTGATGCAATCTGGCGCTAGTATGGTGAAACTAGAGGGCGGTAGCTGGTTAGCCGAGACGGTCCAGTTACTCAGTCAAAGAGGTATTCCTGTCTGTGCACACCTTGGCTTAACACCCCAATCTGTTCACAAGCTCGGAGGCTATAAAGTTCAAGGCAAAGGTGACACTGCCGCAGAGCTACTGCTACAAGAATCACTGGATTTAGTCGCAGCAGGCGCCGACATTTTACTTTATGAATGCATTCCTACAGAGCTTGGACAAACTTTAACTGACACCGTACCTGTCCCAACGATAGGCATTGGCGCTGGCCAACATACCGATGGCCAAGTGCTAGTTTTACATGACATGCTTGGTATTAACTTGGGGCATACTCCTCGCTTCGTGAAAAACTTCCTTAGCGATGGCCGAAACGTTCAACAAGCCATCGAAGCGTACGTAGACGAAGTTAAAAAAGGTATTTTCCCAGGAGCAGAGCACGGGTTTAAGTCATGAAAACATTTCACACTACCAAAGAGCTACGATCTGCCCTAAAAGTTGAAAGGCTACAAGACAAGCGCATAGTGTTTGTCCCTACTATGGGGAATTTACACGATGGACACATGTCTTTAATTAGACGAGCCACCAAAGAAGGTGATGTCATTGTGTCGTCTATTTTTGTGAATCCGATGCAGTTTTCAGCCAATGAAGACTTAGAACGCTACCCTAAAACCCTCAAAGAAGATCAGCAACTCCTTGAAGAAAACGGCTGTCATTACCTTTTTGCTCCAGATGCGCTAGAAATGTACCCTGACGGCAAGCGTAGCCAAACACAGATCGAAGTGACTGGCATTTCTGATATTTTATGCGGATCTTCAAGACCGGGGCATTTTGTTGGCGTCTCGACCGTTGTCACAAAATTATTTAACATTGTTCAACCTGATTGTGCGATCTTTGGTAATAAAGATTATCAACAATTAAAAGTGATCGAAAACATGGTGCGTGATTTAAGTTCCAGCATTCAGATCATAGGAGTTGATACCGCTCGTAACCATGACGGGCTTGCTATGAGCTCTCGTAATGGTTACTTAACTAAGGAAGAAAGACACATTGCTCCGGCAATGTATCAAACCCTGTTATGGGCGAAAGAAGCGCTCATAACAAACAGTGCGAGTCACGAGGACATTCGCAAACAAGCTCAGCAGAAGCTTGAAGCGGCTGGATTCCGTCGTGATTATTTTGAAATACGCGCACAACATAACTTACAAATACCATCAGAGGAAGAGAAACGCCTAGTCATTTTGGCTGCGGCATACCTAGGCAGCGCACGCCTAATAGATAACGTGCGATTAGAACTTGCCTAATTCACTTTCATTAAACTAGGGAGATTGTAATGCGCTCACCCACAGAATTAGCCGCTTGGCAGAAACTAACTGAGCATCAACAAGAAATGGCCAACAAAGACATCAACTCTTTGTTCGCAGAAGACCCTAATCGTGCTGAAAAATACTGTGCGCAAGCGGCAGGCTGGACACTAGACTTCGCTAAAAATCGCGCAAGTGACAAGACTCTTTCTTTGCTTAATGAGCTCGCTACACAAGCAGGCCTAAATGAAGCGATCGAGGGCATGTTCAGCGGTGCTCATATAAACAACACCGAAGATCGTTCTGTTCTTCATATCGCCCTTAGAGCGAGCCAAGCACAAGAAACACTGATGGTTGATGGTGTTAACGTACTTGCTGAGGTTCGTGCGACACTTGAGCAAATGGAAAAGTTTGTTAAGCAACTACACAGTGGTGAATGGCGTGGTTACAGCGACCAAAAAATCACTGATGTTGTTTCCATTGGCATCGGTGGTTCATACCTAGGCCCTAAAGTCGTTGCAGAGGCCCTAACACCTTATGCAAACGACAGCATAAAAGTACATTTTGTTGCTAACATTGATGGCTCTGACATTTCAGGAAAGCTGAAACAACTAAACCCTGAAACGACTGTCTTTGTCATTTCCTCTAAGACCTTTGGCACCTTAGAAACCTTGTCTAATGCTAACGCAGCCCGTGAATGGTTCTTAGCAAATGGCGGCACTCAAGAGACAGTAAGTAAACACTTCGCTGCGGTCAGCTCGAACGTGAAAAAAGCTGTTGATTTCGGTATGGCTGAAGAAAACATCTTCCCTATGTGGGATTGGGTTGGTGGCCGTTATTCTCTATGGTCTGCCATTGGTCTTCCTGTGGCAATTGCCGTAGGCATGGACAACTTCTACCAGCTACTTGATGGCGCACATCAAATGGACGAGCATTTCCGCACGGCACCATTTGAAGAAAACCTACCTGTCATCATGGGGGCATTAGGGGTTTGGTATATCAACTTCCATAATGCTCAAACTCATGCCCTGATTCCATACGACCATTACCTTCGTGCCATGCCTGCCCACATTCAGCAGCTGGACATGGAAAGTAACGGTAAAGCGAACCTATTAAATGGCGATGGCGTAGCAACTGACACTGGCCCTATCATTTGGGGTGGCGCTGGTACAAATGGGCAACACGCTTACCATCAGCTTTTACACCAAGGCACACGCCTTGTACCTGTGGATTTCATCGCACCCTTAGTAAGCCATAACCCGATTGGCGAACACCACGCTCATTTGTTTGCAAACTGCCTTAGCCAGTCCCAAGCACTAATGGTTGGTAAGAGCCTTGAGCAGGCCAAACAGGAGCTGCGTGACGCTGGCGCCAGTGAAGAGCAGGTAGAAACAGTTGCTCCTCACAAGGTGATTAAAGGTAACCGCCCTAGCAACACACTACTGACCGAGAAAATGACACCAGCTACCGTTGGTGCTTTAATCGCCCTTTATGAGCACCGTACTTTTGTACAAGGCACAATTTGGGGAATTAACTCGTTTGACCAATGGGGTGTTGAGCTGGGCAAAGTATTGGGAACAGACATCTATAACCGCCTTGTTAGCGACAGCGACAACAGCGCACTGGATGCTTCAACCCAAGCACTAATTGAAGCTTTTAAGAAAGCTCAGTCTTAAGCTGCTCGCTTTTTTACATTGAACTAAAAACACCAGCCTCGGCTGGTGTTTTTTTATGTCACATCGAATGAGACTTGGCCTACGCCTTACCTCTCAGGGTAGGTCGCGGCTTTAGCCCGGCACCGCACTGTCTTAACGATTATAAACAACGCCAACCAAGCGGCGTTTCTCTTCGCTCGACCACATATTGTAGAGTACGATGTAGAAGAAAAGACCGTAATGTGCCGTTGAAAACAAAGCGTGTTGTAAGTCGCGGCTTTAGCCCGACTACTGCATCACATGACATAAAACCAAGGGGCGTTTCTCTTCGAAACTCGCGCCTACCTCATCGAAACGCCCCTTGATTTTCATAATTCATATCTTAGAACGGCAAGCTTAAGAAGGTTATGATATTTTCTGATATAGCGTATTTCATGTTTTCACTAGCAGTGAAATACAAAGCCTTTTAGTATCAATAAATATATCTAGATGCCACCAACATTAACTGACAAGAGCTTACCTAATGACTCCAACCGAACATATCAAGCGTCGCTTGAAAGACTATGCACCAGCAAAAGAAAGCTCTCCAGCATTGATACGGTCTAATTCAGAACGCCACTCAATTCCAAGAAGCCAATTCCCTTCTCCAAATCTATTACGATTTCTTTTACAAGGAATCTGTCAATTCCCCTTAGGACATCCTGAAGAAAAGATGTATTGGATAATCCCGTTTACCTATAAAGGGGAAGACTGCGCAATTTCGAATGAGAAATTCGGTTTATACTTTTACTCTGTAAAAAAACACTAAAGCAAAGCCAAAAGAAGTTTTAGGAAAACTTGAAAAATCCCTCAAATCAGCTGAAAAAAATATTCTTGAAGACTTTGCTAAACAACAAATAAAAGACGGAAATATAACCATCTCCAACCAATTCAATCACCTTGATGATCGATATCACTACTTTAGAGAACAAGCAGAGTTGAATTACACTCCACAATAAATGAAAGATGATATAAAGGATATTAAAGAAATAGTTAAATACTTCGGGGCAACAAGCAACGCTAGTCATGAAGGAGGACACTATACACTAGCGATGATTGATGCTTATTTTAGTCGTTTAGAGCATTTTTTAGTACTTGCACTTCCTTTTTCCAATTACAACAGGCAACAAGATGATATAAAAAAATTTGTTGGTAAAGTTTGGTCTAAAAAGCTCGAGAAAGTCCTCAATATTAATAAAGAAGAGAACGAAGATTATGAGAATTTACATAAAATAAAAGAGAAATATCGAAACACATTTGCGCATGGAGGTTTTGAAAAAGAAGGCCAATCGTTTTTCTTCCTTCTCGGGGATATTGGAACTGTACCAGCCAGCATGTCTGGCAGAAAGGGTAGCGTCCACTTCAATCACCTCCCGATAGATAAAGAAATATTCGAAGATACCTGCTTAAAGCTCGATGCTTTTGATAAGTATCTATCTGACACTGCTCTTCCAAATGCTTGGAAGTTCGCTCTAAGTGGACTAAACCTCGCTATGGATAATGACAACTTACAAGAAATGCTTGAAGCAGCAAAGGATCCAGATATGTTTGACGCTTGGATTGAAAGGCAACAGGACCTTTCTAATAGATATACTAATGCAGAATATTAATGAAAGACTTATTTATTAGTAACTAGAGCTTCACCCCATACCTCGCACTCCTGCCGCCGCCTTCTAAACGACACAGATACTCTTTCTCAACCAAGTCACTAAGATCACGGGTGGCGGTGGCTTTGGAGCTACTGGTGATGCTCATGTATTTCTTCGCCGTCATGCCGCCTTCAAAGCCTTCTGCTCCGGCATTCAAGAGTTTGTTAAGCACTTTCTTTTGACGCTCATTCAGTTCGGTGTGTTTATGTTTTTCCCAGAATTTGGCTTTTTTCAGCACAAAATCAACTTTCTGAGCGGCTTCTTGTTGCGCTAATAAAACGGAATTGACGAACCATGTGACCCAATCCGTGATGTCTAAATCGAACTGGCTGGCTTTGTTTAGTCCATTGTAATAGGCGTTTTTATCTTTCTCTATCACTGTAGACAGGCTCAATAATGGCGGTCGGTTCAGGTCTTGAGCCAATGCCATTTCTGCAATCGCGCGCCCTACTCGACCGTTGCCATCATCAAATGGGTGAATGGTTTCAAACCACAAATGGGCGATAGCTGCTCGAACAGGACCAGACAACTCAATTCCTCGCTCTTCAGTTAATGGATTAGAGTGATTAAACCAATCTAGAAATCGAGTTATTTCTGCATCCACTTGATCAGCTGGCGGCGCTTCGTAATGCACTTTTTCATAACCAATTGGACCAGAGACGATTTGCATTGGTTCTTCGGAGTCTCGCCATTGACCAACCTTAAGGTCACGAGAAAGTAAGCTGTTTTTTTGCTGAGGAAGAACCAACCGATGCCACTGAAACAAAGTGTCTTTTGTCAGTTCCCCTGCAAAGTGATTACGTAAATCTACCATCAAAGCCGCTATTCCTTCTGCTCGTGGATCAGCAACTCGTGTCGGAGGATAACTCAAACCTAAGAAGTTCTTTATAGAAGAGCGCACGTCATCTCTATCCAAACGCTCGCCCTCTATTTGACTGGTATGAATGGCTTCATTCACCATAAGGTCAATGTAAGCGTCGTATTGCAGAGCACTTTCAAGCTGACTCGTTCCACCTGTCAAACGTCCTGCTTCCAAAGCGTAACGATACAAAGCCTCCTTGCATTGCGCTTCTTCAAAGACAAAGTTTGGCCAATCTGGGTGTTGCCAGCTGTATTTCATAAGTATGAGCCGATTAATCAATCTATTTGGCTCACAATACCACATTTTTATGAGCCGAATAAACACTCTATTCGGCTCACAATTATGCACTTTTATGAGCCGATTAATTGATCTATTCGGCTCACGCCTCACAACCGAACCCCCGTCACACTATGGAAGACTGGCAAGTGGGTGTATACTAACCGCGCCTTTTTTGGCCCTGTCGTAGCACCAGGTAAAAAACACGAACCTAAATTTTTTAGGGGATGAGTGCTGCATTGTTATTAACCATTAGGACAATGCATTATGTTTCGTATTCGTAAATCTTTTCAATTTTCTGCCTCGCATCAGTTGCAAGGCTTACCCGATTCTCACCCCTGCAGTCGCCTGCATGGTCATAATTATGAGGTTATCATCGAACTGACTTCTGACACATTGAACAGTGTGGGGTTTGTTCGGGATTACCGCGAGCTTGCCGATTTCAAAATCTATATCGATGAAACGCTCGACCATCGCCACCTGAATGATATGCTTGACGCCGAGAACACCACTGCTGAACGTTTGGCTCAACACCTTTACCAGTGGAGTAAAAAGCGTTGGTCAGAAGTCAGTGCAGTAAGTGTGTCTGAAACACCAAAAACATGGGCGGAATATCGACCATGATTGCGATTTCAGAAATTTTTGGCCCAACGATACAAGGCGAAGGGGCGCTCATAGGAACGCCTACGGTTTTCGTACGAACAGGCGGTTGTGATTACCGTTGCAGTTGGTGCGACACACTTCATGCAGTGGACAAAAAGTACAAGAACGATTGGAGAGATATGTCTGCTGAGGATGTTTTCAATCAAGTCGAAGTATTGAGTGGAAGTAAACCTATTTTGGTAACTCTGTCTGGCGGAAACCCCGCCACTCAAGATTTGTCAGAGCTAATCCGACTTGGCAAAGCCAAAGGTTATACCTTTGCAATGGAAACTCAAGGCAGTATTAGTGCAGCTTGGTTTGCTGAGCTCGATTACCTTACACTCAGCCCCAAACCCCCTTCCAGTAAAATGAAGTTTGACAAAATGCGCTTTGACATAGCGTTAGAGCAAGCAAAGAGCGCAGACAAAACCTTAAAGATCGTCATTGCTGACGAGAAGGATTTAAGGTGGGCCGAGGAACTCAAATCCTCATACCCAAGTATCCCTCTTTACCTTCAGCCTTGTAACCTAGAGTTAGAAGGTTCGCCAAGTATAGATACTTTAACATCCAAAACACTGAATTTAGTGGATGAAGTGATTCAACGCGGCTGGTTCGATACCACTGTTTTGCCACAACTTCATGTGTATTTATGGGGTAATGAAAAAGGCGTATAAGACTAAGAATGATGTAGAGGGTAAGTAACTACTTTGCCTTCTACTCTTTTAAATCGAAAGCTTGATAGTTTTTCTAGCGCTCCATCTACCCTTTGCCAATAAACATTCGCTCGATGACTACGAACTTCATGCATAATGGCCTCATAATCCAGAACAAGAGGCAGCGCTGCGTTCGCGGAGTCTAGGGAAAATGTAAGATGCGAAACCACCAACACATAATTTCCTAGGTCGTGGTGGTAAGCACTTTTTAGTTCTGCATCTATTAGGCTATAAGGCAGCGTTTTAGAGTCTTTTTGGATTTCTAGGTGCTGCTGAAAATAGGTAAACAAGTACTCTTGGTCTTGCTTTGACAGGGGTCCTGTTGAGGGATTTTTTTCTAATGAGTGAAAGTACTCTTCCGCGATAGCTAGGTCTTCCAAAGGAAACTTCACTGTAAGCTTTAGTGATGTCCCTTGTTGAGAAAAAGTCAGCACACTACCAGGCAAAGAGTGAGCAAAAGCAATATGAGCACTAAAAGCCAGAGACATTAATGCGAGCCTAATGGCTCGCTTTAACAACACTCCCATCATTCCTCTTGGCCGCCGTAATCATCGTTTATATCACGCCACACTGAATGAGGGTGATTCCCTTCCGTCGGGGTGGATTTATTCGACTGCAAAGAAAACTCAAGCCAGAGGGAAGGACCATGAATCCGAACATAGTCGTCTTCGCTATTTACATCGACGGTGCCAGAGAACCCCAAGACAGTGCTATCTAGCTCAGCGGTGTATTTTTCCATGTAGTGCTTAGCTTCAACTTCAGAGATATCTGCAACGTAGGTTTTTACTGCCGCCATCAGCAAATCTTGCTGTTCATCACTGAGTTCGGAAACACTGATCCCTTCTTGCTCTTCAGGAATTGCATCATCTGCCTGAGGACCTGCTAGGATGTCTCGGTACGTTCCTTCTAATCGTGCCTCTGCCAGTTGCGTATCGTTTAGAGAGTTCAGTAATGCTGCAAATGCATCTCTTTCTTGTAGCATTGGAATGTTCGTTCGACCATTCATTTCAAAGGAAGGGAAAGGCTCAATACCCCGGAATGAAGGTGTTGCCCCAACTAACTTGCCATTGGAGTAGGTATTGGAAAAAGCAAAGTGATGGCCGCCATAATACAATTGCCACGTTCCCTGCTCAGAGGGCTCACCCAAGAACGCAATTTTACCGTTGTAGGAAGAATAGCCTGCTTTGTAATCTGTACTTACCGTGCCAATATAATCATCAGCATTTAGGGTTTGTACTATTTCGTCAAAGCCTTCATTGTCATCAGCGCCTGTCGCTTCCATGAGAATCGCTTTGACAATACCCCGTTGCTCAGCGCTAAATTCGCCAAGAAAAGCACCCGGTCTCGCTGGAAATGCCCCAGCTGGTAAATTGCTCCAATTCTGAGCTTCAGAAACAGAATAATCGAGCTGGAGCAATTCTAGCAGTTCATCAGATAGACTTGCTTTAAGCACTTCAGTTAAACACACCAAACGGGTTAGACCTGTGTCACTACTGCAAGCGGCCACTGCTGTTGGAATCTCAAGAAAACCCATTTGACTACTAACGTCCCCCATTCGTGCTTGAATGGCAGCATTTTCGGCAGAGTCTTCAGGAGAAGGCCGGCCACCTGGTCCTGGACCATGGGGAGGGTGATCTTCCTGCGCAACACTTTCTGTGGTAGCAGCGATTAACAACGCCCCTAATAAAGCCTGCTTAAAATTCGTTTGCCCTGTAAATGCCATATCATCTTCCTGTTCTTTGAATTACTGCCACAATATTACCCGATAAATAATACTATGATATTGCATAAAACAAATAAGAAAGGAAAATTATGCTTTTTTCACAAACTTTGCAGTCACCATCATGTCTCCAGCCCCATCTAACTTACAATCAAGCTGGTGATCTTTTTTATCGTGGATTCGCTTAATTAGCCCTTTAGTGCCAATTTTCAGAACTAAAGAGCTACCTTTAACCTTTAAGTCTTTCGCTAATGTTATCTTATCGCCTTCTTGCAACTCTGTGCCATTGGCATCTTTTATTTGGAACAGATCTTGAGCTTCTTCTTTGTCGTCTGGGCTCCATTCAAAAGCACATTCTGGGCAAACTAAACTTAATTGGTCTTGATAAACGTATTCAGACTGACATTTAGGACAAGGAGGAAGGGTGGACATTCATAACCTCTGAATTGGATAGACTCAAAGCATTATTATATTAACGATTAGTTCGGCAAAACAACATTCTGCGAATACAGAATTGACAAACACGATCGAGAATAATTGACACTATAAACGGTTCGCCTTTGAGACTCGGTTAGCCCTGCCACTTCGTTTTTCCAAAAGGCTTGCTGAGCCAAGAGCTCTGAGTTCAACGCCGCTTTATTGCTTTCTCTCTCCAAGGCTAAATCGTACAAAATAGAATAATCTTGGCGCTGTTCTAGCAAGTTCGCCAAAGCCGTACAGCTTAATAAAACAGTTCGCTCATGAGATAGCTGCGAAGGGCCCGTGTTGATGTCTTGAGTCGCATAAACTACAGAGCAGGATAAAGTAAGGCCTACATAGACTCTCTGTCGCAACCACTTCATGACTTCCCCACCCACAGTACCAACTCAGCTTTTATTATGGTCAAATGAGAAGAATCATGCCATAAAAAAGCCGTTAGCTTTGTTTGAAAACTAACGGCTCAGAGTATCCGGACTTCTTAAACAGTCGTGATCACATCATCTATGGCTAATCGCGCTTTAGGTAGGCCGCGATTCCAGTCTTCACCATCTTTGTGGTACCCCATAGCAACAGCTACTTCACAAACATGGCCGTCTAACTCTTTCTCAAACAGCTCACCAATTAGCTCAGGATCCACTCCCTCCATAGGCGTAGAAGCAATCCCTAAACGAGCCAAAGTATGCAGCAAGTTACCCAAGGCTAAATACACTTGCGCCTTTGTCCAGCTGCCATTATCTCCACTCTCATCCGTATTCATTTCAGCAAACGCATAAGCCCCCATAAAGGTATCGTACATTTCTGCAGGTAAGTGACCTGAACTCACTTCAGCATCAACACGCTTACGGAACTTATCTTTTGTAAACTTTGGATCGTATGCTAACAAGATGGTATGGGATGCTTGTTTCGCATGCAGTTGATTAAATTGATGTTTGTTTTCGAATGTATCATGTAAGCGCTGCTTACCCTCCTCGCTTTCAACCAAAATAAACTTCCATGGTTGAGAGTTAATTGAGGAAGCAGACAAGCGAATTGCTTCTTTAATAACAGCAATATCTTCGTTAGAGATGCGCTTATCTGCATCGTATTTTTTTGCCGTGTAGCGACTGTTTAAATCAGTAATAATTTGATGAGACATGCTCTTCTCCCGTTAATTTAATCACCAAAATTCAATACGAGAGAGTATATAGAGTTATATTAGATAGATAATCCATTTTTAATCACAAACTCTTTCAATAAAAAATATATAATAAATCGTAATTACCCTAGCTTTTCTACAATCAGATAGGCATGCTCCGATGGATACTGATCAAACTCCAAATGTCGGCAAAGACAGTTTAATCGAGTGAGAATGTCTAAAAAGCCATTTACCCCAAGACTTGAGTAATATACTTGCGGCCCCATATTGCTATCCACATGCTCGCCTCGTTCAAACACACCACCAAAAGAGAACAGCAGCACTCCATGAGGAGCAAGCCCATCAATAAGCTTTTTCATAACTCTTTCTTGCTCAGCTAATGGCACATGCCAAATGCTATCCCAAGCGATGATAAAGTCATATTGCTTAGGCAGCTCCCATTGACAGATATCTTCATTATAAAATTGAACTTTAGGATGCCTCTGCCTAGCCAAACTAAGCATCTTAGCGGATACATCTACCCCATCGACTTGCCACCTAATAGCAGACAAATAACCTATAAAACGCCCTGTCCGTCCACAACCTACATCTAGGGCAAGCTTGCCTCCGCTTTTGCGAGCTTCTAAGAAAAAGAGAGCCTTTTTAAGTGCTTCTATTCCATTTGAGCAATCAAACCTACCCTCATCCCATAAATGAGTAATTGTATCGTAGGCTTCTCCAACCTCTTTTGGCGTCATCATACATTCCTGTTCCATTAACATACTCTACACACTACCAGCCCTAAGCAAGACAGGCACGATTAAACTAAGACAGGCATATAATTAACTTTAAAAGATCACCTGCTTTGATCAATTTTCTTATTTCTGAACTTTAAGTTCTCTATTAAAAGGAATTCTGTGCTTCTTACCAACTATTTTAATCGTTCTAAAGGCCTAAACAAGAAGGCTAGGCAAGGGGGATCCTTAGCCAGTGGCTAATTAATACTATGAGGGGAATGTAGCCGCTTTCAAATGCTAAGCTAGCTTATGGAAAGTTTTTTTGTCTGGTTTTCTTCTTCTAGAATGGCATTCACAATAATACTGAATGGAACTCTCTTGCCCGACGATCCCACTTGTTCTTTCTTCAAACTCTGTCGATATACACAGCCAGTTCTCTGAAGATATGTTGAGCCTTTGTAAAATGGGAGCTAATGAAGCATTTATTGCGCCTTTTTTACCTGATTTTAGAATACGCCCTGTTATATCAACCAATTCCACGTAATCCGTTAACACAAAAGGAAGGCCTGCTGGCATTAAGTCTCTTGGATTCCCTACGAAAGAAAATAGTGCTTTCGGTTGTCGTTTTTGTTTGAGTGCATTAATACGCTGCTTAATACTGGTAAAGTCTGATTTTTCAGGAGTGTTAGATACGCCTGTTCTTATAGGATTTAGGTCTACATACGCCATACAAGCGATAAGTGCAGCCTCGTCTAACAAGGCTTGAGATTTGAACCTTCCTTCCCAAAAATGCCCCGTACAATCATCCTCTTCATTGGCTTTTCTTGCGATAGGCTCGTTCAATTCTTTCATAAACCAACTTAGGTCACAAAGACGATTTCGATAGGTGTTTGCGGTTTCTTCTACTAAAGCTAGAGTATGTTCAGGCAGCGCTTCCCCTTTCACAAATTGCTGGGTAAACGTCGTTCCTTTATGAAGTTTATGCCACCTTCTTAGCACTTCCATGGTGGACCAAGCGTTCACCTTTTGAAGGTTGATGTGCAGTACCAAATGCAAGTGATTACTCATTACGGCATAAGCACAGATATCAATGGAAAACACACTGGCTAGGTACAATATACGCTTCTCAACCCAAGCTCGTCTGTGTTCATAACTTACCCCAGTTAATGGGTCTTCTCCACATAGAAATGCCCGTCTCACACAACGGGAAACACAGTGGTAAAAAGGCGTGTCTTGCACACTCACCAGCTGACTTCTTGCGATCGCCATAGCTCGTTCCTCTTCCTTGAGAACATAGAACTAAAGTGTAGAACAAATTTAGGACGTCGCTCTAAATAAATATGCCTGTCTTGGTAAGCACGACTAAATAAGCATGCCTGTCTTGGTAAGGGTAAGAGGGTGGAGAATAAAAAAACCACCTAGCGAGTGCTCGCTAGGTGGTTGATCAGTGGAATGCAACAAGGAGGTTAGATGTATTCTACTTGTTCAATTTCGTATGTTGCTTCACCGCTTGGAATTTTTACAACGATCTCGTCGCCTTCCATTTTACCGATAATCGCTTTAGCGATTGGTGAAGCATAAGAAATTTTCTTCGCTTTCACATCAGACTCATCGTCACCCACTATCTTGTAAGTCACTGTTTCTTCAGTATCTATGTTATACAAGGTTACTGTCGTTCCGAAAATCACTTTTGAAGAAGCAGGCATAGCAGCAACATCAATAACTTGCGCGTCTGCCAGTTTACCTTCAATTTCCTTAATACGGCCTTCAGTGAACCCCTGCTCTTCGCGAGCCGCGTGGTATTCAGCGTTTTCTTTTAGGTCGCCGTGCTCACGTGCTTCTGCGATATCCGCAATCACGCGAGGACGAACAACGCTTTTTAGGTGATTCAGCTCTTTTCTAAGAGCGCCTTCACCTTCAACTGTCATTGGAACCTTATTCATTATTTCCTCAAGTGCAATTCTTGTAATCTTCTGACTTTAGTTTCGCCGTTCAGACTGATCGCCAAACTTGTCGCTTCAGCACCGGCCAATGTTGTAGTGTAACAAACCTTACGCTGTAATGCTGTACGACGAATCACAGAAGAGTCAGCAATGGCTTGAGTACCAGATGTGGTATTCACAATGTAGTCAATTTCACCGTTTTTCAACATATCAACAATATGTGGACGGCCTTCATTGACCTTGTTTACCTTGCGAACATCAACACCTTGCTCCGTTAAGAACTTAGCCGTTCCTTCCGTCCCCACTAGGTCGAAACCTAAACCAGCTAAACGGCGAGCTACTTCAACAGCTCCCAGTTTATCCATATCACGCACACTGATGAACGCTCGGCCAGAAGTTGGTAGCTCAGTACCGCCACCAAGAACTGCTTTGCCAAAGGCTTCAGCAAAGGTGTCACCAACCCCCATTACTTCACCCGTTGACTTCATTTCAGGGCCAAGAATAGGATCAACGCCTTGGAACTTGTTGAATGGGAAAACCGCTTCTTTTACGCTGTAATAAGAAGGTACGATTTCCTCAGTAAAGCCAAGTTCAGCTAGAGTCTTACCAGACATAACAAGCGCGGCGACTTGCGCTAGGGAACGACCAATACATTTAGACACAAAAGGCACAGTACGAGAGGCACGTGGGTTTACTTCGATAACGAAGATTTCACCATCCTGAACAGCAAGCTGTGTATTCATAAGACC
The DNA here is from genome assembly GCF_054780655.1 of Marinomonas epiphytica. Taxonomy (NCBI): domain Bacteria; kingdom Pseudomonadati; phylum Pseudomonadota; class Gammaproteobacteria; order Oceanospirillales; family Oceanospirillaceae; genus Marinomonas; species Marinomonas epiphytica. The sequence continues at coordinate 33,256 of NZ_BAAGVX010000032.1, forward strand.
AACTACACCAAGCTCAAGAGCCATTCTCTTAATCATGCTGCGAATGTCATCTTGAATGTTCGCAGGCAAAGAGTAAGGAGGCAATGAACATGCAGAGTCACCAGAGTGAACCCCCGCTTGTTCGATGTGTTGCATAATACCACCGATCACAACCTGTTGACCGTCTGATACACAGTCGATATCAACCTCAATGGCCGCATTTAAGAAATGGTCAAGAAGTACAGGGCTATCATTAGACACCTTAACAGCAGATGTCATATAACGATTAAGCTCTTTCTCGTTATAGACGATTTCCATTGCTCGACCACCCAATACATACGACGGACGCACTACTAGCGGATAACCAATCTCAGACGCTTTCACCGCCGCTTGCTCAGCACTACGTACCGTAGCATTGCGAGGCTGCTTGTAGCCAAGGCGTTGAATCATGCTTTGGAAACGTTCACGGTCTTCTGCGCGGTCAATCGCTTCTGGTGTTGTACCTATAATAGGTACACCTTCATTTTGTAGAGCACGGGCAATCTTCAGTGGTGTCTGTCCACCAAATTGAACGATCACGCCTTTAGGCTTTTCAGTGCGAACAATCTCTAATACGTCTTCAAGAGTAACCGGTTCAAAGTATAAGCGATCCGAAGTGTCGTAGTCGGTAGAAACTGTTTCAGGGTTACAGTTCACCATGATGGTTTCAAAACCGTCTTCACGAAGACCTAATGCCGCATGAACACAACAGTAATCAAATTCGATACCTTGTCCGATACGGTTAGGTCCGCCTCCTAGAATAATGACTTTCTCTTTGTCACTAGGAGCCGCTTCACACTCATCTTCATAAGTGGAATACATGTAGGCTGTATTAGTTGCGAACTCAGCCGCACACGTATCAACACGCTTGTAGACAGGGTGTACATCAACTAAGTAACGACGCTCACGCAATGACTTTTCAGTTACATCAAGCAAGCTTGCTAGGCGCGCATCTGAGAAACCTTTTCTCTTTAGTCGGCGCAATACATCATGATCTAGATCGACTAAACCTTTGTTCGCTAGGGCTTGTTCTTCTTTAATGATGTCTTCGATTTGCACCAAGAACCATGGATCAACGCCCGTTACTGCGTAAAGCTCTTCAACGCTCATGCCCGCACGGAATGCATCACCGATATACCAAATACGATCAGCACCCGGGGATTGTAATTCGTAAGCCAATTTTTCTTTGCTGTTCTCTTCAGACAAATCTAACTGCGGGTTGAAGCCATCTGAGCCAACTTCTAAGCCGCGCAATGCTTTCTGCATCGACTCTTGGAAGCTACGGCCAATAGCCATTACTTCACCAACAGACTTCATTTGAGTTGTTAAACGGTCATTCGCTGTTGGGAATTTTTCAAAAGTGAAGCGAGGAATCTTGGTAACAACATAATCGATAGCAGGCTCAAAACTAGCAGGAGTTTGACCACCTGTGATGTCGTTTTGCAACTCATCAAGGGTATAGCCAATCGCCAGCTTCGCGGCAATCTTAGCAATAGGGAAGCCCGTCGCTTTAGAAGCCAAAGCAGAAGAACGTGAAACACGCGGGTTCATTTCAATAACGACTAGACGGCCCGTTTTCGGGTCCATGCCGAACTGTACGTTAGAACCACCCGTTTCCACACCAATTTCACGCAGTACCGCCAAAGAGGCATTACGCATGATTTGGTATTCTTTATCCGTTAGAGTTTGCGCTGGCGCAACGGTAATGGAGTCACCTGTGTGTACGCCCATGGCATCGAAGTTTTCAATGGCACAAACAATGATACAGTTATCATTTTTGTCACGTACCACTTCCATTTCATACTCTTTCCAGCCAATCAGAGATTCATCTATGAGCAACTCATTGGTAGGCGATAAATCAAGGCCTCGAGTACAAATTTCTTCAAACTCTTCCATGTTGTAAGCGATACCACCACCGGTTCCACCCATGGTAAAAGATGGACGAATAATACACGGAAAGCCCACTTCACTCTGTACTTGTAAAGCTTCGTCCATGTTATGAGCGATGCCTGCACGAGGACACTCAAGACCAATGGATTTCATTGCTTCGTCAAAACGATGACGATCTTCCGCTTTATCAATAGCGTCAGCTGTTGCACCGATCATTTCAACATTGTACTTTTCCAACACTCCGTGACGCTCAAGGTCAAGCGCACAGTTCAATGCTGTTTGACCACCCATAGTCGGTAAAACCGCATCTGGACGTTCTTTTTCAATAATTTTTTCGACTGTTTTCCACTCTATTGGCTCAATATAAGTGGCATCTGCCATGACAGGGTCTGTCATGATAGTCGCAGGGTTCGAGTTAACTAGAATAACGCGGAACCCTTCTTCGCGAAGTGCTTTACAGGCTTGGGCGCCAGAATAGTCAAATTCACAGGCCTGACCAATAACAATTGGGCCAGCACCTAAAATTAAAACGCTCTTTATGTCAGTACGCTTTGGCATAATAGTTTCATTCGCTCCTGTATTTAGGCTTTGGCCGCTTTGATATTTTCAATAAACTGATCAAACAAGGGGGCGACATCATGTGGGCCCGGGCTTGCTTCTGGGTGACCTTGAAAACTGAAAGCGCTCTTATCAGTGCGTGAAATACCCTGCAAAGAGCCGTCAAATAAAGACTTATGAGTCATTTCAAGGTTAGCAGGCAAAGACTCTTCATCAACCGCAAAACCGTGGTTCTGGCTCGTTATCATCACAGTTCCCTGTTTAATATCTTGTACAGGGTGGTTTGCACCATGATGGCCGAACTTCATTTTTTTAGTTTTTGCGCCCGATGCCAAGGCCAATAATTGGTGACCTAAACAAATACCAAATACTGGGGTATCTGTTGCAAGAATGTCCTTAATGGCTTGAATGGCGTAATCACATGGCTCTGGATCACCAGGGCCATTAGAAAGGAAAACACCATCTGGATTTAAGGCTAGCACTTCTTTTGCCGGCGTTTTAGCAGGCACAACTGTTAGGCGGCATCCACGCTCAACCAACATGCGAAGAATATTACGTTTCACACCAAAGTCATAAGCAACAACATGGAATTCGCTGCTATCAGGCGTTGTATGGCCGTTCACAAGATCCCATGTAGACTCAGTCCATTGGTAACTGTCAGCAACGGTCACTTCTTTCGCCAAGTCCATGCCTTTTAACCCAGGAAAAGCTTTCGCTGCCGCAACTGCCGCTGCCTCATCAATGTCGTCACCAGCCATAATACAGCCAGCTTGAGCGCCTTTTTCGCGTAAGATACGAGTAAGCTTACGAGTATCGATATCGGCAATACCTACCACGCCACGGCGTTTTAAGTATGCATCTAATGTTTCTTCTGAGCGCCAGCTACTTGCTAACAAAGGCAAATCGCGAATAATTAAACCTTCACACCATACCTTGCTAGACTCTTCGTCTTCAGAGTTAACACCCGTATTACCAATGTGAGGGTAGGTTAAAGTAACCATTTGTCGTGCGTAGGAAGGGTCAGTAAGAATTTCTTGATAGCCAGTCATCGAAGTATTGAATACTACTTCTGCTGTTGAGGAGCCATCCGCTCCGATTGACACGCCTTTAAATACTGTGCCATCTTCAAGAGCTAGAATTGCTGTTGTCGCCAAAGGAGCCTCCCATATAAAGCCAGTCAGGTTGCAAAAAAGCGAGACAAACCATTGGCCCATCTCGCTTTTTTAAAATAGCGTTCTCAGCACAGTTTCACTGAATTAACAGCAGTGAAACTTGCGCTTAAAAATCTGTACAATTTTACTCTTTTGATCGCTAAACGTCCACCTACAATCACCAGTAAATCCACAATTTTACAGGCTTTTCCCTGCTTTTTAGCTGACTAAAAAGTCAGTATTAAATTTTAACAAAGTAGACCATCTGCAACCTCTTGAGCTACTTCATAGCCCTTAAGGTTAGCTAGCACAGTCAAAGAAAATGCCATTGCTACAGCCGGTCCCTGCCCTGTAATGATATTACCGTCCATCACTACAGGTTGGTCGGCAACATAATCCGCTCCTTTTAACCCACTTTCAAAACCTGGGTAGCAGGTTGCCTGTTTATCCATCACGAATCCATGAGTACCAAAAACAAGTGCCGGAGCCGCGCAAATAGCCCCTAGCAAGGCATCTTGGATGTCGTGTTTCTCCAGCATGTCTACCAGTAATGCAGAATCCCTTAGATGTTCTGCGCCTGGCATACCGCCTGACACCACAATCGAATCAAACATTTCATCTTGTACCTCAGGCAGCAAGCAATCGGCTTGCAATATGCAACCATGAGCCAATTCCACCTGTTTAGACTCATGAATACTGGCGACACTCACTTCCACACCCCCACGGCGCAACACATCGATTATAGTAAGCGCTTCGATTTCTTCATTACCGTTTGCTATAGGAACTAATACTTTTGTCATAGGTTTCTCCTTTATTAGTGAGCTTGAAGTACCAAGGTATAAAGATGTGCGGCCTCTCGACCATTGTCACTAGGATAGTACCCTTTACGCACCCCCACTTGGTTAAAGCCAAGCTTTCTATAGAGTTCAATCGCCCCAATATTTGATTCACGAACCTCTAATAAACACTCTTTGGCACCTTGCTGGGAAAGACTCGACAGCCACACATTAATCACACACCGCGCTAATCCTTGGCGACGAGCCTGAGTGGCAACCAAAACCAACTCAAGTTCAGATTGCTCACAAATAACTGGGGAGGAGCACAACCATGCTAAAATCTGACGAGAAGTATCTTCTATCACCCAATTCGAGCGGCTTTGCAGAGCCTCGTTCACTAAGCCCGCCCCCCATGGGTATGGATTTGAATCTTGATCTAAGCGCACCAAGGAATCCAAGTCAGCTAAAATAGCCGGTCTTACGTGCATGTCCATCTAAGAAAATACCCTTTAATGAGCGATAAAATATTTTTATGAAAACAGTTGTTGCTGCATCTCTTGCCAAGCTTCTTTGCGTAATTCAGGAATCCGGTACAGTTCGGGTAAACTGGCTATATAAGCAACATTAGCCGAATTGACTCGCTTAACCGAATGTTCCCTTAAGAAACTGGCAATATTTTCACCCGCAATAATAATATTGAGGGGGTCTTGAAAATCGGTCAGCATGGCTTCAATCTGGCCTTCTAATGCACCTAACAGCCAATCTTGACGATACAAAAAATGAGGATTAACAAGCTTTCCAGGCCAATTTAACTGGCGTGTCTGCCACTCGTCTATCGAGCTTTTTAGCAAGGCTTGGGCCATGTTTACCGCTAGTTTATCGACACCGTCTAAATCAGAAAACGCTTGCGGCAAATCCGTTATTAACAACAACTTATTTGACAAGTTATAACAACGAATATCCAAAGCAGCACGGCGCTGTCCAGTGTCTACCGCAGGGGCTTCCACTTCAATATCCACCGCCAACTCTTCTATTGGCTGCAAATCTTCAACAATGATTTCTGGGCCAGTATTAAGCTGTTCTCGTAAATTGGCAACCGTTTGGTCTTTTTCTTCTGGGGCTAGCTTTTGAGTAGTGGCCGTAACTGGAGCAAAAGCGTCTAACACTTGTTTGGGAGGCTGAATTTCGAAGGCGTCCAACATAGGCCAAGGTTGAGATGAAAAATATGCCACCCCTTCTACTTCATGCTCTGAAGACAACCAGCTACTCACTCCCATTTGAGATAAGCACTGAGTCTGAAATGCTTGCTGCGCAGTTAATTGTCGAGTCATATTAAGAAGGCTTCTTTCAGCATAAGAAAAACACCGAATATACGCTTTTCAAGGGTTAGTTACTACACCATAGAGAAAAATCAAATGGCCGATATCAGCATCTGTATGTATAATGCACGATTCTTTTTGCATCTCATACATCTAATCCTACGAGGACATAACATGCCTTCTATATTTCCGCGCTTAGCAGTTTTGTCTCTGCTTATTTTGAGCCCATTCAGTTTTGCTCAAGAGCTACCTAACTTAGAAGGACGCACCATTGTCGCGGTGACCGAGAACGCTTACACACCGCTAAACTTTGTTGACCCGAATACAGGCCAAGGCATCGGTTGGGAATACGACGCCATGAACGAAATCGCCAAACGCCTAAATGCAAAAGTTGATTGGCAATTAAGTAGCTGGGACACCATGATCCAAGCCGTTAAACAAGGCCAATACGATGTCGGTATGGATGGCATCACCATCACCGAAGAAAGAGCCCAAGAAATCGATTTTTCCATTCCCTACCTAACATCACAACAATTTATGCTGGTACGGGCTGATGAAGATCGCTTCACTGATGCAGAGTCATTTGCCGCCAACGAGGACCTATACTTTGGGGCGCAACCAGGTACGACGAACTTCTATGTAGCTGTCTATGACGTGTTAGATGGCAATGAAGATAACCCTCGCATTACTCTTTTGGAAACGTTTGGCGCTTCCGTTCAAGCGCTAAAATCAGGCGATGTGGATAGCGTTCTAATGGATGCCACATCTGCCCGTGGTTACATTGGCGCTAATCCAGGTGCATTCAAAGTCATTGGCGGCCCTCTAGGAACAGAAGACTTTGGCTTTATATTCACTCCCAATTCCGACCTAGTAGAGCCGGTAAATGCAGCCATTCGCAGCATGCAAAAAGACGGAACAATGGATACGCTCAATAAAAAATGGTTCTTTGACTACAATCAATAATCATATGCTCTCACACAGGGCATGCTTCATGCCCTTCGCTAACTTAGACAGCCGAACAAACATTGAAAAAGACACTTGACCGTACCCCTTGGTGGCTAGTCGCCACCATTATTATCGGACTCCTTTTAACATGGAACATGGTAGCCAATGAAGATTACCATCGTATTGCCACCACATTAAGTAAGGGCTTACTCACCACTCTAGGTGTAACGATTTCTGCTTTCTTTCTGGCGAGCATCTTAGGCTTGATCATCGCCCTTGCTGGGTTCTCAAGGTTTCGTTTGGTACGCGAGGTCGCACGTTTTTACGTAGAAATATTCCGCGGTATCCCTGTCCTTGTATTGCTTTTCTACATTGCCTTTGTTGCCGCACCGGAAATGGTCACTCTGTACAACTGGCTATTACAGTGGCCTATCGAAGCAGGCTGGGTTGAAAGCGCCAGAACTCGAGACTTCACCTTACTATGGCGCGCCGTTTTCGCCCTTTCCATTAGCTATAGCGCCTTCATTGCAGAAGTATTTCGAGCTGGCATTCAAGAGGTCAGCAAAGGACAAATAGAGGCAGCTCAAGCGCTTGGTTTATCAAGCTGGCAACGCTTTCGACTCATCATCCTTCCTCAAGCCATGCGTAAGATCTTACCGCCCCTAGGTAATGATTTCGTCGCCATGATCAAAGATTCTGCCTTGGTGTCAGTGTTGGGGGTGCAAGACATCACTCAACTTGGCAAAGTCTTCAGCGCGTCATCATTTCAGTTCTTTGAAACTTATAATGTTGTTGCCTTTATGTACCTTGTTCTTACTTTAGGTCTCTCCTTGATTATCCGCGCCTTTGAAGCCCATTTAAGACGCAACGATCACCACTAGTGTTAGCTCAAAAAGCTCGTAATCTTGACACAAGATACTCAATATCCCCCTTAGTAGAGTGTAAAGTTCTCACCTTTCATGTTGTTAATAAAAATCAATATCACTTATACTCTGACCTGTTGTTTTCTTATTCATAGGATTGTTCAATGAAACTAAGCTCCTTATCTGTTGTTGCGACATCTATTGCCTTACCTTTTTTGACGAGCGCAGCTCAAGCGGCCGGCGAACTAAATGTTTATTCCGCTCGCAAAGAAGCCTTAATCGCGCCTGCTTTAGATGCCTACTCTAAACAGTACGACGTTAACGTTAACTTAGTAACAGGCAATGCCGACACCTTGCTAAGCCGCCTTAAAGTAGAAGGCGATGCCAGTCCAGCCGATGTTTTCATTACCGTTGATGCTGGTCGTCTCTACCGTGCAAAAGACGCAGGGGTATTACAACCGTTTGAAACAGACACACTAGATGAAGTCGTACCAAGCCACCTGCATGATCGAGAGCATTACTGGTACGGGCTTTCGCAAAGAGCTAGGGTGATTTTTTATAACCCCGAAAAAGTGGATAAAGCAGACCTTTCAACCTACGAAGATTTAGCTGATCCAAAATGGAAAGGACAAATCTGCACCCGCTCTTCTTCTAATATTTACAATCAGTCTTTAGTTGCTTCAATGATTGATGCAAACGGTGAAGCTAAAACACAAGAATGGATCAACGGCTTCATTAACAACCTAGCTCGACCTCCTTTTGGAGGGGATACCGATCTATTAAAAGCAGTGGCTGCTGGGGTTTGTAACATTACTTTGGCAAACACCTACTACTTTGGACGCCTAGGCCAAAGCAGCAACCCAGCTGATCGCGAAGTCTATAACAAGGTTGCTCTTTTCTGGCCAAACCAAGCAGAAGGTGACCGTGGTGCCCACGTTAATGTGAGTGGCATAGGCATGACAGCATCAGCAAGTAACAAAGACAATGCTCGTTTATTAGTGGAGTTTCTAACGAATCATGAGAGCCAACAGTGGTACGCAGATGTTAATAATGAATACCCTGTCGTTGAAGGTGTCGCGCCACCTAAGAGCCTACAACCATTTGGCGAATTTCGCTCTGACACCCTATCTTTGAGCGTGTTAGGTGACAATAACCGCTTAGCAGTAGAACTGATGGATAAAGGTGGCTGGAAATAATTTTCCGCTGCACACGTTAATGCCGCTATGAATTCTCATAGCGGCATTTTTTTATGCGCTTAAAATACGAAATGAGCTAAGCCTTGCAACACGATAAAAGACATGATTCCAGCTATGATGTCGTCCAGCATAATCCCCAATCCGCCATGCACTTGTTTATCTGCCCAAGAAATAGGCCAAGGCTTTAAAATGTCGAAAAGTCGAAAAAGAACAAAGCCGAGAATAATATAAAACCAGCCTACTGGAGCCATCCACATGGTAATCCAATAGCCAACAAATTCATCCCAAACGATACCTGAATGATCATGCACCCCAAGGTCTTGTGAGGTTTTGCCACACAGATAAATGCCTACTAGCCCTGTGACACACAACATAATGAAGTAATGAGTATCCGAAAGACCCGTCATTAATAAATAGAGAGGAACTGCGGCTAAGGTACCAAACGTTCCTGGCGCTTTCGGTGCAGCACCTGACCCAAGCCCAAAGGCTAAAAAATGAATAGGGTTGCGCCATACTGACGCCGGGGCAGAATTTGCCATAATATTTCCCGTTATATTATCAATGTTAAAAGCCAGCTTACGCTGAGCGTTAAAAGTGCTGCCAACCGATCAGATCGCCATCGAACCCTTGAATAGTAAGCCCTTGTTCACAAATCTGTCCAATTCGAGTACAAGGCAAATGTAAGGTTTGCATAATCAATTGCACTTCTGAGGCTTGCTCTGGTGCCGCAGTAAAGCACAGTTCGTAGTCATCTCCACCTGTTAAAGCAATGCCTATTGCACTATCAGCATGCCAACTTTTAAGCTGAGTTGAAATAGGAATAGACTGAGCATTGAGAGTCGCGCCGACACCAGAAGCCGTTAGAATATGTTGAATGTCCTGCGCTATACCATCCGATACATCTAACATGGCAGACGCTACGCGTTTTAACGCCATGCCCGCGATCAGCCTAGGGCTTGGACGCCAGTAACGCTCGTAAAAATAGTCAAAGCGTTCGCTCGATACTTGCAACTCCCCTGTCACTATTGGCAAGGCCGCTGCCGCGTCACCCAATGTGCCAGTGACATAAATGTCGTCTCCAAGTTTCGCTCCAGACCTTAACACAGCCTGTGCAGCTTCTACATAACCGTGCACTTGTAGACTAATGGTCAGAGGTCCCTTAGTGGTGTCACCACCAACTAACACCAAACCTATTGGCTCAGCGAGCTCCGCCATACCTTTCGCAAATGCAGCCAACCATTGTGGATCCGACTCAGGTAAGGTCAACGCAAGCGTAAAGAACGCCGGTTGTGCGCCCATGGCCGCCAAGTCACTCACGCACGTTGCCAACGCTCGATAACCTATATCTAAGGGGTCTGCATCGTAAGGGAAATGTCGGCCTTCTACTAACGTATCAATAGAAAACACAAGACTGCGCTGTTGCGGCACTATTACTTGTGCACAATCGTCCCCTATACCTATTCGTAGATCACTCCGCCCCTCAATGTTCGCCATTTGCGAGGCTTTAAAAATATGCTGTATCAGCTCAAATTCTTTCAATTTACTCTCGCTAGCTTTGCACACGGAATCAACTTTAACGACTTAGTAATATGATCTCAATCATATCCGCTCTAATAAAAAGCCCCACTTCAAATGAAGCAGGGCCTTTATATCGCTATTGCTTGATCGAGGTAAATTAGTTACCGCGACGAGCTGCAATTTCTTCGCGACGAGTATGCTGAGCCAATTTATCTAAAATACCATTAATGTATTTGTGGCTTTCAGAAGCACCGAAGCTTTTCGCCAATTCAACACTCTCATTGATTGCCACACGGTAAGGCACATCCAGACGTTCGGACAATTCGAAAGTACCAATTCTTAATACCGCCAATTCAATTGGGTCCAGCTCACTTAACGCACGATCCAATAAGTTCTCGTACAAGTCATCTAGGGACTTAGCACGAGACGCGACACCTTGCAGTAGCTCTCTGAAATACAATTTATCACATGATGCCATGTCTTGGTCCAGTGCAAACTGTGTTTCGATTTCGCTTACCGCCGACTGGTTCATTTGCCATTGATAAACGGCTTGCAATGCCAAACGGCGTGAAGCACTACGCAGTTGCGAACGCGACGGTTTTTTAACCTTACGTTTCGGTGCCGGGCTTTGCTCGTTTGTTGTTTCCACTTCGCTCATTCTTTGCCTCAGTTATGCAGTCTGCCCCGAATTATCGAGCCAGCTGTACTAGCGCTTTCTCTAACCACAAGAAAGCAAGTATCTATGTCATTTTGACCGGCGATTATATCAATAAAAAGAGGATCTTTCTCGGCTATCTGCCAGCTATTTTACCTAATAAGAGCATTTTCTTACTCTCTAAGCTTTCTTTCATGACTCTTCATCTAAATACAAGGGACGATATGTCAAACGTATGTCCTGCCCCACTTGGCGGGTAGCCATTAAATCCAGATCGAGAGCGTGTGCCATTTCATCTAAAGGTAGCGAGAATAATGGCCTTGCAGACGATCCAAGTAGTTTAGGGGCCATATACACGATCAGCTCATCCACTAACCCAGCTTGCAAGAAGCCTCCAGCCAGTTCAGCTCCCGCTTCCACTAGCACCTCGTTTATTCCGCTATCGGCCAATTGCTCCATGGCCGCCACTAGGTCTAAACGATCATCTTCATCCGGCTCAACAAAACGAACACTGACACCTTTATCTTGTAATACTTTCAAGTGTTCAGGTTCGACCTCCTCTTGCATTGCAAAAACACAAGCTTGCGAGCTAGGGTAGAGAATTTTTGCCTCTGGCAAGATGGACAACGCTGTATCCATAATGACACGTAGAGGTTGACGAACCAGCTGAGGGTCACTATCTTGATCATTTTCATCAATTCGGACCGTCATACTAGGATTATCCATTAATACTGAACCTATTCCTGTCACAATAGCATCACTTTGAGCACGCCAACGCTGTACATCTAACCTCGCATCAGGGCCTGTAATCCACTGACTTTCACCAGACTCCATTGCTGTTCGCCCATCTAAACTCATGGCCATTTTGACACGAATAAAAGGTAGCCCTTCACGCATACGCTTCAAAAAACCAGGATTCAAAGCTTCACATTCAGCTTCTAACACCGGACCAATCACTTTCACCCCAGCCTGCTCCAGCATTGCTAAACCGTTACCTGCAACTTTAGGGTTAGGGTCTTGCATACCATATACCACGCAAGCAACCCCAGCCTCGATCAAGGCACTCGCACAAGGCGGCGTTCTCCCCTGATGGCTACAAGGCTCAAGAGTGACATAAGCAGTAGCCCCTTTGGTAGATTGTTGCATTTCTTTCGCGTGTGCCAGCGCATTCACTTCCGCATGTCCTTCACCCGCTTTGCGATGAAAACCATGCCCGATAATGACGTCGTCCTTTATGAGTACACAACCAACTCGAGGGTTTGGATGTGTAGTATAAAGCCCTTTACGTGCCAACTGGATAGCTTTTGCCATCCACAACTCGTGCCCTTGTGTCATTATTTAGCCTTCTTTTCTGTGCCTGGAGAGGCGGTAATTTCTTCTTTTAAGCTTTCTAAACGGTCGATCTCTTCACGAAATTCATTAATGTCTTTGAAGCTACGATACACCGAAGCAAACCGAACATAAGCCACTTGATCTAAACGCTGCAGCTCTTCCATCACGGCTTCTCCCGTCCAACGGGAAGGAAGTTCACGCTCCCCCGTAGCCTGCATTTTTTCTTTGATTCGGGTGATGGCTGTTTCCACTGCTTCTATGCTAACAGGGCGTTTTTCAATGGCCTTTAAAATTCCGCTGCGCAACTTTTCTTCATCGAACGGAACACGGCTGCCATCGCTTTTAATAAGCTTTGGCATTTGCAGTTCAGCTACTTCAAATGTGGTGAACCTTTCTTGGCATTCATTGCAAGTTCGACGTCGACGAACCTGCGCCCCCTCTGAAACTAGCCGAGAATCTAAAACCTTGGTATCTTGTGTACCGCAAAATGGGCATCGCATGATTTTTCCAACTGATAAAATAATGACGGTGATAAGTCTTTAATAGGCATGCTATTGTGAGCAAATAATAGCAATCCAACTACTAGATAGCTACCTGACCCAATCATCTTTGTCGCACGATTAACTCGCCATAAATAAGGATATTGAATGATTTACCCAGAACTTGCAGGCTTAATGGCGGCCATGTGTTGGACCGTTTCCAGTTTAATGGCTCCAAGGCTTATAGCTCGCTTTGGCATCATTCGTTTTAATACCACTCGTATTATCATTGCCAGCACTCTACTTATTGTTATTTCGCTCATTAGCGACCGTTTCAGTCCAGTGCTATGGGAGCACTCTGGTTTGATTATTCTTTCTGGGCTATTAGGTATTTTTTTGGGAGATACTCTACTCTTTAGCGCCGTTCATCGGCTAGGGCCTAGAAGAGCAGGCGTACTATTCGCGACCAACGCACCAATATCTATAGTATTGGGCTGGCTGCTGTTAGACGAAAGCCTATCATTCCAGCAGTTAATGGCGTGTGCTTTGGTTTCACTAGGCGTTGCAACGGCAATCTTATTCGGTAAACGCCAAAACAACCACACCTGGGAAGACACTAAGGGATCACTAGCAGTCGGAGTGTTGCTAGCGTTAGGTGGCGCCCTAGGGCAAGCCAGTGGTGCCTTATTAAGCAAACCCGCTTTACTTAATGGCGCAGACCCTATTGCGGTCTCTGCCTTGCGAGTCAGTGCTGGCGCCTTAGCTCTTATTTTTGCTTATTATTTCTACTACCGCCACCAAGATAATAAGCTTGGTCTGCCTTTCACACAGTTAACCCGCTATGATTTCTTAGGCATTACCGGCCTCGCTACTATCGGTATGGTAATAGGAATGAGCGCTCTCGTATGGGGTGTCGGCCACGCACATGTTGGCCTAGTTACGACATTATCAGCCACATCCCCGGTGCTAATTTTACCAGCGTTATGGATCACCACAAAGCAACGTCCGGCGCTGGGCGCTTGGATTGGTGCAATATTAGTCGTCAGTGGCGCAGGGCTAATTATTCTGCATTAGCACTGGATGTGCTATTCTTAGGCCACCATTTTTCCAAGCATCAGGACATCATAAAGATCGTCTTGGTGTACTCTTTAATTAGGAATAAGTTGACTCTGTTATGGCTCAGTTTGTATATAGCATGAATCGCGTGGGAAAGGTTGTCCCTCCTAAACGCGAAATTTTAAAAGACATTTCCCTATCCTTTTTCCCCGGTGCAAAAATCGGTGTTCTGGGGTTAAACGGTTCAGGTAAATCTACCTTATTACGCATCATGGCGGGTGTAGACACTGAATACAATGGTGAAGCTCGCCCAATGCCAGGCATCAAGATAGGCTATTTAGAGCAAGAGCCTCACCTTGACCCAACAAAAAATGTCCGTGGCATAGTAGAAGAAGCTTTTGCCGACGTGATTGAAGCCATGGCTCGATTGGATGCGGTATACGCTGAATACGCCGAACCGGATGCTGATTTTGATGCCCTAGCCAAGGAGCAGGGAGAGTTAGAAGCGCTCATTGAAAGCAAAGAAGGTCACAACCTAGAGCGTGCTTTAGAAGTGGCTGCGGACGCCTTGCGTTTACCACCTTGGGATGTGAGTGTTGAACACTTATCTGGTGGTGAGCGTCGCCGTGTGGCCCTTTGCCGTTTATTGCTTGATAAGCCAGACATGATCTTATTGGATGAACCTACTAACCACTTGGACGCAGAGTCTGTTGCTTGGTTAGAACGCTTCCTTAAAGACTACCCAGGAACCGTTGTCGCCATTACCCACGACCGTTATTTCCTAGATAACGCCGCTGGCTGGATTCTGGAACTTGACCGTGGACACGGTATTCCATACGAAGGTAACTACTCATCTTGGCTTGAACAAAAAGACGCACGTTTAGAACATGAAGCGAAGCAGCAAGCTTCCCATAAGAAAGCCATTAAGTCTGAGCTTGAGTGGGTTCGTCAAAATGCGAAAGGCCGTCAATCTAAGTCAAAGGCCCGCTTAGCTCGTTTCGAAGAAATGAATTCGCAAGAGTTCCAAGAACGTAATGAGACCAACGAACTTTATATTCCACCAGGACCTCGCTTAGGCTCTAAAGTCATTGAGATTGCCAATGTTAACAAAAGCTTTGAGCATAAAGTATTGCTTGAAGACTTTAACATGGTCGTTCCGCCAGGGGCGATTGTAGGGGTTGTTGGTGGTAATGGTGCGGGTAAATCCACACTTTTCAAAATGATTGCCGGTGTTGAGCAGCCTGACTCCGGTACGGTAACCCTAGGTGAAACCGTTCAGTTGGCTTACGTTGATCAAATGCGTGAACTAGACGGAGATAAAACCGTATGGGAAGAGATTTCCGACGGTCAGGACATGATCACGGTACACAATTACAAAGTACCTTCTCGTGCCTACATTGGGCGTTTTAACTTTAAAGGTTCTGACCAACAGAAGTTTGTTAAGCATTTGTCAGGGGGTGAGCGTAACCGTCTTCACCTTGCTAAATTGCTTAAAGAAGGCGGTAACGTGTTACTCCTTGACGAACCAACCAACGATCTAGACGTCGAAACTTTGCGTTCCCTAGAAGATGCCTTATTAGCTTTCCCTGGCGCAGCCATTGTGATTTCCCACGATCGCTGGTTCCTTGACCGCATCGCGACTCATATACTGGCGTACGAAGGAGATTCTAAAGCCGTATTCTTTGAAGGTAATTACCAAGAGTACGAAGCGGATTACAAACAACGTACCGGCAATGACGCAACTCCGACTCGAATCAAGTACAAACGCATTGATGCCTAACCATTAGACATCTGTGCATAAAAAAGGCTGATCACGGTAAAGTGATCAGCCTTTTCTTTATCGGCATTCCCTAGACTTTAAAGTTACCTACCTGCTCATCCAGTTTCTGATACAACTGACCTATGTCTTTAGATTGTTTAGAGATTTCTTCAGAGACAGTTTTTACCGATTCAGACTGATCTTTCAGGGCAACCATATTTTGATTGATTTCATTTGCCACAATCGATTGCTCTTGGGTCGCTTGGGCTGTCTGCGCGGCCATTTCTTGCACTTTGGCAAAAGATGCTTGTAAATCCTGGAAGACTTGCGTCACTTGGTCAAAGTTATTTGCCGTCTGAGTTGCATTATCTTGGCTATTACCAATCGCCTTGGAAGACTCAGTCACATTTAACTTTAGTTTCTCAATCATGGCTTCTATTTCATTCGTACTATCTTGGGTACGAGTCGCTAAGGTACGGACTTCATCAGCAACAACCGCAAAACCACGCCCATATTCACCAGCTCGGGCGGCTTCAATAGCAGCATTTAATGCTAATAAGTTAGTTTGTTCAGCAATGTTATGAATGACTTCTAGCACCGAAGCGATACTGTCAGAGCTTTTTTGCAATTCTCCGGATTGCTCTAGGGCATGGGAGATATCTTTTACTAATTCTGCCACCGCTTTTTCAGAGCGTTGTACCGCCTCGATTCCTTGCTGAGTAAGCGTATTAGAATGATCAGCCTCGCTCGCTGTATCGCTTGCTACCGTAGCCATTTGTTGGTTCGACATGTCCATTTGATGGCCAGCGCTAACAATGGAAGCGGAGGCATTGGCCAGTGCCGTGGTCACACTTGCTGTTTGTTCCGAGGCCGAATTTAAACCTTGCGTGGTTTTACCCAGTTCAGAAGACTGCTTACGCACATTACCGATAATACGTCTCAGTCTCTCCATGAAACCATTAAACTCTTTCGCTAAGTCTCCCAGTTCATCGTGAGTATCAAATTCAATTCGCTGGGTTAAGTCGCCGTCGCCTTCGGAGATCTCGCGAATTCGTTGTCCTAGATACTTAACTTGCGAAGACAGTACTTTAGGTGCTTGATAACTAAACCAAATAGCAATCAATAAACCAATCACTATGACAACGGTCGCAATGGTAAATTCACGTTCAATAACCTCTTCAATAGACAGTTTAGCTTGTAAAGACTGTTTGCTAGCTTCTTCACCCGCTTGATCTAAAATATCTCTCAAAGCTGAAAATTTTTGGTTAGTATCGTCATTCTGTTCAATATAATTCACAGCCCCTTTGTTGCTAGCAACAAGAGCATTTGAAGATTCCAACCATGAGTCAAAAGCCTGATCAAAGCCATTAAGCTTCGCCAAAACGTCGCTGTGAATTGCCATTAATTCACGGAATTGAGCAAACCTGTCTTTCACCTGTTGGGCATTCTCAAGCCGACTTTGCTCTTCTTCAGCTGGGTCACCTTCATCTTCTCTTAGATGTAGTTCCGCTAACTTCGCTTGATAAAGGTCTCTATCCGCATTGAGCACTAAGGACACAGCTTGCAAGTAGGTCTCTGTTTGCTCTTTTAAGGCCTCTCGACTTTGCTGAATCATAGTACCAAGAAACAACATGGCAACAAGAAAAGTCACCCCCATGATCAACACTGGCAAAGAGCTTTTGACTCGAATGGAGCGGAACTGCATAAATAATCCCCAATTAGATTTAAACGTCTTACTAGACAGGAATGTCCTTAAGTTTCATAAGGAAAGAATATCCTCAGCCTAAAGGGAACTCAAAAGCGAAAGGTCACTTTTAACAAATCAACACAGTTATTAACCAAATACTCCAAGAAAAAAATTAAAGCCAAGCATATCAGGTGCTTTGAACAACAAAACTAGCTTGGCTTATTTATTTAACGGCTAACCTGCGCTAATGCGCTCGCTAGTAATGGGACATCTTTCTCTAATACACCTGCGACGTTCATTCTTCCACCAGCCACAAGATACATGGCATACTCTTCACGCAAAGCGGTAACCTGCTCATCACTAACACCCAAAACGGAAAACATACCTTTATGCTGAGCGATAAAATCAAAATCGTTTGTTTGAGTTTCCACTCTTAATTGAGCAACCAATTCACGGCGTACGCCTTGAACTCGGGCCCTCATAATCCCTACTTCATCCAGCCAAGACGCTTTTAGCACCTCATCAGACAGGATCGTTCGAACAATTGCGGCACCATGATCAGGTGGCATGGTATAGGTACTTCGCGCCAGCTCTAGCAACCGACTTTTCACACATTCACCCTGCTCTTTCGATGCCATGACCACAGCGGCAATGCCAGTCCGCTCTCGATACAAGCCAAAATTCTTAGAGCAGGACCCAGCAAGCAAATACTGGGGGACTTTATTCGCCAAATAACGAAAGCCTGCAACATCTTCATCCATCCCATCCCCAAAACCTTGATATGCAATATCGATAAAAGGTAAAAAGCCTTGTCTAAGGGCCATTTGAGTTAGCTCTTGCCACCCAGCGAAACTCAAATCTGCCCCAGTTGGGTTATGACAGCAAGCATGTAAAAGTACGATATCTTGTGTACCCAGGCTTTTTAAAGCCTCAAGCATCACATTTTCATTGACACCCTTAGTTTGCTTATCGAAATAGGGGTAGTAAGCTACCTCTAAACCAGCGGCACGCATAATCGGAGCATGATTTGCGTAGCTCAGATCACTTAGCCAAACCTTTGCATTGGGAGTGGATAAAGCAATCACATCCGCTAATAGCCTTAACGCTCCGCTTGCACCAGGAGTTTGCACGCCTACTGCGCGAGAGCGACTGGCGTTGTCTTCACCTATGATCAAGTCCATAACACGTTGATTAAAGATTTCACACCCAGCTAAGCCAACATAAGCTTTACTCGTTTGCTCATTATAAACCACCTGCTCAGCTCGCCTCACCGCATCAAGTACGGGTGTTTGGCCAAACTCATTACGATACACACCAATCCCTAGGTCTAACTTATTGGTCCTAGGGTCCTGAAGGCAAGCTAAAGACTGAGATAAAATAGGATCTTTCGCAGCTGGCTTTAAACTTTCGAACATCAATGCTTCCTCATGTTTTCCTGCGACCTTAATGATCGCTTGTTTTAACAATACCACTGGCGAGAACAACACCTACACCAACAAATAGCAAGCCTAAGATAGTGGTGCTATCAACAGACTCATTTAATAACGGGATAGCCAGAAATGATGCCAAAACTGGTGTTAATGCGCCCATTGCAGCAGTTCGCTCAGCCCCAAGAGTATTAATCGCGTAACCATAACTAAAACCAGCCAACAAGCCAACGCACAAAGCCTGTACCAGTAACTGCCAAACAATTTCTTGGGTGCTAGCAAGTTGTAACCCTGAATCTACTCCACCCATGATAAGCAAAGCCAAAAGCACCAGTGTCGACACCAGGCATAAAAAGCCTGTTGCAACCAAGGGCTTCAAACCGGCAACACGCAAACTAATCGTATACACAGCCCAGAAAAAGCTGGCGCCAATGAAAAACACATCCCCTTTCAATACATCTAGCGAAAGGGATAACAATGATGACCCCAGCAGGGTAGCTACGCCACACAATATCCCCAGCAGGCCGAACAGCCTTGGTCGACTAATCGGTTCTTTAAAAACTAGAACGGCAATAGCCGTCACAAATAAGGGAAAGGTACCTGGAATTAATAAGCCCGCATGTGACACTGGCGCATAGTGCATGCCTTGCGAACTTAAAAAGAAGAAAGGCACACCCGCCCCCACTAGAACACCTACGAGTGTCCATTTTGGAGCCCTAATAATATCTCGCCACGCCCGACTAACAATGGGCAGCAGGACAACGGCAGGAATCGCGAAGCGCATAATCGCCAAGTCAAATGTCGTTAACACCGATTGAGCTCCTTGCTTAACACTGACTAACCAGCTTGCCCAGATGCACACTGTGATCAAAGCGGCAAACACACCTAAATACCAAAGTTTTCCCGTTGCAATGTGACGATAAGCAGGTGTTGCTTGTGCTGGTTGAAATTGCGACATTTGCTGACTCCTCTATTCTGATGACATTATTATGTCCTCATTGTCGAGAGCATGTCCTTGCTATTTCCACCCTAAAAGCTCTATATTTAGCAACATATAACCAATTAAAAACGATATAAATAACATATATTTCAATTATGATAGAAAGCACTGATAAAAAAATTCTGCAGTCGTTACAAGACAACGGCCGTTTATCAAACGTCGACCTTGCCGAACAGATTAACCTTTCCCCTTCTCCCTGCCTTAGACGAGTAAAGCAGCTAGAGCAACAAGGGCTGATTAAAGGCTACCGCGCCTCTCTTGATCGCAAAAAAACGGGATTTTCCATGACAGTGTTTATCGAAGTCAGATTAAGTAATCATGCCCGAGACGCCAGCATCGCTTTCGAGCACAGTGTGAAAAATTTAGCGAATGTTGTGAGTGCTTATTTGGTTTCTGGCTATGCCGACTATCGGCTTGAGGTAGTAAGTAAAGATTTAGCGGATTATGAAGAAATTCTTAAATCCATTCAGAATTTACCTTACGTTAAAGATATACATAGCAATTTTGCCATTCGTGCCATCAAATCAGACGCCCCTTTGCCTTTAGAAAACACATAGAGTAAAAACATTAACAAAGGCCTAAACAATACCAAGGCTTTCTGCACGCTGAACAAACAAGAAGGTTTATGATGACATTTCCAGGCAAACGAGCGGCATTGTATTTTTGTGCCCATCTTGAAGAACAAGGCCAAGCGCGTTTCTCATATGAAGGCGGCAGTGTTAGCAAAGCGCTGGCGCATACTACTGTCCCACAGTCTAATCTCAGCTATGAGTGTCAGTTACAACGCTTAAATCGCAATATGAAACAACTTGCTCTGGGCCTTGTGCTGCTAGCAGGCTTACTTGGCTGTTTAGCCGTACCTTCTGCTTTTACCTCAGCCACTTATCAAAATGCCAATATCTTCTGGCTTTTAGCACTCCTGCTAGGCACTCACTTTATTGGCTTGTTTATTTGGCTCATTTCCCTGTTTAGAAAACCGCTAACTCATCAGGAAGAAGTCGGTGTAACCTTAGGAACCCTAAGAATACTGTCACTTAAACTCGCGAATTTGCTGCAAATAAATAAGGATGTTCAACAAGCGTTTATGTCCTACCGAATACATACCGATACTCGCCGTTGGCTCATGGGATTGATGACTCACAGTGCATGGGGGACTTACCTGCTCGCGGCTTGGTTGACCACCTTTTTATTACTGCTTACGAAACAGGTTAACTTTGTTTGGGAAACCAGCTTGCTCGACGAAACGGCCTTCGCGTCTTTAACAAGCACTTTAGCCTGGCTACCTTCCGGGTTAGGTATAACAATGCCTACCAGTTTAGACATTCAGTTGAGTCAGCTTAACCAGACCATTCAGCAATCAAGCACTCGCCAACACTGGGCAAATTTTATACTTGCGGCGCTTTTTTTGTACGGCGTATTACCTCGTCTTTTACTCGCCTTATATTGTCTAATAAAACTGAGTGTGATCAATCGCCGCTTGCCCTATTCGGTTGCCGAACAAAATTTACTGCATCGGCTTAATAATAATGAAAGCCAGCAAAAGCAAATCCTTGATCGGGACACTAAAGCTGAACCTACAGCACCAGAGGCCAGGATTGATTTGACTCAAGCAAGCACTAAGGACAAGGCACCTTGGGCGTTATTTGAATGGAGTGCCCCACTGCCTAAAGAGTTGAGTAGCGTACAGAGACTTATTTTTATTAATCATCGAGCCGATCAAAAGAGCTTCATCGCACAAGGGAATGATCAGAAAACCTACTTGTTGATAGACACTAAACTCAGCCCAGATAGAGGCAGTGAACGTTTTTTACAGGAAGCGAGTAAGCATTACCCCAATCTATGTTTGGCCTTATTTCAGGGCCATGAAGATTTTAAAGACGACTGGCTTAGGCTCGCAAGCAAACTCCATATTGCTTGTACCGAACTGGCAGCAGGAGAGTAACATGGCTATTTCGGTACTGATTGTTGGGCATGCCAACACGGGTAAAACGTCTTTAATTCGAACCCTCTTAAAGCGACACGATTTTGGCCAAGTCGACAACAGAGCAGGAACAACCAGGCATGTTGAGAGTGTTACCCTGTCTCTTAACCATAAGCCTCTGCTTAACTTGATTGACACCCCAGGCTTTGAAGATTCAATGGGGCTCTGGGAAAACCGTAAAGCGCCGGCCTACAATCAGTTATCTGACCTTGCGTGGCTGAACGATTTTTGCCAAAGCAGCTTGGCCAAATACGAGTATGAGCAGGAAACTAAGATCTTACAGCAACTGCAATCCTGCGATGTTATCTTGTATGTCATTGACTTACGCCAAGCACCATTAGGTAAATACCTAGATGAACTAAGCCTCCTAGCCTGTGCCAGTAAGCCTATCGTCCCTGTCCTTAACTTCAGTGCCTCCCCCAGCCCTCACTCGCAAACTTGGCGCAGCGTACTAGCCGAGCGCCACCTACATGCCACTATTCGCTATGATTCAGTAGCCTTCTTTTTCGAGGACGAAAAACGCCTCTATCAAAGCTTGCAAAGCCTATTGCCCGATCACTATACAGAACTGGAAAAATTGATAGAACACCGGCAACAAGCTGCACAACAGCGCTTAGATAACGCCACATGGCAACTCTCTAGCCTATTAATAAAGGCTGGAGCAAGCCGTTTGGAATGCGCCCAATATCCACCTCATGAAGCCGAAAGCAATCAGTTTGAGCAGCAATTAAGATCGTATGAAGCGCACTTCTTGGCGCAACTCATTACTTTGTATGAGTTCCGCGAAGACGACTTGGTCAGTGACCCCCTCGACATTAAAAATGGCCGTTGGCAGCAAGACATTTTTGCGCCAGCCACATTAAAGTCTTGGGGAATAGACACAGGCACTAGCGCGCTTACGGGCGCCGCTATTGGTGCGGGTATTGATGTTATGTCAGCCGGTCTTACACTAGGCACAGCCACCAGTGTTGGGGCTCTTTTAGGAGCCAGCTGGAAAACGGGTCGCCACTATAAAGACACCATCAAAAGTAAACTAACAGGGCGTTATTTTATTTGTAGCCAAGATGCCACTCTGTCGTTACTTGCTTTAAGAGGCTTGAGTGCGATTGCACATTTGCACCATAGAGGGCACGCTTCACAACAAACCTATACCCTTGAATCATCAAAACTATCTGAAGGTAAAAACCTAATCAGCCAACTTCAACCTATTTGGGCCAAAGTACGTCAACATCCTGAATTAGCAACACAGGATTTGGGTAAAGAGACTTCAGAGCTGGTTTCAATTCACGCCATTCTTAAAGCGCAGCTATTAAAGGCGCCACAGGCCTAGGAAGCTAATTCTTGGTCTAGTAGACGTTTTGCTTCCTGCATTTTGTGCCGACAGTCTTCTAATAAGGCTGGCACATCCTCTTCTGACAAGCCATCGGTATAAATGGGGGCAAGTGTTTGCACAATCACCTTGCCATTATCACGACGATTCCACTTCACCTGTTTATGGGTATCACTACACACCATAGGCACAATAGGCACACCAGCTTGTACAGCAGCGAAGAATGCCCCCCTTTTAAAGGGTAACCAACCTCGCCCTCTACTGCGTGTGCCCTCAGGAAACATGAGAATGGACAATCCCGTAGCTCTCATACTGGCGACCACTTGGTCTATGGTGGCTATGGCTTTTTCGTTGTTATTACGATTAATCAACACATTACCACTGACCCAATATAGCTGACCAAAGAAAGGCAACCACTTTAAGGTGGACTTACCGACAGTAACAACCCCTCTTGGCACCGCTGCGGAAAGAGTAAACATATCAAAATTATTTTGATGATTAGCAAGGTAAACAGCCTGTTGAACTTTTACTGACTCAGGGTCAGTGCGAGTCTCTACACTCAGCCCAAATAAACGACTCACCGAGCTAAAGACTTTAGCTATATAAAACACCCTATCTTTAGACGTTAAAATCGCCAGACAAAAAAGAATACCGAACAAGGTAACAAATAGGATTAACACAGATAAAGCAAGGCCGCGAAACAACAGTAACATGTCAAATACTCACACTCATTTTGGCTTAATCACGCCAATAGGTATCCTGCCAATAATCTCTTTGATCATTGGCTAAAAAGCTCCATGCGACAAACCGGCTAACTTTGTTTCCTTGTGCCATTTCAATGGTTTTTACTTGCACTGCACCCGCCTTTTGCAACGCATTATAAATACTATTAAGACTTTCTTTACGAGCCACCAAGGAGGTAAACCAGTAGCATTGATCTCTAAACTCTATGCTCTCTGTGATCATACGAGTAATAAAACCCGTTTCCCCACCTTCACACCAAAGCTCTAAATCTGTTCCACCAAAATTGAGCTTCGAAGCCGCCCCTTGTGGGGCTTTTTTTAAGCCGCGCCATTTACGCTGGTTTTCATTCGACATGGCGTCATTGCTGGCATGAAAAGGAGGGTTGCAAAGGGTGACATCAAAGCGTTCATTTGCTTTCCAAATACCAGAAAAAATAGCATTTTTCTCAGTCTGTAAACGCACTGCGATAGTATCTTTTAGAGCGGGATTAGAGCGAACAATTGTGTCGCTGGTCGCTATCGCAACTGGGTTCACATCACTCCCGACAAACTGCCACCCATATTCTTGGCGTCCTATTATCGGATACACGCAATTAGCACCAACGCCGACATCGAGCACCTTCACTCCTTTGCCTCGGGGAATGACTCCTTGATTACTGCTCGCCAATAGGTCTGCCAGATAATGAATATAGTCTGCGCGCCCCGGAATAGGTGGACATAAATAGCCTTGTGGAATATCCCAAAAGGCAATGCCGTAAAAATGGCTTAATAAGGCACGGTTAAGCACTTTTACGGCCTCTGGGTTAGCAAAATCAACCGATAAATTACCGTAGCGATTAGGCTGAAGGTAGTGAGCCAGTTCAGGGCAAGAATCTGCCAGTAACGCAAAATCATAACGGGCGCGGTGGGGGTTACGTTCATGTAACTCCAACTTATTATGGCGTTTTCCTTTACTCATTTTTTTCTTCGCGACCACGTTACAACCAATCAATATTTGAAAGTCAGAGTATAACCGAATTCTAATAAGACAGGGATACAACACTGTCTCAATATCCGTTAAACCACTTTAATGCCAGACTAAAAAAGGGTACACAGAAAGTGTCAGTACAAGAGCTATGGCTATTAAAGTAAACACACACTCCACAGGGTTTTGCTTAGCATGTTGCAAATAGCCTAATAGTGCATCGGACCAGGATATAGGACGATGAGATTGAGCTCTTTGCTGCTGGTCTTCGTTGATCAACTGGCGAGCCAGTAACGCTTGCTGCTTATCTTTCACCCAAATGCCTGCCATGGAAATTTGCCAACGACCGGCACTGGTTTCATAAAAGGCAATATCGTGCTCAGCCAATAACTGACGAATCTCATCGGCTTCATCATCTGGAACAAATTTTAATCGAAAGACGAGGGTCGCCATAGGTTAGTTTCCGGTGTTTAGCAAAATCAGGGTGGCAAGAATAAGAGAAGGCTGAATTAAACACAAGTAACCGACTATTGAGCAGAGTTGCAGTTCAGGTTACGTGTGACTGACAAATGATCTGTTAGGGTGCTCTGTGAGCCACTGTAGAATTTTTTCTTTATCAAGGGGCCGACAAAAAAAGTAGCCCTGAGCACGGTCGATACCTAACGCTTGAACGGCTTCTAGCTGGTCTTTTCTTTCAATGCCCTCTGCTATCAGCTGCATATTTAGCTCTTTTGCTAAATGAGTCACTGAGCCCAGCATTTGTCTGGTCACTTGCTCTTCTTGTAGCGCTTCCACAAAAAACCTATCTAATTTAAGGGTGTCATAAGGAAAACGACGTAGAAAATCTAAGCCTGAATACCCAGTGCCAAAGTCATCCACAGATAAGTCTACGCCAAGACGCTTAATTTCATCAAAGCGCTGCATAATGATACTGACTTCTTTCTCTGCCAGCACGTCCGTTTCCGTTACTTCCAATACAATCTTATGCTTAAGCTCTGGAAATTCCCCTAGAATACCCTGTAGTTGCGATACAAAATTTTCTTTAAGCAAGCTGCTGCGTTCGATATTAATGGCCGTTTTAATATCAGCAAGCTGCTGTGGGTTGTTACGATAAAAAGCCCCCACTCGGCGCACTATATTCCAGGTCAATTGCTCCAACATGCCTAGCCGAGTGGCAACTTCAATGACAGTCAGTGGAGACACTTGGCCGTGTATCGGAGATTGCCAGCGTAACAAAGCCTCCAATTCAACCGGCAAGCCTTTTTTGAGAGGTACAATTGGTTGAAAGTGCACACGCATTTCGTTGTTTTTTATCGCTTTTTTAACGCAATAAGACAAAGATGAAAGGTAGTATATAAATGCAGAGTGAACAAAGTAAGCGGCTAACGTTAACACTAACAGAGTTATTAACATCCAAGGAATAAGCTGTACTAAACGCTCAAAAAACAGATGTCTAGGGAGGCTCAATTCTAATGAAATAGACCAATCTTCTAAAGCAACACGCTCTACTTCCAGTGCATTGTTGCTATCCAGATTGTCATGAGAAGACATAACCTGCTGACCCAACTTTAGTTGGTAAGCAAAATCATTATGTACCCAGCTCATGTCATCCAATAGCTCCTGAGGTGGAGCCAGGCCGTTCACCCCTATGCCCTTATCATTTAAATAAAAGGCAATAAAAGAATTCTCACCTAGTGTTTTGGAGCGAACTAATGAAACCGTTTTCTGCTCAGGGCTTGCCACGATACGCTCGATAATAGTGCTAAAAAGGGAGAAATTTGTTGGCCCTAGGTTACTGCAATAAACCCTATATTGCTGATTAAACAGCCCATACTCTTTAAAAATAGGGGAAAAGAAAGTATCTCTTCGTAACCGAGCAATATCCTCTTGATGGCAAGAATGAACAGAGTTGTCAGCGACCAGTTTAAGCTCACTGAAAATACCATCCATTCTCTCGTTTAATTCAACTCGAGCGATTTGAGCGGTATCGGTAAGCTTACTTGCGAGAAGCCAATAAGTGACCATTGGATAAATTAAAAGGCAAAGGGCAAATGACATAACGCCATACAGAGCGAGAGACTTCACACTTGTCGGAATCAAAAAGAACAGCTTACTTTTCTGCTTCACTCCGCCTTCCCTCTTGTCCTTAAGTGCAACGCGTTATGTAATAAAGTGTATCAACGAAAAATATAGTTTACATATTACATACAAAGCAAGCCAAATACTAACTGAACTCCATCAAATCTCTTTTTTATCACTTTGGTATTAAGGTTCATTAGGGTATTGGTAGTAAATGTCTACGTTCAAATATTCTCCTTGCTCGTTACTAATATTACTCCTACCGGTGAACCGAATAAGCCGTTTAAACACCAAATCATAAGTTAAAACAATGGGGTCGACAGCTAACCGGATCAACCAGGAATTCGCCGTCAAAGAGAAACAAGCTGATGAATTATTTATCGCTTCTAGGCAGTCCTTTTGTTTAAGCTTAAAACCATAGCTATTGAGACGGCTTGGCACCAAAAAGTCCACTTCCAAAGTGCCTCCTAATAACAAATTCTGCCAATGTTTTTTCAGCATGGCATCAAACCCTGCGTCAATCACTGTCCCTGGAGTTAAAGGCAACATAGCCTCTTTTGGTTTACCTTTACTTGTGTAGTTAATCCGTACTTGATTGTCGACAACTTCAACCTCGATCTTTTCATTAGCAAGCTCGTTAATTTGAGTCATTTTAGGAGTGGTGGCTGAGCGGGAAAAATCTAATTGTTTTCGGGCGAAGAGCTTGCCCTCGTCATCACGATATAATACATCGAACCTATTCAGCCCGAGTTCGTAATAGCTTTCTTTGTAAAGCAATTCCCCTGTATCTATATCATAAGCAAGCCCTTCCACTTCAGGGAAAGCTTGCTGATCGGCACTGGTCATTATAGGGAATACAAAACAACCGAAAGAGAAAATAAACCGTATAGCCAGTCGTTGATGCAAGTACTTGGACATTACTCAACGCCCTTATTTAATCGTTCAGTCGCCCCACCTGACAAGTACGCGCCAAGAGGTAATAACAGCCCCCAACATAAACTGAGCCAAAACACACTAGTGAGCAATGGCATGGCCAGCTCAACTTGCTCGGTCATTTCTGCACCAACAAAGTAACTTATAGGTGGAAAAACCATGCCTAACAACAAAGCCGTAAAATATCGCCCTTGCAACCAAACTAAGCTGTTCGCAAACAGGGTAGCAACCCCGCACCACAGGCAAATCAGCCAGATTGGTGGCACAAGAGCATATTCCTCATAGGGCAAGACAATGACCCCATTCAGTATTAGCATGCCGTCAATTGCCACCCCTAAGAGGCCAAACAGAAGTACGAGCTTTACCTCGTTAGAGTGCCAACCAAGGACACATGCGTGCATTGCGAAATACACAACTAAGGAGATCACCGCCCATTCGTTTCCCCCTAGCACACAGGCAAACCAAAAAAGCTGAAACCAGATTATATTAAATAACCGCTTCATGATGTTTTAGCTGAAAGCGATAATTTGGTTTAGCGAAAACGAATTGCCCCGTGCTAATGGCTCGCTCTTTAAAGCCGCCTTCGCAGTAAGCTAGGTAGAACTCCCACATTCGACAAAAAACATCATCAAAACCCATGTCTGCAACCTTGTGGTAGGCATCTTGAAAGCGTAATCGCCAGTCTGCCAACGTTTTGGCGTAATGCTCTGTTATGTCCTCTAGAGAGACAATTTGCATATCTGTTTGGCTGCGAATTT
Source organism: Marinomonas epiphytica (assembly GCF_054780655.1). NCBI lineage: Bacteria > Pseudomonadati > Pseudomonadota > Gammaproteobacteria > Oceanospirillales > Oceanospirillaceae > Marinomonas > Marinomonas epiphytica. The sequence continues at coordinate 61,673 of NZ_BAAGVX010000032.1, forward strand.
TAGCGGCAATAACCTCATTAGAAGGCAAGCAACCACCTGGAAAAATGTATCTCTGGATGAAATCCACAGAGCGACGGGCATAGTCGTACCTTTGGTCCGCAATCGTAATGGCTTGGATCACCATTAACCCATCGGCTTTAAGTAATTGGCTGCATTGCTCAAAATAGCTGTCGTAGAACTCATGTCCTACCGCTTCTATCATTTCAATAGAAACCAGCTTATCGTATTGGCCAGTTAGGTCTCTATAATCTTTCAGCAGTAAAGTAATTTTATCTTCTAAGCCTTCTTGTTCTACACGCTGTTTAGCAAACTCATACTGTTCTTTGGATATAGTTGTTGTGGTGACACTGCAGCCATAGTACTTAGCGGCGTGGATCGCCATGCCTCCCCAACCAGTGCCAATCTCAAGCAAATGATCCGTACTTTTCAGGTTCAGTTTTTCACAGATACGCTCTAGTTTATACGTTGCTGCCTCTTCTAACGGAGCCTCTTGCATTGGATAAATCGCAGAGGAGTACATCATGGTGGGGTCAAGAAACAACGAGAAGAAATCATTCCCAAGATCATAGTGAGCTGAAATATTCTGTTTTGAGCCCTGGCGCGTATTCGCATTTAACTTGTGAAAAATTTTGGTACTCAGCCTTTTCCACATAGGAGCCTTCACATCGATCTCATTAACGAGTGCCAAGTTGGCTGTCATAAGGCGTATGACAGCCACTAGATCCGGCGTACTCCAATTGCCTTTCATATAAGACTCGCCAGCCCCTATGCTGCGATTTAAGAAAATATCTAAGTAGGCTTGTTCGTCCAAAATTTTGATATGCGCCCGATAATCACTAGCACCGGAAACGTCACCAAAGTCATATAGCACGCCTCTATCATCAAGCGTTAAATGACCTACGCTTAATCTTCGCAACATTCCCAAAACACTTTTTTTAGCTATTCTCGCCAACCAGCCATTTTGACTCTTATCACGCATTTTTTGTTTTCCGATACTTGCTGTATTCATAAGGATCACTCTCCGTTGGTTGACTTATTAGTCGTTACTGATGTGTTGGGATGGGAGTAGAAAGGCACTTTTTTCAGCCAGAGTTTTAATGCTTGCCAATAAATGCCTACGGCAACTTGCGCTGTCATAAAGGGGTAGCGAATGAGTACATTAGCAAGGCTGCGAGCCGTTATTTCTTCTCTTTTTAAAGATAATGTTGCGTCAAACACTTTATTGTGAGGTGCGTTGCGTAACCTATTGTTCATATGTATGGCAAGCTTCTCAGCAGGCACATTACTCGCCCAATCATAAAAATGCTCCATTGGATGAAATGGAGAAACATGCATATCTTTGTTAAATTTCTGACGTTGAGTATTCTGGGACTCATCACAAGCCAGTGCGTAAGTTACTTTTTCGTTCCATGGCGTATTGGTCACTTCAAGCAACATTGCTTGAAGGTTATCTTGCTCATCAAAACAGTAATAAATTGAAATCGGGTTAATAATAAAACCAAAGTAACGACAATTTGTTAGGACTCTAACAGGCCCGTCCAATGCCATACCTAAACGTTTGTGAATCTCATTGTGAACTTCACTTTTAAGAGGGCATGTTGAGTCGCCAAAATAGTCCTCACGTTTAAACCTCGCCAGCCCCCAACGACTCGTTGACCACAATGAGCTAAGCCCAACTACGTACGGTATTTCATCTAGGTCTAAATACATCATAAAAATTGGGTAGCGGAATTCATGACCGCGAGGTTTAAAGCGCCGGTGACGAACAGAACCCTTATAAATAGCACTGTAAAAAGTTTGTTCTGCTACCATGTGCACCCCAACCCTTCGGCAACACGAATACCACTCCAGCAGCCATCTTCATGGAAGCCATTTCGCCAGTATGCGCCACAAAACCAAGTATTATTGACACCATTGATCTCTGACCAGCGCTGTTGGGCTTTCATGCCTTCTAAGGTAAAAACCGGATGATCATAATAAAAGCGGCGTAGAATACTTTTTGGTTCTATCTGTTCGGCGTTATTGAGCGTAACAACATAGGTGTTATCGCTCTTAAGATCTTGCAGAATGTTCATGTTATAACTTAGGGTTGCCGGTTTATCTAAATGAGAGCCAAGATGGTAATTCCAACTCGACCAAGCCCGCTTGGCCTTCGGCAACAGTTGACTGTCCGTGTGCAACACTACTTCGTTCACGCGATAAGGAATCGCCCCTAATATTGCTTTTTCCAGCTCCGAAATATCACCCAACAAAGCCTGAGCCTGGTTGCTATGGCAAGCAAAAACCACCTGATCAAACTGTTCTTGTTGGCCTGAAGCAAAGTGAAGTGTTACGCCGTTAGCATGCCTATCCACCTTAGAAATTTTGCTCTCAAGGCGAATTTTATTGCGAAAGCTCTCAATTAAAGGCTCGATATAAGAAGAGGAGCCGCCTTCGATCACTCGCCATTGAGGTCGGTTATTTACACTAAGCAGGCCATGGTTCTTGAAAAAACGCACAAAGAAAAGTAACGGAAAGTGCAGCATTTCTTGTTGTGTGGAAGACCAAATAGCACTGCCCATAGGAATAAGATAGTGACTTACAAACTTTTCTCCGTAGCCTCGACTTTGCAGGTATTCACCTAAGGTTAAGTGCTCCGAAATTTGTCCGCTATCTAGCTCAGCAATCGCTTCTTTATTAAACCGTAATATATCTCTCAACATACCGATAAAAGTAGGACTAAATATATTACGGCGCTGGGCAAAAAGGCTGTTTAAGTTATTCCCACCGTACTCTAGTCCAGTGTTTTCGCAGCGCACACTAAAACTCATTTCAGTGGGTTTTGAAGCAACACCAATCTCACTCATCAGTCGAATAAAGTTGGGATAGGTCCAATCATTAAAAACGATGAAGCCGGTATCAATGTGTTGAGTGTGCTCACCTTCTGGAACCGACACTGTTGCCGTATGTCCGCCCAAGCGATCAGCCGATTCAAATAAAGTAATATCGTGCTGCTTGTTTAATAGATAAGCCGCAGTTAAGCCGGAAATACCTGAGCCAATAATGGCGATTCTCATAATGCTCTCCAAACTTTGTTGGCGTTCTCGTAAATAGGTTGTTGCAAGCTAAAACTCATCCTTTCACTCCTTTTGGTGCCAACATGCTCTGCCATAATTTAGGGAATTGCCGAGCAAACCAAAGCATTACAGACAATCGCCTTGGAAAAGCAAACTCGTAGGGGCGCGTAGTCAAGGCTTTAGCAATGAGTCCTGCAGCCTTGTTTGTTGACATAAGAAACGGCATAACAAAATCATTTTTTTGGGTCAGTGGCGTATCAACAAAACCTGGCAATATGGTCGTTACATCTATTCCAAGGGGCTTTAAATCCATTCTCATTGAAGACATGAAATATTGCAGTGCAGCTTTACTGCTACCGTAAGCTTGAGCTTGGGGAAATGGCGCCTGAACAGCTTGTGAACCAATAGCAACCAAATGTGGTCGGGTTGCATGTTGTAATAGTGGAAGACTAAGCTGAATACTATTTAACACACCAAAGAAGTTTACCGACATCACCCGTTGCATCATGGCCCAATCAGGGCTGGAATCGTGTAAATTAAAATACTCACAAGTCCCTGCATTTAAGATGACACAATCAAGGTGCTGTGTGTGGCTCATAAGCGATAAACGCGCTGAGATAATGTCTGCGTCTCGTGTCACATCAAAGGCTACGAAATCAAGGTATTCATGTTCATCTAACAGTGGTTGAAGCTGGCCTACCGAACGAGCGCTGGCGATCACACGCCAACCTAGATCCAAATATTGCTCAACCAAGGACAGGCCAATACCTGAACTGGCCCCAGTAATCCACACAACTGACCGACTAGACATCTCAATTTTCTCCTCTAGACACTTAAGCGACGTTTTAAAACCCGTACCATTTGTCCAACCAGGGGAACATGTTCATAAACCAGCGCCCCTAAATCATATGAGTCTTCATGAACATAAATACGCTCTTTAAATTGCACCTGTGTCATACCACGTAGCGTGATCACTTTTGGCCCCAACTTTTTGTGGCTAAAGTGCATATTCCACTTTAGGTAGGCGGTATCCTCACCGATTAACTCATCAAGGTACTCAAAATGCCCCTGTACAACGTTTACAGACATCTCCGTTAAATAGGCGTGGAGGGTATCTACCCCTTTAACTTCATGAATGGGGTCTTTAAAAATCACATCATCTGAGTAGACTTCCGCTATTTTGTGTAGCTGAGGCCGTTTCACGTCTTTATAAAAGTCTTTAAATGACTCTATCAACTGCTGCTTAGAGGTAGCCGACATTACCTTTCTCCGAATACGCTTTAATGGTTAAACGTAAGGCAAGATGTTTTGGTTCACTTTAATGACATTATTTTTTTATGATCCAAATTTGTACTTGATACGTAACCCCTACATACTGAACGAAATTCAACAAAGGGCCTTTCATGAGACAAGCAAGATGTGACTCTCAAGCTGACAGCTTACGGCAAGACGTACTTGCCGTTGCGCAAGGGCGAGATACGCGAGCTTTGGAGCGTTTGTTTGACCATTACGCACCCAAGATCCGTGCTTTTTGCCTCGCCTCTCAGCCTGGCGCGAACCTGATGGCTGACGATATTGCTCAAGAGGTCATGATTCGAATATGGAATAAAGCTCAACTATACAAATCCGAGGCAGCCTCCTTAGATACTTGGGTTTTTACCCTAGCGAGAAACGCCAGAATTGACTATTTAAGAAAAAATAGCCGCCACTTATCGGACATTGATCCTGAATACTTGTGGCGAGATATTGTGGATGACAGCCTAGACCCATTTCGAGATGTACAACAAAAAAGAAATCAACAAGCGATCCATAGTGGCTTAAAACAATTACCCAGCGATCAAAGACAAGTGCTTTCTAAAGTCTACCTAGAGGGCAAAACCCATAAAGAAGCAGCTGATGAGCTAGCCTTACCGCTAGGTACCATTAAGTCTCGGGTGAGGCTAGCACTGCAAAAACTAACTATTTACATTAAGAGGTGATAACAATGATCTCTCATCACCCTTCCATTGAGATGTTAACGGACTACGCTGCAGGCACTTTGCCTTTAGCCCATGCTGTGTGCATTGCTACCCACATTGAGAAATGCGATCAGTGTCGCCAGCAGGTAAAACAATTAGAAGAACTTGGCGCTCAGCTCTTTGCACAAGAAAGCCAAGAATCCCGTAATCTAGAGGGCTTAAAAGATAAGCTATTTCAACAGATCAATAGCGAATCGTCAGCTTCTCAAAAAGTTGCACCTAACCTCTTAAATGATGCGCCAAACAACACGCAAGTGCCGTGCAGTTTGCGCCAATTTGTGCAGCAAGATTTTGATCAACTCAATTGGACCAGCCTTTCACCTGCCTTTAAAATTGCCACGCTGCACAACGATAAAAGCGGCTCGCAGATTGCGCTTACGAGAGTCAAGGCTGGCGCTCACATGCCCCATCACTCGCATACTGGTGACGAAATCACCCTAGTATTAGAAGGCGCTTTCTCGGATGAAGACGGGGTATATCGACAGGGAGATTTTGTATGTCGTGATGCTAGGCATAAGCACAAACCTATAGTGACCAAAGACGCCGAGTGTATTTGCCTAACCGTGCTTGATGCACCAATAGAGTTTACTGGTTGGTTCACTCGCTTATTAAACCCTTTAGTTAGACGACATCACCCAAAGTTTTCTTAACTCTATAAGAGGTGTATGGGCCTTCTTGATAGGCGATCGTTCCAGCAAGCAGGGCGTTCATTAATGTGGTACAATCTTTGCTCAATTAGAAGATAACAACAAGGAACCTTAATAATGGCCACTAAGAAGAAACAGCCAGCCGCAACGGAAACTTCGGAATCCATTGAGAAACAAATGCAAGAGTTCCTTGCTCGTGGTGGAGAGATTAATCAAATTGAGACTGGGGTAAGCGGACAGTCACAAACTGGCACCCGCCACATTACTTTAGGAAACAGTAAACCGAAAGCGTAAAAATTTCATTTAGGCCGGTGGTGCTATATTTACCGTCGGCCACTCTCTTAGGTAAATAACTTAGATAAATACCAGCTTTAAATGTAGTTCGCGTAAAGGGATTGTTATGTCGCATTTATTATCTAAAAAAAGCGTTTCTCCAAATAGTACTTTAACTCAAAAAATCACCCCTGAGTCAGCTAACTGGAAGTATGTTAATTTTGAAGCACATACTCTTAAAGCTGGACAAGATTATTCCCTTGAGACGAGTTTAAATGAAGTCTGCGTGGTGATTTTAAGTGGCCGAGCAAATGCCGAAACTAATCATTTAAGCTGGAATAACATAGGTGATCGCAGTTCGGTTTTTGAACTAAAAGCCCCCTACTCTGTTTATGCACCTCCTCAAGATACCATTAAAATATCCGCACTATCCGACCTAGAAATTTGTGTTTGCTCTGCTCCTGGCAAAGGTAATTATCCAGCCCGTTTAATTACACCTAATGATTGCCAATTTGAAACCCGTGGTGTCGGCTCTAACGTACGTCATGTCTGTAATATTTTATTTTCTAACATGGGGGCTGATCATCTTCTGGTATGCGAGGTCATCACGCCTAGTGGCAATTGGTCTAGCTACCCACCTCACAAGCATGATAGAGATGCCGCCCCTGAGGAAACACAACTAGAAGAAACCTACTTTCACCGTATTGACCCGCCACAAGGTTTTGTTTTCCAACGTGTTTACAATGATGACCGAAGCCTAGACGAAACCATGTCTGTTGAAGACGGCGATGTCGTTATGGTGCCCGAAGGCTACCACCCTGTGGGAGTGCCTCATGGATATCAGTCATATTATCTAAACGTGATGGCAGGCCCCTCAAGAAACTGGATTTTCAATAACGACAAAGATCATGAGTGGATCATAGAACACGACAAAAAACTCACCGAGCACAACCAGCCCAAAGAATAATGAATACCGAGTGATCATTCACGGCTATTCAATTCATGGGCTAAGCCAATGGTCAGTGATTGCGCAAGACAAAGAGAAGAAGATAAAGAACGAAAAGAGTCAATTTCGGCTTCTTTTACAACAAAGGACACTTGCGCCATAGAGCTTAATGGGTGTATTTGGTTGTCGGTAATCACTATGATAGGAACCCCTTTGGCTGCGGCCTCACGGGCAACTAACTGACTTTCTTCTGCATAAGGTCTAAAGCTAATGACGACTAAGGCATCCTCACCGTCTAGCATTTGCACCTGCTCATTGAACATTCCTCCTATGCCATCGATCAAATGGGCCTTTTGGTTAATATGACGAAAAGCATAAGCAAAATAGTTAGCCACCACAAAGGCTCGCCTTACCCCCACAATATAAGCAGACCTTGCTTGCGCTAAAATTTGAATTGCCTGCTTTAGCTGCTCTTCAGAAGTTGTGTCATTTAAATATAAGAGTGCTTGAGCATTTGCTTCAGTAAATAAAGACAACAGGCCTTTAGGGGTGCGTGCTTGTTCCCCTTGCTCACTGTTTACTAACCTAATACGCTCTTGGTAGTTAGGCGACTCTTCTAAAATACTTTGCTGGAACAGCTTCTGCATTTCACTAAAGCCCTTGAAACCAAACGCATTGGCAAACCGCACCCAAGTTGAAGGGTGCACACCTGCTTGTTCTGAAAGTGTCGCGACTGTGCCAAACGCAACATCATTAGGACGATCAATGACAAACTCCCCAACTTGTCTAAGCCGCTTGCTTAAATCTGGATGCTTCTCTCGAATTGTTTGATTAAATTCAGACAAGGATGTAACAGCACTTTTACTGGGCATAATTCTCACTCATTAGTAACACTTTGTTGGAGGTGTAACGGCTCGGCCAAAACTAAATACTATCAAAGGCTGGTTGCATTTTTAGAATAAAAATTCTAATTTAGCTTAAAATATCAGAAATAACTTAATTTTTTCCAAATACGAGCAGGTGATCACATTGAATGAAGCCGAATATAATTTTTTCCTTCCTACTTGGCGCAGAGTAGCGGTGACACTTTTTTGCGCCGCGTGGAGTATCCTAGAATGGGTGACTGGCAACCCATTCTGGGGGATGATTTTCACTGGTTTAAGCCTATACTGTGTATGGAAGTACTTACTTACTTTCGATAAAAACGCACCTTCGGAATAACTGTTCAGCAAGTTCATCTAGCTATCTCGTTCATTACGCCATTGACTGTTCAGCCCTCTGAGAGAGGGCTGAACAATTTTCCTAGTTTTACTCTCTAGCTTTACCCCCTAGCTCTCCTACTGTGCTCCATTTTATGGCGAACTCTCAGGAGCTTGAAAAAGCCAAAATGGAATTTTTTTAATCAACTATTGATAAAATAGAATTTTTATTCTATTTTATCGTCTGCACTAACATCGTCATGTACGCATATTAGTGGCCATACAAGGACTCATAATAAAAATGCAACGGCCCGTTTTGGAGAACAAAAAGCATGTCCAGCAACAAAGACTTAGATTTAATTTGCCTTGGTCGCGCCGCAGTTGATCTATATGCAGATCAGATTGGTAGCCGCTTAGAAGATGCATCAAGTTTTGCTAAATACCTAGGAGGCTCATCTGGAAACATGGCTTACGGTACAGCAAGGTTAGGGCTCAAAAGCGCCATGCTGACACGTATCGGCAATGAGCACATGGGGCGCTTTGTAAAAGAAGAACTTGATCGGGTGGGTGTTGATACAAGCCACCTAATTACGGACCCAGAACGTCTCACGGCCCTCGTTGTGCTGGGAATAAAAGACCGCGACACCTTTCCATTGATCTTCTATCGTAACGATTGCGCTGACATGGCAATTAATGAAAATGACTTTGATGCAGATTTCATTGGCTCGGCTAAAGCCCTCGTTATCACGGGTACACATTTTTCTACGCCTGGCACTTACGCGGCGAGTAAAAAAGCCCTCGAATACGCTAAAGCGGCTGGTACTAAGTGCGCTCTAGACATTGATTACCGTCCTGTTTTATGGGGGCTTACCACACCGGGTGATGGTGAAACTCGTTTTATTTCTAACGATAAAGTGTCCAACCACTTACAAACTATCTTAGGTGACTTTGACCTTATTGTGGGTACAGAAGAAGAAATCCATATTGCAGGAGGGAGCACAGATACGATCACTGCCCTTAAAAAAATACGTGAACTGACTGATGCAACCATTGTATTAAAACTGGGTGCACTAGGCTGCACCGTATTGGAAGCAGACATTCCAGCACATGAAAGCCACTTTGAGGTGTTCACCGGTGTTCGAGTTGACGTAATGAACGTGCTTGGTGCTGGAGACGCTTTTATGAGTGGTTTCCTGCGTGGATGGATTTACAACGAATCCCCACAACGCTGCTGTGCCTACGCTAATGCCTGTGGTGCTCTCGTAGTTTCTAGACATGGTTGCGCACCCGCTATACCAAGTGAAGAAGAACTCGATTACTACCTTGAACATGCCCACGAGATCCCACGCCCAGACTTAGATACCGAACTCAATCACCTGCATCGTGTCACTACCGAGCGACTGCCCTACAACTGGCAAGACCTATGCATTTTCGCCTTTGACCATCGTAAACAGTTATTCGATATGGCAATAGAAGAAGGGGCAGACCCAATACGAATCAAAGCCCTTAAACAGCTTATGGTTGTCGCACTCAAGCGCGCGGTCAAAGACATTGGAGAGAGTCAATACGGAGTGCTAATCGACGACACCTATGGGCAAGACGCTCTCAACGATGTTACGGGGCAAAATATATGGATAGGCCGCCCTGTCGAAGTTCCCAGCTCTCGCCCTATTGAACTCGAAGGTGGCAGAAGCATCGGCTCCAGATTGAAAACATGGCCTAAAGAGCACATCGTCAAATGTTTGGTGTTCTACCATGATCAAGACTCCGCAGAACTAAGAGCAGCGCAAGAACGCCAGGTCATTGAACTCTACCAAGCCTGCTGTACTTCTGGACATGAGCTTCTGCTGGAATTAATTCCCCCCAGAGATAAAGCGTTTGATGACTCAGTTTACACCAACTCTATCGAGCGATTTTACCATTTAGGTGTTCGTCCTGATTGGTGGAAACTCCCGCCTCAGTCAGCGGCTAACTGGGCAGCGATTAGCGCCATCATTAAAAAGTTTGATAAACACTGTCGTGGGGTTGTCATGCTTGGGCTCGATGCTCCTATGAGTGAGCTACAGCAAGGTTTCAATAACAGCGCAGGATTCGACATAGTGAAAGGCTTTGCCGTAGGTCGCTCCATCTTCGCAGGCCCTAGCCGTGAGTGGTTTGCTGGGCGCTATGATGATGAACAACTGATTCAAGCCATTATCACGAACTACTTAGAATTGGTTTCTTACTGGAAAAAACGCCAGTAAATTGACCGTAAAACCGTATTAAAAGAGCTTAATTACCAAATTAATAAGGTGATCAGATGAAAACGTTAGGAAATTACATAAATGGCCAACATGTGGCGAGTGAAAGTGGCCGTTTTGGACCTGTTTTTAACCCTGCCACTGGCCAACAAAGCTTGCATGTTGGCTTATCCAACGCAGTAGAAACACGCGAGGCGATCGCCAGCGCTGAAACCGCTTTTGAAACTTGGCGTAAAGTAACACCGCTTAATCGTTCTAGGGTCATGTTTAAATTCAAAGCACTATTGGAACAGCATGCAGATGAAATTGCCGAGCTGATTACCAAAGAACACGGCAAAGTCTTTTCTGATGCTAAAGGTGAATTAACACGCGGACTTGAAGTAGTAGAGTTTGCTTGCGGCATGCCTCATTTGCAAAAAGGCGAGCATAGCTTAAACGTAGGTAGTGGGGTTGATAGCATGTCGCTGATGCAGCCCTTAGGCGTATGTGCTGGTATTGCGCCTTTCAATTTCCCGGCAATGGTGCCGATGTGGATGTTCCCGATTGCGATTGCCGCAGGTAATAGCTTTGTTATGAAACCTTCCGAGAAAGACCCATCTGTACCACTGCGCTTAGCGGAGCTACTCTCGGAAGCAGGCCTTCCAGATGGAGTATTTAATGTGGTTAATGGCGACAAAGAGTCTGTTGATGTTCTGCTCACTGACGAGCGAGTACAGGCTGTTAGCTTTGTTGGATCTACCCCGATTGCCGAGTACATTTACGCTACGGCTTCCGCTCATGGCAAGCGAGTACAAGCTCTTGGTGGTGCGAAAAACCACATGATAGTAATGCCAGATGCAGACCCAGCTCAAGTGGTAGGTTCCTTAATGGGTGCGGCTTACGGTTCCGCTGGCGAGCGCTGCATGGCGATTTCGGTCGCGGTTTGTGTAGGGGATGAAGTGGCTGATAACCTAATCGCTCGTTTAAGCCAAGAAATCGACGGTATGCGAGTGGGCCCTGGTTTAGGGCTGGCAGATGAAGCACACATGGGCCCCGTGATCTCTAAAGAACATTGCGCCAAGATCAAAGACTACATTGGCGTTGGAGTAGAAGAAGGCGCCACTTTGATCCGCGATGGCCGCAATTTCGTATACCCAGGGCACGAACAAGGGTATTTTGTTGGCCCAACCTTATTCGATCATGTAAAACCTGGTATGCGTATTCACTCAGAAGAAATTTTCGGCCCCGTGCTGTGTGTCGTTCGAGTAGATAGCTACCAAGAAGCCGTTGATATCATCAATGCACACGAATATGGCAACGGTACGTCTATTTTTACCCGTGATGGTGATACCGCGCGCCAATTTTGTGAAGAGATCCAAGTCGGTATGGTTGGTGTAAATGTACCGATTCCAGTGCCTATGGCTTTCCACAGTTTCGGTGGTTGGAAACGCTCTTTGTTTGGCCCACTGCATATGCATGGTCCCGATGGTGTGCGTTTCTACACTCGCATGAAAACCATTACTGCTCGTTGGCCAACTGGGCTACGAGCTGGAGCTGAATTCTCTATGCCGACCATGAAGTAGTCTGAAGCAGCCAAACATTAACTTCCCGTGTTTAGCTACTTGTTTGCCCACTCTAGCAGTGGGCTTTTTTATTATCACTATGTTGCTGATTTAAAAAGCCCCAAGCTTAAAAGCTTGAGGCTTAATACTTGATTGTCTTTAAGTAACAAGCTTACCAGCTAATCATTTCTACTTGACCAGTTTGGAAAGATTTAACCGCAGCGTCCGCAATCACGAGAGCTTTACGGCCATCTTCGCCAACTGGGAACTCATGCTTTCCGGTGACTAAACCTTCAACAAAAGCATTTAGCTCGTGACGATACGCTTGAGCGTATCTTTCTAAAAAGAAAGCCATTGGCTTTTGCGAGTTAACCCCATTTTGGTTTGCGACCGTAAGCGTGCTTTCTGGCACATTGTTAATGGATAACATACCACCACAGGCATGCACTTCTACCCTTTGATCATAACCATAGGTTGCACGACGGCTATTGGTAATAACAGCCATTTTTCCGCTGGCACATTTTAAAGTGACAATAGCGGTATCAACATCCCCTGCCTCTTTTACGTAGTCCGCCGTCATGGCTGCTGCGCTTGCATACACACTAATAGGCTCTTCTTGTAGCAACCAGCGCGCCACATCAAAATCGTGAATTGTCATATCGCGGAACATACCACCTGAGCTCTCAATATAGCTTGCTGGTGGCGCTTGCGGGTCTCGTGAGGAAATGGTCAGCATTTCAACCTCTCCTAAGTCTCCCGAGTCTAATACCGCTTTTAAGTGCGCGAAATTAGGATCAAAGCGGCGGTTGAACGCCATCATTAATGGAACGCCTTGCTCTTCGACTACGGCTAAACAGGCATTTACACGCTCGATGGATAGATCCACGGGTTTTTCACAAAAAATGGCTTTGCCCGCTTTCGCTGACATTTCAATTAAATCCGCATGGGTTTCTGTAATGGTACAAATCAATACAGCATCGACATTAGTGTCTGCGAGGGCTTCTTCTACTGTCGCAGCTTGTGCACCATATTTCTGTGCAGTTGATTGAGCAACATCAGTGTTCATATCAACCACATATTTTAAACAGCATTGTGGGTTTTGATACACATTATTAGCGTGAATCTGACCGATTCGGCCTGCACCAAATAGCGCGATATTGATCATTCTTTTCTCCTTATTATTTTCTTTGCCCACATAAAAAAAGCCCCTTATTCAGGGGCAATAAAAGGGACAATCTAACCTAACAGTTGAATTATCCGTTCAGCTTCCTTTTGTACAAATGGCATCGCCTTTTGCATAAAGTACATTTTGTCGAACTTATCGGGCTCTTCATTCATTAAACGTCGTAGATTTTCACCCATCGCCATTCTTAATGAAGTGCCTATGTTGAATTTAGCAACCCGTGTTTTTTTGAGTTTTAGAATATCTTCTTCTTTGATACCTGTTGTTCCATGAATAACTAATGGAACCTCTGTAACACGTTGTCTAATACTATCTAACAATTCATAGTCAATAACCGAGTCTGGTGTGGTGAGTCGGTGAACATTACCAATCGCCACAGCCATACAATCTAACCCGCTTTCTGTAGCATAACGATAGGCATCATCGGGGGAGGTTTTGATGGATTTAATATGATCGCGGCCTTCTTTATAAGCGACAGACCCAATCTCTCCCTCCACACTCACCCCTAGCGCATGGGCAACAGCGGCCACATTTTTGGTACGACGAATGTTTTCCTCTAGTGGTAGCTGGGAGCCATCGAACATCACAGACGAAAAACCATGATGAATCGCGTTAAACACGATCTCTTCGTCATAGGTGTGATCAAGGTGCACGCAGACTTTAGCACTGGAATTATTCGCCAACGAAAGCAACATTTTCGCCAGTGCTTCCACCCCCATGAAATCAACCATGTCTTTGTTAGCCGCTAGAATCACTGGTTTCTTCAATGCTTCTGCGGCCTCAACAATGGCACGACCTTCTTCATAACCAAATACATTGCAACAAGGGATAGCGTAGTTGCTATCTGCTGCTGTTGGTAAAATATCGTTCAATGTTACCAGCATGGCTTGTCTCCATTATTTGAATTTACTAATCATGTCCTTAATGCCAGGAATGGTGTGAACTTGATATTCATGGTGTGGGTCAAAGTGTTGAATCAGCGACTTAGAGTGTTCGCCAACAATAATAGTGAAGTAATACATCTCGTAGCCTGGTGCCGCCACACAAGGATGGTAGCCTTTATCAATGGCAATAACACTGCGATTTTTAATGTGATATACCGGGCCAATGTCATCTTCATGCTCATATAGAAATTGCGCTCCAAAACCTTGGTCTGGATTAAAGCGGAATTGGTATACTTCTTCGTAGCGAGTCTCTTGTTTACCACGCTCTGTATCATGCTTATGCGCAGGGAAACCAGACCAACCACCGGCCCCCACAGTGAAAAGCTCACTCACCAACAAACGGCCACGTTGACTCGCATTTTTCTGCCCGAGAATGTGCTTAATCTTACGGTGCGTTTTCGTGTCATCACTGCCGTACTGAACTTGATCGCTATCCTCTGGGGTAACCTCAAAAGGCTCTAAAGCCTCTTCGTAGCGGCCTCCAGCTATCATGACATCCGCATTTTCTGACGTACAAGTGACTTCGACTACGGCATTTAATGGTGCATATACGGCAGCGGGATTACCATCCCAAACATTTTTTCTTTTTCCAATGTTTTCAAAAACTTGCCCATCCACTGTAATGGTGCAAGTACCACCAGCTAACACAACCGCCGTTTCATATTCCGGTAACTGATATTGATGTGTTTCACCTTTCGATAAGAACACTTGGTTAAAGTAAATGAGTGGTGTTGTATCGTCATTAACATCAATAATTGGCTGATTTTTATTATCGTACGCTGGTATATGTTTACCCATGATCGTTTCCTCAAATTTGTTCTTTGTGTCGCTCGAGAAGCTAATCAGAACCTCAAACGACTTTCATCATTGTTATGCCGCTTCTCTAGCGACGATAAAATCCAGTAATTCTTGGATAGTAGGCATGGCTTCTGTGCAGCTCTTGCGAGAAACGTTAATGGCGGCTGCGGCTGACCCCATTTTCACGCAATCTGTCAAACTCATGCCTTGTAGTAATGAGTACATAAAGGCCCCGGCAAAGGAGTCCCCTGCACCAAAAGGCTTTTTCACATCAACATTAAAGATCCCTTGAGCAAACTGCTCCCCTGAGCGGGTATAGACCTTCGACCCCAGTTCACCAGCCTTAATAATGAGCACTTGTGTTGCATCGGCTAAAAAGCGCTGAGCAGTTTTGTCATCATCTTGGCCTTGATGCGATTTACCCAGTAACTCAAGCACGTCAAACTCTTCTCGATTACCGATAACCACATCGGACATGCTGGCAGCCAACTGATAAATCAAGGAAGACTCTTCCGCTGAAGCCCAAGAGTACGCTCGATAATCCACATCTAGTACCACTTTGGTACCGGCTTGTCTGGCATAACGAATGGCTGCCAATGTTGCCTCTCTGGACGGACTGGTCGATAACGCCGTACCTGACACCAATAGGATTTTGGCATCTGCTATGTATTCATAATCCACTTGCTCAATAGATAAGAGTAAGTCTGCAGCTTGATTACGATATATCACGACTTCGCAGTTGCTGGGCTTCATTTCTGTCACAGCGAGGCTGGTGCGTGAACCCGACTTGTCCACGCTAACCCCGGTTAAGTCGACTCCTGTTTGCCGTAGATAATCACAAACAAAACGCCCTAAGCCGTCATCCGAAACACAGCTAATAAGACCCGCTTTTGCTCCTAGCTTGGCCAGTGCTACCGCGATGTTTGCTGGTGAGCCTCCCACAAACTTATCAAACCCCGAAACCTGCCCTAGGTCTGTCATTTCTTCTTGCGCATAAAGGTCAACACCTGCACGCCCAAGGCACACAACATCCAATTTGCGGTCTGTAGGAAAATCAAAATTAGTCATAGTATTTCACCCATTTTGATTCGTTATCAGCTGATTCCACACAACGCTCTAAAAGACGAACACCTTCTATTCCTGCATCAATATCTGGGAACCAAATTGCTTCCAAAGCACTCTGATCTTGTCGGTCTGCGGCTTCCATTGCTGCCCCAAAGCGGTTATACAAATTGGCCCAAGACTCAAAGAACCCCTCTGGATGTCCCCCTCCAATACGATCATTACTGACGGCTTCATCATCGTTATGTAGATAACCCATGCCTCGCTCAAGGACTCGGGCAGGCTCGCCTTGCACTTCGTAACTCAGCTGGTTAGGACGTTCGTCCCACCATTCAATACTGGCTTTTTCACCAACAATACGAATTTTTTGTTGGTGCATTGAGCCAGCATTTACACCACTAGCCCAAAGCGTGCCAACGGCACCTCCCTCAAATTGCATCATCACATGAGCGTTGTCTTCTAGAGGTGCTCGAGATTTCACAAAGCTTTGGCGAGTACAAGACAAGCTGTCTACATCTAGGCCTGTCATCAATTGAGCAAGATAGAAAGCATGAGTACCAATGTCTCCTAAGACATAGGTTGGACCAGATACAGCGGGGTTCATACGCCACTTGGCACCAGGATTATCCTTTTCTACTTCTTCCGAATGGAAACCGTGTGCAAATTGCATGTTAATGACGCGAACATCCCCGATGTCACCACGCGCAATCATCTCTCGCGCTTGGTGAATCATTTGGAAACCTGTGTAGCCATACATCACACCAAAAACGCGGTTGTTCTCAAGGGATATACGTTTAAGGTCTTCCGCTTCTGCAACCGTGAATGTAACGGGTTTCTCACATACGACATGTAAACCTGACTCCAATGCGGCTTTAGCAATGTCGTAGTGCGTAGAATTAGGCGTCGCTATGGATACTGCTTGAATACCGTCTTCGCGCTTTGCTTCTTCACTAAACATAGTTTGGTAATCAGGGTAGCAGCGCTCTGCATCTAGGCCGATGTTAACGCCGAACTCTCGGCAGCGCTCTGCATCTAGATCGAACGCCCCGGCCACCAACTGAAAACTTCCATCACGTGTCGCACTGGAACGGTGTGCATAACCAATTTGGCTGCCTCGACCACCGCCTACCATGGCCCAACGAATGGCTTTTTTTGCACGGCTTTCTTCATTAAACATTGGTGAATCTCCTTATACGCCAGGGCGCTGGTGTGCGCGGCCTTGGTTAAATTTATTAACAGCAGTTTCTACTTTTTGATTGCGGGTAATTTCAGGTAGGCCAACTTCCCACCAGCAATCACAGCTCGACCATTTAGTCGGGTCGATATCCACCACAATAACGGACGTTTTATCCGCTGCTTTTGCTCGCGCGAAGGCAGCATCAAATTCCTGCATGTTGGCCACTTTCTCACTGTTCGCACCCTGTGCTTTGGCGTGCATAGCAAAATCCACTCGGGCAAGTTCACCATCAGGACGACGACAGTCTTCTAACAAGTTATTAAAGGAGTCATTGCCGGTGTTATTTTGCAGTTTATTAATCACGGCAAAGCCCGCGTTATCACACACCACGACGATCATTTTGTGCCCCGTAAGCACCGAGCTGTAGATATCTGAGTTGAGAATCATGTAGGAACCGTCCCCAACCATAACCACCACATCGTTATCTGGATTGGCAATCTTAGCGCCCCAACCACCAGCAATTTCGTATCCCATACAAGAGAAGCCAAACTCAATATCAAACTTGCCAATCTGCTTACTTTGCCAGTTCATATTCAGTTCAGCTGGCAAGCCACCTGCTGCCGTTAGGACGGTATCGCCCTTTTCTGTTAAACGGTTAACCGCTCCTACCACTTGGGCATAAGAGGCCATTTCAGTTCCTTCAACATGAGCGCGTTGGGCACACAGTGCTTGCCACTTAAGCGCCTGCTGCTGTGCTTCCTGCCCCCAAACTGGGTCTGCTTGCCAACCAGATAGCTGACTCGTGAGTTTATTCAGAGTGTCTTTCGCGTCGGCAATTATCGGCATGGCCAAATGCTTTATAGCATCGCTACGACCAACGTTTATGCTGATAATTTTTAAATCAGGGTTTCGGAAGATTGACCATGAGCCCGTTGTAAAATCTTGCAAACGCGTCCCAATGGCCAACACTAGATCCGCTTGTGCGGCAAGATAGTTCGCTGAGTCTGAACCGGTTGCGCCAACGGGGCCACCATTCAATGGGTTGCTCTGTAACAGAGTCGCACGTCCTGCAATGGTCTCTATGGCCGGCACTTGATGGGTCGCCATAAAGTCAGCCAGCTCAGTAGTCGCTCCAGAGTAATGCACCCCACCACCACTAATAATCAGTGGCCGCTTGGCACTACGTAATAGCTCAGCCGCTCTTTCAAGATCACAAACTTCCGGTTGAGGACGACGAATGCGATGTACTTTTTCTGCAAAGAAACGTGTTGGGTAGTCGTAAGCCATACCTTGCACATCTTGTGGCAAGCCTAGAAAAACAGGCCCACAATCCGCTGGGTCTAATAGTGTATCTAGCGCAGCTGGCAGCGTTTGAAGTAACTGTGCAGGATGCACCAAACGATCCCAATAACGGGTTACGGCTTTGAATGTGTCATTCGCTGTAATGGAAGGTGCATGAAAATGTTCTGTCTGCTGTAACACAGGGTCTGGTAGACGGCTGGTATAAGCATCTCCTGAAATCATTAAAAGAGGTAAACGGTTGGTGTGGGCAATACCTGCCGCCGTCACCATGTTAGTCGCTCCTGGACCAATAGACGTCGTTGCAATACCAATACGCTGGCGGTTGTTCGCTTTCGCATAGGCGACAGCAGCCATTGCCATGGACTGCTCATTTTGCCCGCGCCATGTAGGTAAAACATCCTCAACGTTTTTAAGTTGTTGACCCAAGCACGTCACATTACCATGCCCGAATATAGCAAACGAACATCCGAATAAAGGCTCAACCTTGCCATCAATTTCAATCTTCTGTGCGACCAGATACTTAACCAGAGCTTCCGCGACAGTGAGGCGAACTGTTTCCATAATACTTCTCTTCTTATTGTT
Organism: Marinomonas epiphytica; assembly: GCF_054780655.1. Classification (NCBI taxonomy): domain Bacteria; kingdom Pseudomonadati; phylum Pseudomonadota; class Gammaproteobacteria; order Oceanospirillales; family Oceanospirillaceae; genus Marinomonas; species Marinomonas epiphytica. The sequence goes on from NZ_BAAGVX010000032.1 coordinate 80,641, forward strand.
AATTTATTACTAAAAGCCGTTAGATAATTAAGCTTTCTTACGTTTTTGAGCGTCTAGCAGAACAGCACCAATAATGATCATGCCCTTAATGATTTGCTGCCAATACGGGTCAACACCTAACATGTTCAAGCCTTTATTCATTACCCCGATAATCAAGGCACCGACAATACACATTGGCACTGAGCCAACACCACCTGCTAAGGAGGTTCCGCCAATAACGGCTGCCGCGATCGCATCGAGTTCCCACATGTTGCCAAATGTTGGGTTACCTGCGTAAGCTCGTGAAGTCAGCATGGCTCCAGCAAGACCCGCTAGCGCTCCGGCTAGGATGTATACTTTAAGAAGTGTTACTTCAACATTAACGCCACAGATCTTAGCGGTATTCACATTGCCACCGATGGCAAAGACATGGCGGCCGAAACTCATGCGACTCATCATAATGTGACAAACCAGTGCAACTAAAATGTAGATAACAACAAGGCCAGGCACCCCAAACAATGAGCCTTCTGCTATTGAGGTAAAGGCATCGGAGCTGGCATCGACTGGACGCCCATTACTTACCAACTGTGCAACACCACGAGCCATGGTCATCATGCCAAGGGTGGCAATGAAAGGAGGAATACGGCCATAAGCTGTAATAGTGCCGTTTATCAGTCCACAAATACTGCCTACAAACATGGCGGCACCAAAGGCAAAGATCGCCATGCCGTAGCCTTCCGTGCCTGTCACTATGGTCGCGCCTACTACTGAGGCTAATGCCACAACAGCACCAGGGGATAAATCAATACCACCCGTTACGATGGCGAAGGTCACCCCTATAGCGATAATGCCAAACATGGAAACCTGTTCTAAAATACTGAACACATTTCTAAGGGATGCAAAACCGTCTATCTTTAGTGACAAACCGGCAAATAGCAGAATCAAAATGATCAACATGCCGTATTTATTTAGAATTTCTGAATAATTAATTTGGCGCACTGTTGCGCTTGCTGCCTTAACCATTACGCGACCCCTTGTGTCTTAAATTCAGTATCAAAACTTTGTTGTTCTTGTTGTGTTGGGTTGTCCCCTGCTGCCATCTCTAGGATGCGCTCTTGAGTCGCTTCTTCACGACCAATAATGCCGACCTCATTACCTTCGGACATCACCATAATGCGATCACTCAAAGACAAGAGCTCTAACATTTCTGAGGACACCACGATGATGGCTTTACCAAGCTTGGCAAGTTCAACGATTAACTTATAAATCTCTGTTTTGGCCCCGATATCAATCCCTTTGGTCGGTTCATCGAGTATCAAAATCTCTGGTTCTAATAACAGCCAGCGAGCAATCAATACTTTTTGTTGATTACCCCCAGATAAGTTGCCAATAATGGTGTCAACGGTTGGGGTTTTTATCCGCAAACGGTCTTTCATGGTATTGGCCACTTCACGAGCTTTTTCCTCGGAAATAATATGGTGATGCTCGTAAGGATGCAGTTCAGGCATAATCATGTTGTCCGTCACACTCATATTGAGCATCAAACCGGTCAACTTGCGGTCTTCAGTAACAAAGCCAATTCTGTGGTTAATTGCATCGGAAGGTTTATGTATCTCGATCTTTTCACCATGCAGGTAGATGTCACCGCTTTTAGCTTGCTTATAACCAAACAAGGCTTCTACAACCTCACTTCGCCCTGCACCCACGAGACCAGCCAGGCCGAAAATTTCCCCTTTGCGCACATTGAAACTGATGTTTTCAAATTTTCCTGGTAAGGTTAAATTGCGAACATCTAACAGAGTTTCCCCTTTTTCGACCTCTTCACGCTGGAACATTTCGTCCATTTCACGGCCGACCATCATTCCAATGAGTTCTTCTTTGGTTATGTCTGTGGTCTTTTTGGAACCTATGTATTGCCCATCACGAATAACTGACACTTCATCAGACAATTCAAAGACTTCTCCCAACTTATGAGAGATATAAATGATAGCGATGCCACGCTCTTGAACTTTTTTAACAATCTTATACAGCTGCTGAACTTCAGATTCTGTTAATGCCGTTGTCGGCTCATCCATGATGATTAGTTTGGCATCGTATGAAACTGCTGTCGCAATGGCTAACAACTGAGCTTTCGCCACAGAAACGTCTTGCATTAGGGTCTCCACGCTCATCGGGATACCTAATTCTTTTAAAATTTGGTTAGTTTGCTCATTCATCGCGGCTTGATCCATCAAGATACCTTTCTTGATTTCACGACCTAAATAAAAATTAGCGGCCACAGACAAGTTAGCAGAAGGGCTGATTTCCTGTGGCACCATAGCAAGCCCAGTACGAATTGCATCTATTGGAGCTTTAGGAGTAAAAGGTTGACCGTCAAAATGGATCTTGCCACCCGCATCCGGCGTGTACAGACCATACAAGATTTTCATTAATGTTGATTTACCAGCGCCATTTTCTCCCATTAGCGCATGGATGCTGCCCTTGCGGATCGATAAGTTCACTTGATCCAAGGCTTTTACACCTGGGAAAGTTTTACTTACGTTTTCCATTTCTAATATGAAATCTGAAGTAGTCATAAGCGTTGTTATTCTTATTCGTCTAGTTAAGTTTGGAGCAAAGTCTCTCTATCTGAAAAACGGACTGACTCGTTTTTCTAGCACTTTTCAAAAAAAGATAAGTAGAGAGACCCCCAGCCGTTATCGGCATAAGGCTGGGGATATGCTGATTACAGCGTTAGTACTGAGACAAATACTCAGCTTTTTGATCTTCTTTCACTAACTCAAAATCGATCCAGTTCATTTTCTCAACCTTCTCGCCTTTCGCTAGTTGATAAGCGATTTCTGCGCCACCATAACCTTGGCCTTTCGCACTCTGGAATACCGTAGAGTCTAGACCTTCACCAAGATACTCAAGGGCATCTGGCGTAGCGTCTACACCTGAAATGATTAGAGAAGCGTCAGTCAAGCCGGCTTTCTTCGCTGCCAATAAAGCACCGATAGCCATTTCGTCATTGTTGGCAACAATCACGTTAATTTCAGGGTGGGCTTGCAATAAGTCTTCGGTAATTTGCAACGCTTTCGCGCGGTCCCAACGACCTTCTTGCTCAGCAACAATTTTGATATTTGGGTACTTATCAAACACCTGCTTATTACCTTCTGTACGTTTGATCTGGGCTTCGTGACCTAGAACCCCCATAAGAATGGCAACATGACCAGGCTTACCGTCAAGCATACCGACGACACTTTCAGCTTGGATAATACCGGCTTGAATGGACTCAGAGCCGACATAAGCATCCACATTTTTCATGGTGCTTTCATTAGGAAGGCGGTTAACAATAACCAGTGGGATATCTGCTCGGCTGGCTTTTTTCGAAATAGGCTTAACAATAGCCACATCGGTGGGAACAACTAACAATGCATCTACATCAGCATCGATAAAGTTATCGACATCATTGAGCATTTTGCTTGGGTCATCATTAGCATCCGTTAGCTTGATTTGAACATCAGGGTGCTCAACATCAAACTTACTTACCCCTTCGTACAAATAGCTTAGCCATTTGTCGGCAAACGATGGCATTGGTGCGCCGATTACCAGTTCATCTGCCATAGCAAAATTTGTCATAGAGCAGATTACAGAAGCGGCAAGCAAAGTCTTTTTAATCATGTTCATCTCATCCTTTTTTTTGTTATTTGAGTAATAAGAATCAATCAAGTGTGAATGGTTTTTTATTGTTCCAATCGATCACTTGGTAATCAGACTAGCAACAAGATTATTTTATTGCAAGCGCTTGCAATAAAATTTTTATCTCTTATGATCAATTCTTATTAAAGCGATAAAACAACAATAAAAGAGCGATTAAAATGAAGTTAAAAATTGGTAATGCCCCTTGTTCATGGGGCGTCGAAATGCCCGATGATATAATTAACCCTAAATGGAACAAGGTGTTAGAAGAGTGCCAACAAGCTGGTTATAAAGGTATCGAGCTTGGTCCTGTCGGCTTTTTTCCTGAACAACCAGACGTGTTTGGGCAAGCCTTAGAAGAGCATCAACTCACACTTACTGCCGGCGTAGTCTTTCGACCGTTTCATGACCCAAATCAATGGGATAGGGTTTTAGATGGTGCCCGCCGAACATTTCAAGCATTACGTTCTCATGGCGCACATAACGCCGTCCTTATTGACTCCATCGCTGAAGAAAGAGCCCTGACTGCTGGCCGCCCTTTAGAGGCCAGAAGGCTCACTGGGCTCGATTGGAAAGGCATGATGGATCGTGTTGAAACCATCGCCAAAATAGGCACTGAAGAATTTGGACTAGATGTATCCCTTCATGGTCACGCCGCTGGCTTTATTGAGTACAAAGACGAAATCGAGAAAACGCTCGATCATATTGATGAGAAATATCTGTCTCTTTGTATCGATACAGGGCACTGTTTATATGCAGGATTTGACCCTATTGAATTTTATAAGACACACCAATCTCGCACTCATTATTTACATTTTAAAGACGTTGACCCGCAAGTGAAGGCCAAGGTAATTGCCCAAAGAATTAACTTTTATGATGCGATTAAACAAGGTTTATTTTGTAACCTCGGTCAAGGTAGTTGTGATTTCTCAGCACTCTTTACCGCTTTGCGAGACTCTAATTTTCAAGGTTGGTCTACTATTGAACAAGAGTGCGACCCTCTATCAAACAATACGCTTAACGACGCAATAGCAAACCGAGAGTTCTTGTTCAATACATTAAATTCATTTATTAGTTAACCATTTCTAGTCGAAATTATGCATGAAAAAATGTATAATAAATAAACACATTTTTTCGACATAGCAAGCAAGGATGAAGCTAATAGCACAGGTTAAATAATAGGTACTTCATGCAACAAAGCCGATATAAACACGTTACTCAAAAAGAGGTCGCTGACAAAGCGGGAGTCTCTCTATCGGCTGTATCTCGGGCCTTCACTCAAGGAGCGAGTGTTTCCGCCAAAACGAGGGAAAAAATTGAAGCCGCAGCAGATGAGCTAGGCTATAAGCCTAACATTTTAGCTCAGTCCTTAATGACTAACCGCACTCATTTGATCGGAGTCATTTCCAGTAACTTTGAAAACCCTATGTTTATCGAAGTACTCGACCTTATCACGAAAGAGCTGCAGTCTCGTAACTACCGCACTTTAGTAGAAAACCTTGCACTTGAGGCAAAACCAGAAGACGTATTAGACCGCTTGTTGCAATATCGCGTGGATGGCGTGCTGTTTTTATCTTCCGTTTTACCGGCCATATTTGCTGAAGTCTGTGAAAAAGCGAAGTTACCTTCGGCGATTATGTTTGGTCGAGCTTGTGAGACGGGTCCGATCAACGTAGTAACAGCGGACAATAGCCAAGCAGGCACTATTGGCATAAAAGCACTACTAGATTACGGCTATAAACACATTGCTTTTTTAGGTGGCCCTGCGAATGCCACTACAACAATAGATAGAAAACGCAGTGCTATTCAAACCCTAACGGAACATGGCCTTGAATTTGCCACCATTCAACACTGTGATACTTATTCCTATGATTCAGCTCGCCAGCAATCTCTAGCCTTATTATCTGATCACCCTGAGGTCGATGCTATTTTCTGTGGCGACGACATTCTAGCCATCGCAACGCTGGACTCCGCTAGAGAATTGGGGCGTTTGTGTCCTGAAGAAATTGGCATTCTCGGCTTCAATGATATGTCTATGGCATCCTGGGGAGCCTATAATCTCAGCACGATTAAGCAACCTATTCAGAAAATGGTAGATGCCGCGGTAGAGTTGATCATTAAGCGCATAGAACACCCACATTTAGCCACGGAGACGCGGCTTTTCCCTTGCGAGCTGATAGTGAGAGACACACTTAAAAGACAAAGCTGATGTGTACATCACTTTGTCTTAATGTTACGACAAGCGGCTAAGCCCCTTGTCGTGTCTTGAGATTACTCTAAGTCAACCCACTGACCGTTGCTTTGATAGGACTTAACCGCCGCTTGCACAAACTTAACGCCTTGGGCGCCATCTTGAATGTTTGGAAAGTTTCTTGCTAAAGGATCTTCCGGTGTATTTGTCGCTTTCGCAATAATCACCTCGGCCAAATCCGTGTATAAGTTAGCAAAAGCTTCTCGGTAGCCTTCCGGATGACCAATGGCAATACGGGAGACTCTATTGGCCGCTGCATGCAAGCCTATACCGCCTTTTTGCAGTATCTTAGTGGGCTGATCTAAGCTGCGCACCAATAACTGATTAGGTTGCTCTTGATGCCACTCTAAGCCACCTTTACTGCCATATACTCGTAAGTATAAACCATGATCGGCGCCTGCCGCCGCTTGCGTAATAAAGAAAGAGCCACGGGCGTTATTACTATAACGAGTTAGAATACCCGTATAGTCGTCTGCTTCCCGCCCAGGTACAGTTGTCGCAATGTCCGCACACAACTGAGTCGGCTCAAGCCCTGTTACAAATGATGCCAAGTGATAACAATGAGTCCCTATGTCTCCCAAAATTAACGATGGCCCTGCTATTTCTGGATCCATATGCCAGTTTTTACCGTTTTTCTCTGCTTCCGAAAGCTCTGCTAGATGGCCTTGTACATAGTCACATTGCACCATACGAATCTCTCCAAGTTCACCAGCAGCAATGATCGCTTTGGCTTCACGTACCATAGGAAAGCCTGTGTAAGCATAAGCTACGCAGCATTCTAGCTCGCTTTGCTGAACGCGTTTTACTAAATCCATGGCTTCATCTAATTCGTTTGCTAAAGGCTTTTCACAAACCAAATGAAAACCCTGCTCTATGGCAAGGCAAGCAATCTGATAATGGCTGTTATTGGGGGTCATAATGGCAATCACATCCACTTTGTCTGATCGCTTTGCCTCAGCCAAAATCATCTCTTCTGGTGTCCCATAGCCACGCTCAATACCAAGCTCTTGAGCACTTTGTATCGAACGTTCTGGATTAGAAGAGAATACGCCAGCAACCACGTCATAGTATTCTTCTAATCGGGCTGCACCACGATGCACATTACCAATAAAAGAGCCCGGTCCACCACCAATCACACCCAGTCTCAGTTTTCGTCCTAGCGCTTTAATAACAGGATTCGCAACCATCTTTTTATCCTTCTTGTTGTTCTATATGGCTAATAAAAGAACACCTTGCCTCACAGCGGGTCAGACAAGGTGTTAAACGTATTCGCTAAATGGAGGCTTTAGAGCTTACTGCAGAAAGTTACTTTCAATAAATTGACGACTTTGCTGGGCATTTTCTAAGGAACTGTTGTCTTTTGATGGGTCAACATCCTGCTCTACCGTGATCCAACCGTTGTATTCAATTTTCTCTAAGGTTGCACGAACGGCTTTAAAATCAACGCACCCATCACCTAATGGACAAAATACACCGTTACCAATAGCCGTATAAAAGTCCACATTGTTCGCCACAGTATGAGCCAGCACTGTGTCATTGATGTCTTTAAAATGAATGTATTCCACTCGGTCTTGGTAAGTTTCAATCAGCTCGGCAGGGTTTATATCAGCATAGCGGCAATGCCCAGTGTCGATGCATAGCTTCACTAGATCACTGTCTAAATCCGCCATAGCGCGGTCAATTTCATCTCGGTATTCAATAAAACTACCAGCATGAGGGTGAACCACGGGGATAATATTGTATTTTCGGCAAATTAGAGATAATTCAGTGATAGTGGTCATCATCTCTGCCCATTCATCATCAGGTAGTCGATAGGCTGTTTCAACCTGACCGGCTTGATCGGTACGTGGTGAAGAAACATGGTCAATCACCACCATATACTTGGCATTCTGAGCTTGCAGTAATTTGCAGGTTTCTTCCGTATATTCAAGAATTTCTGCGCGTTTATCTGCTTGATGCAGATGTTTAAAGATGGTACCAGCAATTAACTCCAAGCCATTCTCTTGTAGCTTACTAGACAACACTTGTTTATCGGTTGGTAGGTAACCTAACGGCCCCAGCTCGGTGGCTTTGTAACCTGCTAATGCGATTTCATTAAGCACGGTTTCCCACGCTGGGTTACTTGGGTTGTCGGCAAATTCGATTCCCCATGAGCAAGGGGCATTTGAGAGTTGAAGTTTCATTATTTTTATTCTTCCTTTAGTTATTTGACTGAGCAATAAACACATTAATGCAAGCGCTTGCAAAATGTCAATATAGAATTTTCATTTAGTTATTTTGACGATTTTATAAAGCCACTTCCCTCTCAAATTCTCTTAACCTCTGTCATCATTTCGCCATTTCCCATTCATCTTAACGTCATAATTTAGCTCTAGTCTTAAGGGTATAAACCGCAATTCCATACCCTTGGTGGAGCCAAACAGTGATACAAGTTGAACAATTGATTGCCAGTAAATCCCCCCAGTTCTTTGACAAAAGCCCCATCATTACTCGCCCCACAGTGAGTGTGTTAAAACGTTTATTCCATGAGTCCGAAGTCAACCAGTTTTTAGACCAAAATGGCGATTGCATGGGGTTCGAGTTTATTGACCGGGTATTGGATCACTTTAACTTTGGATATCAGGTCAGCCAGGTAGACCGTCGTAACATTCCGGCCAGTGGGCGGGTGATGATCATTGCTAACCATCCCCTTGGTGCGTTGGATGGCCTTGCCTTATTACGCCTAGTAGGTGAGATTCGTCCTGATGTCAAAATCGTCGGCAACGACCTGTTAATGGGATTCGAAGGATTACAAAATCTGGTATTACCCGTTGATAACATTGGCGGAAAAACAGGCCGCCAACAGTTAAAAGCCATTATGAATTGTCTGCATAATGAAGAAGCGGTAATCATTTTTCCAGCCGGAGAAGTTTCCCGCCTGTCACCGAGCGGTGTAAAAGACCAACGCTGGAATCACAACTACCTAAAGTTGGCTCAAAAGACCAACAGCCCACTGCTACCCGTGCATATAGGCGGGCGTAATTCTATGCTGTTTTATACCAGCTCCTTGGTATATCGACCTTTATCGACTATTCAGCTAGCTAACGAAATGTTTCGTCAAAAAAACAATAAGATTCCTATGCAAGTGGGGCAACCGATTCCCATTCAAGAGCTGGCTAACCTACCTCTTAGTGATAAAGAAAAAAACAAATTAGTTAAGCGCCATTTGTACCGTATCGCAAAGGGTAAAAAGCCTCTATTTAAAACGGAAAAGACAGTAGATCACCCACAAAACCGTCAACAAATAAAGTCTGAGTTAAAGCAGTCTGAACATTTAGGCAGCACTAAAGATAACAAGCAGATTTACTTATTTGATTACGACCCCTCTTCGGTCACCATGAAAGAAATTGGCCGCTTAAGGGAGATTGCATTTCGTAAGGTTGGTGAAGGAACTGGAGAGCGTACTGACCTTGATAAATTCGACCAGTATTATCGTCATTTAATACTATGGGATGAAGAAGAATTAGAGATTGTTGGTGCTTATCGCATTGGTGAAGTTGCCCGATACATGGAAGAAAATAGTAAGAATAAAATTTACAGTGCGGAACTGTTTCGTTATTCCTGTGAGATGGAACCCTATTTCGAGCAAGGTATCGAATTAGGCCGTAGTTTTGTTCAGCCTAAATATTGGGGCAAGCGCAGCCTTGATTACCTTTGGTATGGTATTGGCGCTTATCTTAACCGTAATCCTAAGATCCGATACATGTTTGGTCCGGTGAGCTTGAGTAACAGCTATCCTCAGATTGCCAAGGACCTCATCGTGAGCTTTTACAAAACATATTATGCCGACAAAGAACATTTAGCCCGCTCTTATACCCCTTATCAGGTATCTCCTGAGCATAAAGAACTTATACAAGGTATTTTTTCTGGCAACAGCTACGAAGAAGATTTCAGAGTTCTCAAAGAGCAATTGAGCCAGTTTGGGGCAACAGTACCCACGCTATTTAAACAGTACAGTGAATTGTGCGAGGAAGGAGGAGTTCGCTTCTTAGACTTTGGCGTAGACGCCGACTTTGGCTACTGTATCGACGGGTTAGTCTTAGTAGACCTAAATACAGTCAAAGAAGCGAAGAATAAGCGCTACCGTGGTGTTCACGTTTAGTGCTAATGATGTGACTTAGTGTGTTTATGTGCATGGTGCTTAGTTACTTGGTTAGGGTGCTCTTGATTAGGTGCGCGACGTATAAAAAGCAAATAGCACACCTTTATTAGGAGCATCACTGACAATAGAATTAACACTATTACTTGTAAGCTCATAACCTCACCTCATCCATTTGATTGGGGTAATCTCAGTATAGTCATGATCTTTGGGAGTGGGAAAAATTTACACTTTTGCTCCTTATGGCAGGATCATGTTTTTATTTAGAATGGAGCCACTGGTAAATTACTTTATAATAAGACTTGCCAGTTCACATGTTTGGCACGGGAGTTGCCTTTATCGAAGTAAGAAGCCTGTGAAGCCTGCTTTAGCGTCTCTATTGTCATAAAGAAGTGCGCCTCAAAATTGAGTCTAGGAGTGAAACATGATTGAGAAAAAGTACTTAAAAAGCAAACCAGAATGTAAAACGAAATTTGCCCTCTCTGCTGCCTTGCTTAGCAAGGCAAAACAAGTATCTGTGGTCGGTGACTTTAACAACTGGGATGCGACGGCTAACCCAATGCGCAAGCAAAAATCTGGAGTCTATAGCTCTACGATCAACCTTGCTATAGATAAATCTTATCAATTCCGCTACTTGGTAGATGGTCTAATCTGGCTAAATGATGAAGCTGCTGATGGTTATGCTACCAGCCCCATCAGTCATGAAGACAATTGCATCATTCACGTTTAGAGTATACCCAATAGGGAGCCGTGTTCTTGCCCTGCTCCCTATCCCTCCCCTTGTTTTTCTAGCTGCAAAGACAAAATGCACTTTTTTGACACAGCCTTACACATCACTACTGATGAAAGCTTCTCCTAAAAAGTGGTACAATTATTTTTATTGAACAAGCATTTAAATAAAACTTTTAAGACGGCTCAGCGTAGAGGATTCTCATGACACATAAACAGCAATACATTCACGGTCAGTATTTTCCATCTAGTAGCGGAGAATTTTTCTCGACTAGCAACCCAGCGACAGGTGAAGTCATTGAAACAGTTGAGCTCGCCGGTGCTGCTGAACTAGAAGCGGCTATCGAATCCGCCAAAAAAGGCCAAGCGGTTTGGGCTGCTATGAGCGCGGTAGAACGCGGCAGAATTCTTAAAAAAGCTGCAGACCTACTGCGCGAAAATAACGCTGAGCTTGCCCGCTTAGAAGTATTAGATACTGGAAAGCCCTTACAAGAAGCCATTTGTGTCGATATAGAAACTGGCGCTGATGTCATTGAGTATTACGCTGGCTTGGCAGATAAAATACAAGGTGACTATCAGGACTTAGGGGCTGGCAATTTCTTTTATACAAAGCGTGAGCCGCTAGGGATTTGTGCTGGTATTGGCGCTTGGAATTACCCTATTCAAATAGCTTGCTGGAAATCGGGGCCTGCACTGGCAGCAGGTAATGCCATGATTTTCAAACCCTCTGAAGAAACGCCTTTAAGCGCCCTCAAGCTAGCCGAAATTTACACTCAAGCAGGTCTGCCTGATGGCGTGTTTAATGTGGTACAAGGGGATGCCCGTACCGGCCAGTTAATTACAAATCACCCTGCCATAGATAAAGTATCTTTTACTGGTGAAGTAGGCACCGGCAAGAAAGTCATGGCCGCGGCTGCCCAATCTCTTAAAGAAGTCACTATGGAGCTAGGTGGCAAGTCACCAATGATCATCTTCCCAGATATGCCGGTAGATCAAGCCGTGTCTGCGGCTATGCTGGCGAACTTCTATACCCAAGGTGAAGTCTGCACCAATGGCACACGCGTATTTGTGCATCAGGATATCAAAGACGCGTTTTTAAACGAGCTTAAAACCCGCACTGAAGCTATGGTCGTGGGTGATCCTTTGAATATGGAAACCCAGGTAGGTGCTTTAATATCGAAAGCACACATGAATAAAGTCTTGAGTTTCATCGAAGCGGGTAAAGAAGCGGGCGCTACCCTTTTATGTGGTGGCTACCAAGTAACAGATAATGGACTAGAAAATGGTGCCTTTGTTGCACCAACGGTTTTTTCAGACTGCACCGATGACATGCCTCAAGTTCGTGATGAAATCTTTGGTCCTGTTATGTCTGTACTCAGCTTTACAGATGAAGAGGAAGTCATTGCTCGCGCCAACGATTCCAAGTATGGCCTAGCCGCTGGTGTTTTCACAAAAGATTTTGCTCGTGCGCACCGTGTGATAGCACGCCTACAAGCTGGTATATGCTGGATTAATGCATGGGGTGCATCGCCAGCGGAAATGCCTGTGGGGGGCTATAAAGAGTCGGGGATTGGCCGCGAAAATGGTATTGAAACACTCTATCATTACACACAAACCAAGAGCGTGTTTGTCGACTTAAACGATATTCCTAACCCATACTAAAGCGGAGCACAGCATGGCATCACAAACATACGACTACATCATTGTGGGCGCAGGCTCCGCAGGGTGTGTGTTAGCTGACCGGCTGACAGAGAGTGGAGAACATTCCGTTTTGCTATTAGAGAAAGGCGGCTCGGATAAAAGCATTTTTATTCAAATGCCCACGGCCCTTTCTTACCCAATGAATACAGATAAATTTGCTTGGCAGTTTCATACCGACCAAGAAGCCGGCCTTGATGGTAGAGAGATGCACTGTCCAAGAGGGAAAGTACTAGGTGGCTCGTCCTCCATTAACGGCATGGTTTACGTGCGTGGACACGCTTGTGATTTTGATGAGTGGCAGGAGCTCGGCGCTGAAGGTTGGGACTATCAACACTGCTTACCCTATTTCAAAAGAGCAGAGTCATGGCATCAAGGTGCGGATTTGTACCGTGGCGGCAATGGCCCTGTTGCCACCAATAACGGTAACAATATGACCTACAACCCTCTGTATCAGGCTTTTATTGCTGCTGGAGAAGAAGCGGGTTACGGTAAAACCGATGACTACAATGGTTATCGTCAAGAAGGTTTTGGCGCAATGCACATGACGGTCGACAAAGGTGTTCGAGCCTCCACTTCCAACGCCTATTTGCGCCGAGCTATGAAGCGCTCGAACTTAACCGTTCGTACTGGCGTGCTAAGTCATAAAGTACTACTAGAAGAGCAACAAGCCGTTGGTGTTGAGTTCAGTCAAAGTGGTAAGGTCGAGCAAGTAAGAAGCCGCAAAGAAGTAATTTTAAGTGCTGGCTCCATTGGTTCTCCACAATTGCTTCAGTTATCGGGCATAGGCCCAGCAAAAGTACTTGAGCAAGCAGGTGTAGAAGTTATCCACGACTTACCTGGAGTAGGCGAGAACCTGCAAGATCACCTTGAAGTCTACTTCCAATATTATTGTAAAGAGCCGGTTACGTTAAACAGTAAACTTGGCTTAATCAGTAAAGGTCTAATTGGTTCGCGCTGGCTTTTATTCAAAGACGGTCTAGGTGCGACTAACCACTTTGAATCCTGTGGCTTCATTCGCTCAAGAGCTGGTTTAAAGTGGCCGAATATCCAATACCATTTCTTACCTGCGGCCATGCGCTACGATGGCAAAGCCGCCGTTGCAGGACATGGCTTCCAGGTTCATGTCGGGCCGAACAAGCCGGAAAGCCGAGGCAAAGTGTGGATTACATCGGCGAACCCAAGTGACAAACCTCGTATTTTGTTTAATTACATTTCCACCGAGCAAGACAAACAAGATTGGCGTGACACCATTCGTTTAACTCGTGAAGTCCTACAACAGCCTGCTTTGGCCCCATACCGTGGTGACGAAATTCAACCAGGTATGTCCATCCAAACTGACGAGCAAATAGACCAATGGGTGAAAGAAAACGTAGAGAGCGCCTATCATCCGTCTTGTACCTGTAAAATGGGCAGCGACGATGATCCTATGGCCGTGCTTGATGCACAATGCCAGGTGCGCGGTATGAAACGCTTGCGCGTGGTAGACTCTTCTATCTTTCCTTCTATTACTAACGGCAACCTCAATGCTCCTACCATAATGGTAGCGGAAAAGGCAGCCGATGCAATTTTAGGGAAGCAAGCCCTAGAGCCTTTAAATGCTGAAGTTTGGATTCATCCAGACTATGCCAGTAAACAAAGATAAACAAGCTAACAAAAAAAACCCTAACGAGAGTTAGGGCTTTTTTGCTCAAAGGTCAGTGTTTATTGAAACTCAAACACCGCAAAACCTTTATCATCTAACGATTTAAACATCATATTGTCTGGCGCCAATGCACGAGCATTTGGAGAGCTGACAAACTGAACTTTTGCCTTACCAAAGTCCGTAAACTGCCAATTGTTGTCCACACTTGGGTTAATGGTTTTTTGGCTCAACAAATAGTTGGCCACTACATCACGGTTTTTATCTGGCGCATCAATGACAATGGTATCACCTGATAAGTTAGGGAAATGACCACCGCCTGTGGCACGATAGTTGTTCGTCGCAACTAAGAAGTCAGCTTGTAAATCAATTGGTTTGCCTTGATAAGTCACAGACTCAATACGACGCGCCTCAGGATGAATAAGAGTACCTTCTTTATCATAACGAGCAGGATCAGTTACATTAATCTTATAGCTAATACCATCAATGACATCAAAGTTGTAAGTTGGAAAAGCACTGTTAATGAGTGCTTGAGGAGCACTTGAATTAGGATCAATTTGATTAAACTGACCAGCCGCCACTTCTAACCATTCAATGACTTGCTCACCCGTTAACTTAACGACTTTCAAGTCGTTAGGGTAAATATACAGGTCACTGACATTTTTCAGAGCGATGTCGCCTTTCGGTACATCCGTGTAATATTCTGGGCCACCACGACCGCCAGCTTTAAACGGCGCGCCTGCAGACAGAATAGGTAACCCTTCATAAGACGTACCACGAACAATATTTTTTACATACCAGGTCTGTGCATTGTTCACTACTTGAATAGATGGGTCATCTTGCACCAAAGAGAAGTAACTATTAATACTGCCTGTTGACTCACCCACTTTACGGCGCATGTAGCTTAATGTGCCTTGATGCTCTGTTTCTACGGCGTCATTAATGGCCGCATCCGCAGTTACAAGAGGAATCTTCTTACGACCGTCACGACGGTAAATTGCTCTTACAGATGCTTGGCCGTCAACAACGTCCCAACCACCTTCATTGTTTTCATCTAGTACTAGGTCTACTACCCCTAAATGTGACCCCCAAAAGCCTGGCATAGTAGCAAAAGTGCCAAATACTGTACCCTTCTCGCTGTCTACTTCTGGAAAGTTAGCCAGTTCTTTGTCACCTGGGAATACTCGATGAGAGTGACCAAATAGAATTGCGTCGATGCCATCTACTTTGGCTAAGTGATAACTCGCGTTTTCTTCGCCTTTTTCATAAGCAGAAGCCTTCATACCACTGTGCGGAATAGCAATAATGACATCAGCTCCTTTTGCTTTCATTTCAGGGACATAGCGATTAGCCGTTGCAATAATGTCTTTCGCTACGACCTTGCCCGTCAAGTTGTCTTTATCCCAGGTCATGATTTGTGGAGGCACAAAACCGATGTAACCAATTTTTACAGTTTGCGGTTGGCCTTCTGAATCAATTACCGTTTTTTCTTGAATCAAGTAAGGCTGAAAGTACGGTTGGTCATTACTAGGATCTTGATCGCCATCGTCTAAGTACACATTAGCATTCACATAAGGAAAGTTCGCTCCACTCAAACTTTTCATCAAAAAATCTAAGCCGTAGTTAAACTCGTGATTACCAATATTAGCAACATCGTAGTCCAGTAGATTCATCGCTTTATAAGCAGGGTGTGTTTCACCAAATCTCAGTACTCGACCTTTCGCGACAAAGTCCCCTAGCGGTGAGCCTTGTAACAAATCACCATTATCGACCAAGACTGAATTCGTCACCTCAGCCCTAGCGGCCTTAATTAAGGTCGCGACTCTAGATAAGCCCACAGTATCACTTTGCTTATCCCCATAATAATCATAATCGACGATATTCATATGAATGTCCGTCGTTTCCATTACTCGTAAATCAATGGTTGAAGCTATTGCCGAAATAGGCAGTAGCGACACGGTTGAAGCAAGCAGCGCCGCTTTCTTGAAAGAAAAAGTTGGCATATTCATTCCCCGAACTAAGTGTATGTTGTTACTTATTATTTATATTGGCTAAAAAAAGAGTTCTATGGCCATTTATTAACCAAGCAGACAACTTTCATCATATAGATAAAAGATGAATATTTCATGATGTTTTTTATTAAATGACTATTTAGTTATTTTTTCAACCAGCGCCAGAAAAACAGCATTCGCAATAAGGCACCAGCCACATAAGTAAAAGCACAGGCAGTTAGAATACGCCTCACCTTAATACTGTCCTCAGAGGAGATATAATTCCCTTGCCTTAAAATAGGCATGGCTTTGTTGAAGCTCGCATCCCACTCTTCAGGCAAGATAATCAATTGAATTAGCACTGCCAAGAACCCAGAAAGTACGACTACGCCTGCGTGCAGAAAAGCGGTATAAGGTAAATGTAGCAGTACAGAAACGATTGGCCAGCCTAACAGTAGGATGCCACTGGCTCGATGCAACCAAATAGCGAAAGGCCGATACTGACTAGACAACCTTGCTATTGGTTGCTTTTTTTCATGAGCAATCGCGTGTCCCACTTCGTGAGCTGCCACAGCCACAGCAGTTAATGAGCGCCCTTTATAAACACTTGGGCTTAACCGCACCTTATGCTCAGCGAAGTCAAAATGATCTTGTCCTTCTCGAGTTTGTTCAACTTGCACTTGTTCCAACTCGAACCGCTTGATCAGGTGCTTGGCCAATTCAGCTCCTGTACCTGGAATCCTTTTTAAATCCTGACGGTAGCGCTTTAATGTCCACTTAACCCAAAGGCTTGGGCCCACGGTTAATACCAAGAAAAGAACAATTAATAGAAAATAAAACATAGAATCAGCCTAACTGGATGAATAAACATAAGCTTACCTTTTATCACTAAGATCTATCCCGTACACTGGATAAAGTATTCAGCCTGCAGAAAAGAACACCCTTAACGTTAACGCAAAACGGCAACGAGTGACCATGAAGAACCCCTTTATTGTACCCATTTTGGCACTGTTAAAGCAGAACCTAAATGGCATGAAAGAGTTTGAAATTCTCAAAAGCCTGACGCAGCAATTTCCTGAGTTTAATCAGCTTAGCAAAGACAGCAATTTACAATTATTTCGCCAACATTTCTTGATTATGAATGCCTTATATCAATTACAGAAAGACCTTTGGCAGGATGAAAACCTCTACCTTTCCATACACCCTCTATCTATTAAAATTAGCCCAGCAACACCAAGCGAAGAGCCCTTACAGACGAACCTACATGATAGCAGCAACGCCAAACTGGCAAGCTATTATCTTGACTGGCAGGCCTATCAAACCACAGATGAAGAGGGAGTAGTGCATTTATTAAGCCGCTTTTTTAGTGGTTTAAACGCCCCTGAGAAAAACCAACAGGCGCTTCAAGTTCTTGGTTTTGTTTGTATGCCTAACGATAAAAGTGACATTAAAAAGCAATATCGAAGGCTCACGAAAAAACACCACCCTGATTGTGGCGGCGACACAGAAACTTTTATTAGTATTCGTCAGGCCTATGAGCAACTCATGCTGTAAAGATACTTGATCTGTAAAAAGTATATGGGCAAGCTGTAACCCTCTTTTAGGTAAATGACAATTTGGTGTTTTATGGCCCATCCGCTTTTTTCTTTCTCTTCCCTTAGGCACAGTTTCGCTCGCTTAAGTTGTATTACTTTTCTTCTCACTCTTGCGGCCTGTAATCACAGAGAAATAGACCACTCTAATGATTTTGCAAACAATGGACGCGATACTCAAGGGTTCAAAAGAGAGTCCTTGTATTTAAAAGAAAGCTTACCGCCACATCTGCCCCGCCCTGATATCAGCTTTGCGAATGGTTTAGAGCAACAGCGCCTGTTTCTTAATAAAAACACCGATGCCCAATACCCATTAGAGAACATAACAGTCACTCGGCAGGACCTTATTGGCACACTCAATAGCATTCAAACTTGGTTAGATAATCCAAGCCAGCAACCAGATCTGACTGCCTATCAGCTAGCAGGGCAAGATCAGCGTGGCAACGTGCAAATTACTGGTTATTATGTCCCTGTATTAAAAGTCAGAAGAGTCGCTGATGATGTGTATAAATACCCACTTTATCGCAAACCACTACCCTTAGATGACGGCAGTTTCCCAAGCCGGGAAGAAATTGATTTTGAAGGCGCTCTGGCTGACCAAGGCTTAGAAATTGCCTATAGCGCTAGCTTGGTCGATAACTTTTTCCTGCATGTACAAGGCTCTGGCATGGTTGAGTTTGCGGACGGAACACAAGAGTTATTATCTTGGGGCGGTGTAAATGGACACGCTTATCGTAGTTTGGGGAAAGAACTTATTGAAAGAGGTGAGATAGATCGTGCAGACATTTCGGCACAAAGCATACGCCAATGGTTGCAAGAGCACCCAGATAGAATGCGTGAAATTTTATCGACGAACCCAAGTTATTTGTTTTTCAGTGAGGGACTAGAGAAGCCTGTCGGTGCAGCCAATGTACCACTGACCCCACTCTATTCTGCTGCAGTAGACCCTAGTGTCATCCCATTAGGTGCGGTGCTATTAGTACAAACTCCACAGTTGGACCCCCAAGGCAATTTGCTAGGACATGAATTCAGGTTACTGCTAGCCCAAGATAAAGGCGGAGCCATTAAAGGGCCCGGTCATATAGATTGGTACCAAGGTGTGGGCCCAGACGCACAATTTCATGCGGGTCAATTGAAGCACTTCGGAAAAGTTTGGTTGTTATTACCCCGACAACACTGACCTAGACTTAGCCCATCACCTAATTTAATTTAAAGCTGATGGGCAAGACGATTTGTAAAAACGCCTCATTCATACCTTGAGGGAATTTTGGTAAGGGGGTGGCCCGTTTCATCATATCAAGGACGGCTTTATCTAAGCGCTTATAACCCGAACTTTTTTGAATCTGTATATCAGACACCTTCCCATCTGGATACGCAATGAAAGCAAGTGTTACAACCCCCTCTTCATTACGGCGCCGGCTCGCTCTAGGGTAACGTTTATTCTGGGCCAAAGCTGCACTCAATTGCGTGAAGTAATCCGCTTTCGCCCCTTCATTGCCGCCGTTATTAACCGAATTAGACACTCCGGTTGAAGCTTTCAACGAGGCAGAGGATTCCACATCGGCTTGCTGAGCTTCACTGGTGGCCGGCTTAGCACTAGGCGCGTCTGCCTTTTTTTCCACTTCCTGCTCTGGTTTAGGTTCTGGTTCAGGCTCTGGTTTAGGCTCTGGCTCTGGCTCTGGCTCTGGCTCTGGCTCTGGCTCTGGCTCTGGCTCTGGCTCTGGCTCTGGCTCTGGCTCTGGGAGAGTAATGGGTGACTCCTGTTTTACTTCAACAGGTTCAACGATTGGTTCTGGCTCAACGATTGGTTCTGGCTCAACGATTGGTTCTGGCTCAACGATTGACTCAGGTTCAACGATTGGTTCTGGCTCAACGATTGGTTCTGGCTCAACGATTGGTTCTGGCTCAACGATTGGTTCTGGCTCAACGATTGGTTCTGGCTCAACGATTGGCTCTGGTTCAACCTCTTCAGCCATTGCCAAAGTATCTTGAGTCACACTAGTATCGGCACTTTCTCCCATATCGCCAAGCATACCAAGGTCAAATTCAATGCCTTGTGTACCAGCCGCTTGGCTACCTTGTTTTGGTGCTGCAAACACAAGATAAAATGCGCCAGCATGTAGTGATAACGCGATCAGGCTGGCGACCAACCAATGACGTGTAGCGATCATGGGGTTGCTCTCTCCAATTGCGTCGCGATACTCACTTTAACAAGGCCTGATTGGCGAATTTTTTGGAAAACAGGTCTGAGAGTATCCAATTCAATCTGACCATCTGCTTTTATTTGCACCCAAAAGGCATCAGGATTGGATGACTGCACGAACTCATTTTCCAAATAAGGCTGAATATCTATAATTAGCACTTCCTTGTCATCCATGAAAATAGTGCCGTCTTGCCCTACTACTAAAACAACATTGGGATCTGTTTCTGAGCGGGCTTCATTAATGGAGCTAGGTGGAACAATGTCGATTGGATCTGACTTTTTAATCTGCCCCGCTACCATAAAGAAAACCAGCATCAAAAATACCACATTAATCAGTGGTACCATGTTGTCATCACTGGAAGAGCCCGAGCGAGACGCATATTTTTCAACCAGTTTCATGGCGACTCCGGCGTAGTGAAAGCATTCGCAATTGAAACGCTTTGTGCACCTGACTGTTTCAGACGATCGGCTAAAGACATTAAGCTTTGTAGGGTCACCCCGCTTTCTGCCTTAACGATAAAGATCCCTTCAGGATGTTCCTTAACCAATTTCGTAAACGCGGCTAGATCCCCTAATTCAATGGTTTGCCCTTCTAACCATACTCGACCATCATTAGCCTGTAGGGTTAACGTGAGAGAGTCATGTTCTTGTGGGTCCGCTGAACTTTGAGTTTCTGGACTTGATAATGGCGTGTCTACAATGCGCCAAGGCACAAAGCTTGAAGTCAACATGAAAAACAACAACAAAATAAAAACGACATCAATTAAAGGGGTTAGGCTGATAGCTTGCTTGCGTTTTGGTTGCCCCAAATTAAGCGGCATGTAAAACCTCTTCCTTAGGCTTTTCAGATGTTTTTGCTTTCGCGCAAGTGAACACTTGCGTCACTGCATCATTCATGTTCTGGGCGACCCGCTCAACTTTGCGCTCTAGCCAGCTGTGTAAACTAACCACAGGAATGGCAACGGCCAAACCTACCGCGGTGGTTAACAATGCTTGCCAAATACCGCCTGATAACACAGATGGGTCTACCTGACTCCCTGCTCCTTCCATTTGCTGAAAGGCGGTAATCATACCCAGCACGGTTCCTAACAAACCTAATAAAGGGCTTAACGTAGCGATGATTTCTAGTGGGCGTAAGTACAAACGTAGCTGGTGCAAGTGCTTCATGGCACGGCGTTCTACTTCTTCACGAATTAGAGCGGTATCTTGATTTGCAGCTTGAATAGATTGAATGCTAAAGGCAACTAATGAATCAATCGGGCGAGCAGTATTTAAAGCTTGCAACGCACTGGCTTCTTTACCCACTCGCCAATGCTCTAAAGCACGGTCTGAGTTAGCTAAACTTTCTGCTCGCAAGGTTGAAAACTGCCACAGCTTCAAAATAACAATACTCAGAGCAACAACCGAAAAGACCATTAAAATCCAAACAACCGGCCCACCTACGACGAGAAAGTCGATAATTTGTTGCTGTACTAAGTCGTCCACGATTGACTCCCACTTAAATGAATACGTATAAATGGTATTCATTCTCAACCGCATTTTCAATAGTAAGACAAAAAATTACGCATTATTAATTGTAAAGATGACTCAATAGGTTTTTAGCCTTTGTCATTTATACACTCTGTTCAATTCGCCTGATCACTCTTTGGTACATAAACCAAGCAAAAATGCCTGCTAATAGGTTACCTACCAGCACACCAAAAAAGAGTCCATGTAAGCCAGCTAATTGCGCTCCAAGCCACAAGCAAGGTAAGAAAAAAGCAAATAATCTAAATGCCGAAATGGTAAGACCGGTATAAGAGCGGCCTAGAGCATTAGAGACTGACACCATGATCATGCAGATCCCCAACGCGCCTAAGCTAAAAGGCACTATCATCAGGTGCCAAGCTAAAATACTGGCGACAGCGTCTTCCTTAGATAAAATATTTGCTAGGGTACTGGCACTAAAAAAAGCAAGTAGAGCAATGGCAAGCTGTAAAGCTAGTATAAATCGTCCTGCGATTTTCACCACTTGCTTCACCTCATGAATTTGTTTAGCGCCGAAAAAGCGCCCAACCATTGGAGGCAAAGACATGGTGAGTGCTAAAACAGGCACAATAACAAAGAACTCAAACCTTGAGCCTAACGCCCAGGCTGCCACTGCCGTAGTACCAAAACCAGCAATCAGTTTCGTGGCTAACATGGAAGACACCGGCGGTAATAATTGACTCACCATGGCGGGCCCCATGATATGAGCAATTTCTTTTAAACTAACCAGTAACTTTAAAGAGGCCCAATCCCAACTGGCCCAGTGGCGCGACATCACTTTAGGGGCAATAATCAAAATACCGATTAAAAAAGCGACAACCGTTGCCATAGCAGCCCCTTCAATACCCAACCCTAGTGTGAAAATAAAGATTGGATCTAGGGCCATGTTGAGCAAGCTAGTTAAAATCATACTGATGCCCGTTAGCATTGAGTTGCCATTCGCCCGACAAATACTATTAAAGCAATACAATACTCCACCAAACCAGGCACTTAGTAACCAATAGGGCCAATAACCTTCAATCGTTTGATAAACATCTTGCGGGGCACTTAACAGCGCTAATAAAGGATACCTGAGTAGCCATATCACCCCACAAATGAAGCCAATACCTAAGCTACCGATGAGAAGCACCAGTCCACCCAATTGACGAGCATAATGAGTATTTTTACTACCTAATGCTCTAGCAATGATGGCCGTTGTTGCAATACCTAAGCCAACTTGCACACCGACAATCACCATTTGGATAGGAAGCGTGAAGCCTTGCACCGCTAAGGGCAGCACCCCTAACTGACCGATAAAAGCACTATCAACAAGTTGAAAACTCATTAATGACAAAATGCCAAACAGCATAGGCCAAGTCATCGTAAAGAGTTGGCGCCCTATAGAAGGCGATAAGGTAGAGTCTGTGGTCATTGTTTGTGGTCTTTTGGAGTTAAATAATAACGCGTTATTTTAGCCGATAATTACCACAGATAGATGACAAGAAAAGCGATAATGCGATTTTATAATCAGCTTAATCTTCTACGGTAACGGTTAGCATACACCAATAACAAAATGCCGCCTCCAGAGAATAGGGCAAAGCCTAATGCTAAGGGTGTGACGGTTAAGTGGTAAAACTGACCTATGATGGTGGCCCCAATAATCGCAATAAAACTGGAACAAGATGAAATCATAGAGGCGGCTAAGCCCGCCACCTTGCCCAAAGGTTCCATAGCAAGCGCGTTAATATTCCCAAACACCATACCAAGGCATGCAAACATCAACATACCTGCTCCTATAAACAGGGCCAAAGGCGGAACACCATCAAACCAAATACAAAAGACTGTGAGCACTACTGCGGTGGTAAACATGATAAAAAGTGCGGCAGAAACACAGTGAGTCATGCCTACTTTTTGTACTATTCTCGCATTAAGTAGATTCGCGATCGCCGAACCTAGGGCTAACATGGCAAAATATAAAGGAAAATCCTTACCAAGCTGATAGATATCCTGAAATATTGACTGAGCAATACTCAGATACAACATTAAGCCTGCAAAAATCAGCCCAGCAATTCCCGTATAAGCAACCACATCTTTTCTGGCGAGAATGTATTTGGCGCTGTTTAGCAATACAGATACTCTTAAAGGCTTTCTATTCGACCGATCCAATGTTTCTTGCTGCCTAAGCATGAGCCAACTCGATGCAAACAGTGCTTGTATAATCAGCACGCCAAAAATCCAATGCCAATTCCCAAATGACAACACAAATTGCCCAAACGCAGGAGCCAACATCGGGACTAGGATAAAAATCACCATGACATAGGACATAATGCGCGCCATGGCTGCCCCTTTATATAAATCACGAATGAGTGCCCTAGAAGCAATTTTCGGCGCCGAAACACCAAAGCCTTGTATCACTCGCCCCACTAGCAACATAGTCAATGAGGTGGACGACATAGCAATTAAAGAGCCTACAATGTAAATCCCTACGCCAATGAGAATGCTCGATTTACGCCCGATGGCATCAGAAAGCGGGCCAAACAATAGTTCACCAAACATCATTCCAAAGATTAATGCTGAAATGATCCATTGAGTTTGCTGGTAGTTCGTCACTCCTAAGTCATTTGCCATACTAGGAAAAGCAGGCAACATAGCATCGATACTTAATGCTGTTAGCGAAGTAATGATAGCAAATAGCGTAATAAATTCTTTTTCAGGTAAATGCCTTTTTAGCCACATTTTATTACGGTCCCTTTACTGCTATAACCTTGCTATTAATCAGCCACAATAACACAAAAGCTTGTCGAAATTTCAGTCTTAATTCCTTACTATTAAAGTCGATGTTGGTTTTTCCTTGTTAAGTAGGCGTACATGGAATTTATTTGGTTGTTATTTGCGTTTGTGTGTGGACTTGCGGTGAAGTTAATCAACCTACCGCCTCTCATTGGTTTTTTAGCAGCTGGTTTCTTGCTCAATTTTTTGGGATTTGAACCCAGCTCTACTCTAGATTCCCTAGCTAATGTTGGTATTACTCTAATGTTGTTCAGTATTGGCTTAAAACTACAGGTTAAGGATCTTCTAAAACGAGAAGTTTGGGCTTCTACCTTATCTCATATGGGAGTATGGACACTCCTGTTTGGTTCATTGGGTATACTGTTAGCCTTTTTTACCTTACCTTACTTCGACTTGCTCGATTATCGTACTGCGGCATTAATTGGTTTTGCTCTGAGTTTTTCTAGCACTGTGTGTGTCATAAAACTATTGGAAGAATCCGGCGAATTGAAAACTCGGCATGGTCAGTTGGCACTGGCTATTCTGGTCATGCAGGACATTGTAGCGGTTGTCTTTCTTGTTGTTGCAACCGGTAGCATTCCTTCTCTTTGGGCTTTTGCACTGTTTGCTCTGATTCCTGCTCGCCCTTTATTGAATCGTATTGTTGATCAAGCAGGACACGGCGAAATGCTTCCCTTAACAGGGTTCTTCCTTGCTCTTGGTGGCTATGAGTTGTTTTATCTCGTTGGTGTTAAAGGAGATTTAGGTGCGTTAGTCATCGGTATTTTGCTGGCATCACATCCTAAAGCCACAGAGATGACCAAGTCATTATTAAACTTTAAGGACCTTTTTCTAATCGGCTTTTTCTTATCCATTGGTTTTTCAGCGTTACCAAATTTCTCTATGGTGGCTATCAGCTTAATCATTACTCTGGTGATTTTAATTAAGTTTGCCTTATTCTTCCTATTACTCACCCGTCTGAAACTTCGCGGCCGAACGGCTTTTTTGTCTTCCTTAGTTCTTTCCAATTACAGTGAGTTCGGTTTGATTGTCGTTGCGCTAAGCGTCACCAATGGCTGGCTACATAAAGAATGGCTGGTAATTCTTGCTCTTGCCGTTTCTTTTTCATTTGTAATAACTAGCCTCATCTATCGAAACGCGCACCGCCTATACCGCCGTAATAAAGAAATCATTAGGCGTTTTGAACAAGACACCTGCTTAGCACAAGACATTTTCATTCAACCCCCCAACGCTGAAGTATTAGTTGTTGGCCTTGGCCGAGTTGGACGCAGCGCCTTCGCCTCCTTAAAATCGTTAATGGGGAATAATGTGGTTGGGATGGATGCTGATAAAAATCGTATTTCTCTCATGCAATCAGATAGTGAAAATGTGTTTTACGGTGATGGCGAAGACGCAGATTTATGGGAAAAGCTCGATACTCGCAACATTAAGCTAGTACTGTTAGCGCTACCAATCGCTGAAGACAGCACAAATATCGCAATACAGCTACGTAAAGCTCATTACCAAGGGCAAATAGCAGCCATTGCGCGCTACCAAGATGAAAGAGACGAACTCATTAGCGCAGGCATTGATAACGTCTTTAACTTCTACAAAGAAGCAGGTATGGGTTTTGCAGAAGAAAGTTTACAGCTTATCCAGCCCCCAAAATGACCTTCTTCTTAATTTCTTATTTTAACATATACGGGAGACCTAATGCCCCATAGGCTAAATGAGCGAGAACAACATAATGGGAGTTTTTTTGATGAGATATTTAAACCGCTCACTATCCCTAACGAACACAAAGATCGCTTTCGCTTCTACCAATTTTGTACTATTGCAAGAATCCTGCCCCTTGCTTTAATTGCCACCTTATGCTGTTTAGCTGGCGGGCTATACTTTGCTTGGGGAGAAATTCATCCCGAATGGCTAGTTGTGTGGGCCGGCTTATTGTTTATCATTGCCGGTTTCGACTTCGTAATATGGTGGCTTTACATAGTACAAAAACGCTTTCAAGAAGTGGGCCTAGGAATGGTCAATCTCCTTACACTCTCCATTATCACAGCAAGCTTTTCATATGCTCTTTTATCGATTCACTTATTTAGCATTTTTAGCGATCGAGAGCGGATCTATCTTTTAGCCATTGTGGCGGCCTTCATCAGTAGCGGTAGCTGGATGTTCGCGAGTGTTCCGAGAATTGGTCTGGGATGGGCAATTACGTTTTGTGCTTCTCTGGTTGTAGGCTGGATAATAAGCTTCGGTGCAAGCTACTGGCTACTTTCTTCTCTTACCTTAATTTACGGTATCACATTATGCTGTATGATTTTGATTTTTGCGCGACGGTACTTAGAGGTGCTCTTAGCCGAAGCCGAAATTGAACGCCAACACCAGACAGTTCGCCTATTACTGAATGACTTTGAAGAAAATGCCAGTGATTGGCTGTGGGAAACCGACTCATCAGGACGCTTACAATATCTTTCGCCAAAGTTAATCGAAGCTTGGCAATTCGACCCTAGTGAACTCAACAACCAACCATATACTCATGTACTAGGGACGCTACTGGCAAATAATGTTGAGGAAGCAAAACATACGTTTTCTCATCTAGCCGGCTTATTCCATACGCATAAAAGTTTTAATCACTACCGTTTGCCCGTAAAGATAAACGATGAGATTCGTTGGTGGTCGTTAACCGCCAAACCCTTGTATGGAAAAAAACAACAGTTTATTGGTTGGCGTGGTGTAACTTCAGACATCACAAGCGATGTATTAAGAGAGCAAGAAATGTTGCGTCAAGCTAATACAGACACTCTCACAGGTATTGGCAACAGGCAATTTTTTAATAACTGTCTAAAAGGCTTTTTTGACAAACATACCCCTTATACAAAATGCGCTCTTATATTACTTGACCTTGATAATTTTAAATCGGTCAACGATTCATTTGGGCATATAGTAGGGGACCAACTGATTACGGAAGTTAGTCATCGTTTAGCAAGGTTTCGTTCAAGCAAAAATCAGCTGGCTCGCTTAGGTGGGGATGAATTTGCCTTCATAGTATCAGACTACGAGTCAGAAGAAGCATTACTTAACTTTACAAAGCAACTAAGAAAAAGTTTAAGTGCCCCATGGCAATTCGAAGGCGGTGAGATAAACATTCTCGCCAGTATTGGCATATCCACTTCTTCAAATAATGAAACCCAAACGATTGAAACCCTGCTTCGCGCTAGTGATCTTGCGTTATATGCAGCAAAAAACTCTGGACGGAACACGACCCGTGTCTTTGATCCTACCTTAAGAGAGCAGGCAGACCATAAACACCAAATTCTGAGTGAAATGCGCCAGGCTATTCTTATGAATGAGTTTCAGCTGTATTTTCAACCGAAGATCAACTTAGCTGACGGAAAAATACAAGGGTTTGAAGCCTTGGCGCGCTGGCAGCACCCCAAAAAAGGGATAATTACACCAGACAAGTTTATCTCAATCTCAGAGGAGAGCGGTCTCATTATTCCCTTAGGAGCATGGGTTTTAGAGAAAGCATGTCAGTGCGCTTTAGATTGGCCTTCTAATTTAACGGTTGCAGTAAATGTGTCTGCTCATCAGCTTAGCAAAAAAGATTTTCTCAGCGACGTAAGGAATACCTTAGATAAAACAGGTTTGTCACCTGAACGATTAGAAATAGAAGTCACAGAGTCTGCACTGTTAAAAGAACAGTTAGAAACGATTCAATTGTTATCAGGTCTTCAAAACTTGGGCGTTAAAGTCGCACTAGACGACTTCGGAACAGGTTTTTCATCACTGTCTTACTTGCAAACTTTACCAATCGACATTCTTAAAATTGATCAATCCTTTATCAACAAAACTGATAGCGATTCAAAAGCTTTTGCTATCGTGCAAAGCATTACACAGCTGGCTCATGCATTAAACCTGAAAATAATCGCAGAAGGGATAGAAAGGAAAGCCCAGGTTAAAAGGCTTCTTGAGCTGAACATTGAGGCTGGGCAAGGTTATTTATATGCTCGTCCAATGCCTGACAATGAGGTGAAGCGGTATATCAAAAGCATCGGTGGGTAAATTTCAAAATAAAAACGCCGTGAAGCCAGTGCTCCACGGCGTATGGATGTTGAAATTTTCCCTAAACTTCTAGATAGTCCAAAATTCCTTCTGCGGCTTTGCGGCCTTCATCAATAGCGGTTACCACTAGATCCGAGCCACGTACCATGTCGCCACCAGCAAAGATTTTTTCGTTAGTTGTTTGGAACATGAACTCGCCCTTACTCGGTGCTATAACACGACCACGGCTATCCGTTTCAATACCAAATTTTTCAAACCAAGGGGCTGGGCTCGCTTGGAAACCAAATGCAACTAGCACGGCATCAGCAGGAATAATTTGTTCACTACCTTCAACGACTTCCGCGCTGCGACGGCCGTTCTCGTCTGGCTCACCCATTTGGGTCTCGACCACTTTAATGCCTTCTACCTTGCCATCTCCAACCACTTCAACTGGTTGGCGATTGAATAGGAACTGCACACCTTCTTCCGTGGCATTCTTCACCTCACGGCGAGAACCTGGCATGTTTTCCTGGTCTCGACGGTAAGCACAAGATACGCTTTTTGCACCTTGACGAATCGCGGTACGATTACAGTCCATGGCGGTATCACCACCACCAAGAACAACCACACGCTTACCTTTTAGGTTAATGTAGTCTTCTTCGTCTTCTTCGAAGTCCAGACAGTGGTTCACATTAGAAATCAAGTAATCCAATGCATCGTGTACCCCTGGTAGATCTTCACCTGGGAAACCACCCTTCATGTATTTGTAGGTTCCCATGCCAAGGAACACAGCATCATATTCTTCTAGAACATGTTCAAATGGCACGTCTTCACCTACTGAAGTACCTAATACGAACTCAACGCCCATTTCTTCAAAAATTTCACGACGACGAGTCATAACGCTCTTTTCCAGTTTAAATTCTGGAATACCAAACGTTAGCAAGCCGCCAATTTCTGGGTATTTATCAAATACCACGGGTTTAACACCGTTGCGTACAAGAATATCGGCACAAGCTAAGCCCGCAGGTCCTGCGCCCACAATGGCAACGGTTTTGTTCGCCGGTACAACATTGCTCATATCTGGACGCCAGCCTAAAGCAAAGGCAGTATCCGTGATGTATTTTTCAACAGAACCAATTGTCACGGCGCCAAAGCCACCTTCTCCAAGAGTACAAGCTCCTTCACAAAGGCGATCTTGTGGACAAACACGGCCACAGACTTCTGGTAGTGAGTTAGTTTGATGGCTTAGCTCAGCGGCTTCTAAGATGCTGCCTTCGCTGACCAGTTTCAACCAGTTTGGAATGTAGTTGTGCACTGGGCACTTCCACTCACAGTAAGGGTTACCACACTCTAAACAACGGTGTGCTTGATCTTTCGCCCCTTCTTCTTCAAAGGGCTTATAAATTTCGACGAACTGCGCCTTACGAGTAATTAAAGGCTTCTTTTTCGGGTCTTTACGATCCACTTCGACGAACTGAAATGCATTGTTCAAGCGCTCAGACATAAGCTGCTATCTCCTGTGGCCACTATCAACGAGCGGCACTCTCTCAAATGGGTCAAACTGTTTTGTTCACAATGCCTATATTCAGGCATTGTGATCGCGTGTTTTATTCTGGACGTTGACGAGTGTTTGCTAATAGCGCGCCAAGACTCGCGGCTTTTGGTTTCACCAGCCAGAATTTACCAATGTAGTCATAGAAATTTTCTAGGATTTCATGGCCCCATGCGCTGTCAGTTTCACGAACATACTCTTCGATCACCGAACGAAGATGTGAACGATATTCTTCTGTTAACTCAGTACCAATACGGTGAATTTCCACCAACTCATGGTTGTACTTGTCTACGAAGGTACGATCCAAGTCCAACACATAGGCGAAACCACCTGTCATACCTGCTCCGAAGTTATAACCAGTGCTTCCTAGGACGGTCACCAAGCCCCCTGTCATGTATTCACAACAGTGGTCGCCCGCTCCTTCAATCACGGTATGTGTACCTGAGTTACGAACGGCAAAGCGCTCACCTGCCGTACCCGCTGCAAATAGCTTGCCGCCTGTAGCACCGTATAAACAGGTATTACCAATGATGGCAGATTCATTTGATGCAAACACAGAACCTTGTGGTGGACGAATCACCAGCTTACCGCCAGTCATACCTTTACCAACATAATCGTTGGCATCGCCTTCCAAGTACATGTTCAAGCCACCCGCGTTCCAAACACCGAAACTTTGGCCTGCTGTGCCTTTTAATTTCAAGTTTAATGGTGCATCTACCATACCTTGGTTACCATAGCGCTTAGCAATTTCACCTGATAAGCGAGCACCAATAGAACGGTCGCAGTTGGTTACATCGAACTCGAAGTCTCCGCCTTCTTTCTCTTCAACAACGCTTTGTACTGTTTCCCACATGGTTTTCGCCAACACACCTTTATCATGAGGCGGGTTAAACGGTGTTTCACAATATTGCGGCTTATCTGCAGGGATAGCATCGTTATTCAAAATTGGAGAGAGGTCCAAGTTTTTCTGTTTGTCTGTTTCACCTGGCAATAGCGTTAATAGGTCAGTTCGGCCGATCAGATCTTGCAAGCTTGCCACACCCAATTTTGCCAACCAAAGACGAGTATCTTCAGCCATGAAACGGAAAAAGTTTTTGATCATTTCCACTGTGCCAATAAAGTGGTCATCACGTAGGTGCTGATCCTGAGTTGCGACCCCTGTTGCACAGTTGTTCAGGTGACAAATACGTAGGAACTTACAACCCATTGCCACCATAGGTGTTGTACCAAAGCCAAAGCTTTCAGCACCTAGAATCGCGGCTTTTACAACATCGAGACCGGTTTTCAAACCGCCATCTGTTTGCAGACGAATATTGCCACGTAAATCGTTAGCACGAAGTGCTTGTTGGGCTTCAGCAAGGCCTAACTCCCAAGGAGAACCCGCATGACGAATAGACGTTAATGGTGATGCAGCTGTTCCGCCATCGTAACCAGAAATAGTAATCAAGTCAGCGTAGGCTTTCGCGACACCTGCAGCAATCGTTCCCACTCCTGGCTCAGATACCAACTTAACAGATACTAGTGCATCAGGATTAACCTGTTTAAGGTCGAAAATTAGCTGAGCCAAGTCCTCGATAGAGTAGATATCATGGTGGGGTGGAGGTGAAATCAAGGTGACACCAGGCACCGCGTAACGTAAACGAGCGATCAGACCATTTACTTTACCGCCAGGTAACTGGCCTCCCTCACCTGGCTTAGCACCCTGTGCTACTTTGATCTGTAGCACTTCTGCATTCACTAGGTATTCAGGAGTTACACCAAAGCGTCCTGAAGCAATTTGCTTGATCTTAGAGCGACGCTCGGTTCCATGACGAGCTGGGTCTTCCCCACCTTCACCAGAGTTTGAACGACAGCCCAATTCATTCATTGCTTGAGCCAAAGCTTCATGAGCTTCTGGCGACAAGGCACCTAACGACATACCAGCTGAATCAAAACGCGGCAAAATGTTTTCAACGGGCTCGACGTCCTCTAATGCTATCGACTTAGCCTGCTCTGAAATACCAAACAAATCACGAATCATAGACGCAGGGCGAGTATTTACTAGCTCAGCGTATTTAGTGAAGTCTTCAAAGCGGCCACTGCCCACTGCCGTTTGCAAATTGCGAACGACATCAGGGTTAAACGCATGGTATTCCGCATCATGGACATACTTTAAGTAACCACCTTGCTGGATTGGTTTACGTAATTTCCATGCATTGCCCGCAATAGATGCTTGCTCACGCTGGAAGTCCATAAAACTTGCTCCTTCAATACGGCTAGAAACACCTTTGAAACACAAATCAATGACTTCAGAAGCTAAGCCCACCGCTTCAAACAATTGCGCTCCACGGTAAGAAGCAATTGTCGAGATGCCCATTTTCGACAAAATTTTCATCAAGCCTTTGTTAATACCTTTACGGTATTTCACATGACAAGAAATTGGGTCACCCAACACTTCGGCTTTTTCAACCATGTCGTTAATCAGGCGGTAAGACAAGTATGGATACACCGCCGTTGCACCAAAGCCTAATAGCACGGCAAATTGATGCGGATCACGAGCAAAACCAGTATCTGCAATGATGTTCGAATCACATCTTAGGCCCACTTTAGTTAAGTGGTGGTGTACTGCACCGACAGCCATAGGAGCAGGAACCGGAAGACGGCCTTTCTCTATGTCTCTATCCGTTAGCACCAAGATTACAGCGCCATTACGCACTTCCTGTTCCGCTTTCACTTGCAAATCTTTAATAGCTTGCTCAAGTGACATTTCAGCTGGGTCGTAATTGGTATCCAGTCGAACTAAACGGAACCTATGATCATTCATGGCCAACAAACGGCTAAACTTACGTGGCGATAAAATCGGCGACGATAAGATAATACGGTTAGCGTGCTTTGGTGTTTCTTCGAAAAGGTTGCGCTCCACACCAATACAGGTCTCAAGTGACATGACAATCGACTCACGCAATGGGTCGATTGGTGGGTTTGTTACCTGCGCAAACTTCTGACGGAAATAATCACTGACAGGGCGAGTCTGGCTCGACATAACAGCCATAGGAGTGTCATCTCCCATAGAGCCAACGCCTTCATGGCCACTTTCAGCAAGTGGTCGGAAAATTTGGTCGCGTTCTTCAAAAGACACTTGGAACATCTTTTGGTACGCCAGCATTTCTTCTTTAGTGAAGTTTTCAAACTCTTGTGAAGACTCAGCCAAGATGGTTTCAATACGAATACCTTCTTGCTTCAACCATTTCTTATAAGGGTGTGTGGCTTTCAGGCGGTTATCAATATCGTCCGTATGTAGAACCTTGCCGTTTTGTGTATCCACGACCAACATTTGGCCTGGCCCGACACGACCTTTAGCAACAACATCCTGATCTTTGTAGCCATACGTACCAATTTCAGAAGCTAGGGTAATAAAGCCATTTTTAGTGATAACCCAACGTGAAGGACGCAAGCCATTTCTGTCAAGCATACAAATAGCATGACGACCATCTGTCATTACTAAACCGGCTGGACCATCCCAAGGCTCCATGTGCATAGAGTTATATTCATAGAAAGCTCTTAGCTCTGGGTCCATGTTTTCAACGTTCTGCCAGGCTGGCGGAATAATAAGACGCGCAGCACGGAAAATATCCATACCACCAGTCACTAGGATCTCTAACATGTTGTCCATTGACGACGAGTCAGAGCCCGTTAAGTTCACAAGTGGTTGCAGATCCTGTAATTCAGGAATCAAAGGAGAACGTAATTTATTACCACGTGCTAGTGCCCAGTTGCGGTTACCTTCTATGGTGTTAATTTCACCGTTGTGCGCCAACATACGGAAAGGCTGAGCAAGTGGCCAGCGCGGTAACGTATTGGTTGAGAAGCGTTGGTGGAACACACAAATCGCTGTTTTCACGCTGTCATTACCAAGGTCCTTATAGAAAGACGGTAGATCCACCGGCATCATCAGACCTTTGTAAGACAACACTTTGTCAGACAAAGAACAAACGTAAAAGTTTTCGTATTCGGATAATGCAATTTCTGTCTGACGGCGAGCAACAAATAAACGTGTCGCAAAGGTGCGGGCATCCATTCGATTACTGTCAATAAACACTTGTTCAATACGCGGCAAACATTCTTCTGCAATACGGCCAAGACAGCTTGGGTCGGTTGGAACTTCACGCCAACCGATAACTTTTACACCCTGCTCGACTAGCTGTTCTGTTAGAACTTCTCTTTGTTTGCTTGCCAGCTCGGCATCTTGGTCCAAGAAAACCATGCCAATACCGTAAAGGTCTGACAATGTATGATTAAACAAAGACATTGCTTCGCTACGTAAGAAAGCGTCGGGTTTTTGGATCAAAAGTCCACAACCATCACCAGTTTTACCATCGGCAGCGATACCACCACGGTGTGTCATACATGTCAAAGACTCAATAGCGGTTTTTAGTAGCTCATGACTGGCGCTACCTTCCATATGGGCAATTAAGCCAAAACCACAGTTGTCTTTGAATTCGCCAGGGCGATAAAGGCCTGCATTCATACACCAACTCCCACAGTTGAAACGTAAAATAAATAGAAAAATAATTAGGTTATTTGAAGGCGTGTGCTGAAAGAACTAAATAAAAATGATTACTATGTAGCAAAATACAGCCATCAAACGGGATGGACATACTACCTCGGGGGGTGATGCTACTCAAATTAGAGGGGCTGTTGGATCTGTTATTTTCCAGCTTTTTCGTGGGTTTTCAGGGCATACTTCCCCCTAACAGGAGAATTTTCTATGGCGGAGGTTTTTTCAGACAGAAAATTCCTCTGTTCCTTCATGTTTTTCAGATAAAAATGGTTTTTTTTACTTATTTACGACTATTTTTATAAATTTAGGCAGGTTATAGGGAAAATACCGTCAAAAATACTAACACAAACGCCTTTTACTGGCTCTGACGGATACCATCCTGAATACCTCGCACACTGCGAGCCCAAGGGTTTAAAGCTTTTAGATCATTCGGTAGGGATTCAACCACAGCAATGGCTTCACTTCGATTGGGGTAGTTTCCGTAAACTACCACGAACCATTCGCGACCTTTGTATTGGCTTTTAAAGTAGCTAAACGCGTCCACACTGCCTTGTTCACGAATAAAGCTTCTCACTGCACTAAGGTTATAGGTACCAAGCAGCTGCAAGGTATATCTGTTAGGGTTCTGTCCCATCCACCATTGGGTTTTATCAAAGGGGTCAGCTTCTACCCTTTCCGGCTCAACTGGCTCAGTTTGCTGCACTGGCTGCTCTACAATGGGAGCCGCCGCCAAGGTGGGAGCTTCTGAGCGAATGGGCGCCACAGGCACAGCAGGCGTGGAGACAACTGGATTGGTTGGGGCGCTATTATCAGAACTGGCTACATCAATTGTGCCAGTCGGGATTGGAGGTAAGGTCACTCCCCCTTCTTGGCCAATCTGCCGTTGCATTGCATCAATTCGGGCAATCGTCTCTGATGAAGACTGTCCAGCTCTGGGACTCAAGGGAATCACATTGGCAGTTCGGTCGACACTCTGCACGGGGGTATCTTCTGTGTCACTAAACAACACTGCCACTAATATACCCAGCATCACAATAGATAACAGTGCCATATGTACCAAAGGAAAACCCAAGGCAAAATTAAATGCCCGTGTTTTCTTCACTGTGCCATCACCATTACCCATCATGGCTTGAGCATGCTGATTTATACGCCCAGGATACCCCTGAGAGTCTTGGTGAATCTTAGCGACCTGCTTATCTGTAAAGGGTAAATTAATACTTCCCCCCACCGCTCGTACTCTGTGTAATAAGTAGGCTTTGGTTTGTTCAAGAGAGTAAGGAGCTAAAGTCAATGTATGGCTTAGCTGCTCATAACGAGATTTTTGATAAGCATCTAGGTTGCGAGACAGTGAGTGGCTAGTAAACAATGCAACATGAGGTACCATTTGACTCTCTGTCGCCAGAGACATCATATCGAGTAACATGCTAATCGCATCGGTATTCAATTCTTGAGCATTATCGATTAACACTAAAGCCGATTGGCCTTTGCTTTCTAGGTCATGTGCAAATTTCAGCAAGGGACCAAACGTTGTTTCATTAGGCAGCTGAGTAAAATACTCGGCAAATCCTTGGTAAATAGCTTGCAATAATTGCCCTGCTGTCATCAGCATGGAGCCTTTCACATGACAAATCACAGTGCTGTCGTCTTGGTGACGGGCAAACTCCATTAAGAAGCGACTCTTGCCACTCTGTTCAGGCCCTTGCACGACCGATAGCAAATTACTGTAACGGCTTAAATGTTCCAGTAACGCTAACTGCTGATTTCCTTCATCAGACGCAAAGTACACCGAGTCATCTTTCGAGCCAAAAGGGTCTCGCAGCGTCGCCTTTGGCGGCTGATTCAGAGACGCTTCTAAGTCAAACTGAAAATTAGACTCGGACATATTTGTGTTTCACACTCTCTTAGGATTGTTCTGCTTGCTGACTAGCTAGCAAGGCATCTTGTACACATTGATTAAACTCTTCTAAAGCAAAGTCAGAAGTCACATAAGCTTCGCCCAGGTGTTTCAGTAGAACCAAGCGCAAACTACCATCCAGTACCTTTTTGTCCAACATCATGCGCTCGACAAAAGAATCCAATGTCATCTTAGTTGGCGGTAGCACTGGCAAGTTTGCAGCCTTAAAAATCGCCACTGTTCGTACTAAATCATCTGAGCTAATGTTCCCGAGGCGCCAAGATAAGTCAACGGCCAAAACACTGCCTGCTGCAACAGCTTCACCATGCAACCAGTTACCGTAGCCCATTTCAGTTTCAATGGCGTGTCCAAAAGTATGACCTAGGTTGAGGATAGCTCGAATGCCTCCCTCTTTTTCATCTTCCGCCACGACCTTTGCTTTCGCCAAACAAGAACGGTAAATAGCGTCGCTAATTTTTTCTTGTTGTAGGGTCATTAGGTCGTCCATGTTCTCTTCAAGCCAGGTGAAGAAATCGGCATCACAAATCAAACCATATTTTATCACCTCTGCCATGCCTGCTGACAATTCACGACCAGGCAAAGTCGACAAAGTGTCAGTATCAATAATCACAGCTTGCGGTTGGTAAAAGGCCCCTATCATGTTTTTACCAAGAGGGTGATTCACTCCAGTTTTTCCACCAACTGACGAGTCAACTTGAGATAGCAGTGTCGTTGGAACTTGTATAAACGCCACCCCACGTTGATAGGTGGCCGCTGCGTACCCTGCCATGTCTCCAACCACACCACCACCCAGTGCAATTACGGTCGTTGTGCGGTTATGTTTGGCCTCTAATAAGGTGGTCATAATACTGGCATAAGTATCCAGTGTTTTATAACGTTCACCATCAGGTAACACACAGGTGTCAACTTGGTAATCTTGCGATAATAGGTCAACCATGGCAGCCAAGTACTTTGGAGCAACCGTATCGTTCGTTACTATCATGACTTGCTTGCCATTAATGGCTTTATCAAACAGGGATTTCTGTTGGCGGATACCGCTACCAATGTATATTGGGTAACTTCGATCACCTAGATCAACGGTTAAGGTTCGCATTATGAAACTGTTGGCTCCGTGGTTAAGTGCTTTTTGATAGCATCTAGTACTTTATTAGCTACCGCTTTAGGATGTCGTGCGTCGGTTTCTACCACTAAAGTGGCAACGTCTTTATAAAGCGGATCACGAACTTGAAATAGTTTTCGTAAAGTTGCTTTTGGGTCACTCACTTGCAATAAAGGGCGATGGTTGCTTTTCGAGGTGCGATGCAATTGTTGAGCAATAGACGCATACAAATATATCACTAAGTGCCCTTCTTTTAATAAACTGCAGTTTTCCTCACGAGTTACAATGCCGCCTCCGGTGGCTAGCACCACGCCACTTTCTTGCATTTCCAGCATAGATTTCAGGGCGCAAGTTTCTCGTTTACGAAACCCCTCATCTCCTTCTTTATCAAAAATCCAAGGAATATCTGCCCCGGCATTTTCTTCTATCACCTTATCTAGGTCATAGAACTCTTTGCCCATTAGTTGCGAGAGCAAACGACCAATCGTCGTTTTTCCTGCCCCCATTGGGCCGACTAAAATAATATTGGGAGCTTTCATCATTATATTTTTATGTATCAAAATAAGTGGACTGAGATATTTCTCTAGTTTACCGTCATTTGTAGCAGTTTTGGTGTAATAAATACAAGTAATTCAACCTTTTCTTGCTGTTCTATCTGCCTTTTAAACAATCCCCCAAGCAATGGCAGAGAACTTAGCCATGGCACTCTTGCTTCTGACTGCAACGTCTCTTCTCGAAAGATCCCTCCCAGCACTAGAGTTTGCTGATCATTCACTACCACTTGGGTTTTCAAACGATTTGTTTTTAAACTCGGTACACCATTAACCAGCTCCCCAACCGAATCCTGATGAATCACTAACGTAAGTGATATTCGCCCACCTTCTTTTACCCTAGGGGTCACTTCTAGCTTCAAAGCAGCTTGGCGAAACTCTACATGCACATTGTCATCATTCACGGTCTGATACGGGACTTCTGTTCCAGATTCAATATAGGCAGCTTGCCCTTCAGAGGCGACTATTTTGGGTTCTGATACCACCTTTGCCATCCCTTCTGTTTCCATCATATCCAAAGCGAATGACAGCAAACCACTACCACCAGCACTGGCAAAGCTTAAACTACTAGAAGGTAACAACGCCCCAAGTTCAACCGCACCACCCAAGTTGGAACTAATCCCTTTTGATAGCCGCGCCTGCCAATCGACACCAAATTGCGACTGGGCTGAGGTACTGATTTGAGTAATATGAGCCCGAATTTCAATTTGTCTCAATGGTTTGTCTAGCCATGTCAGCGTTTCTTTTATGCCTGCTTGAGACTCACATGAATGAATAATAATGGAGTTCGTTCTTGCATCGGTAACTATAGAGTACTTGGGGTATAGTGTTTGTATGTGCTTACTAACATCTTCACTTTTTGCGTGTTTAAGCACCCAAAGTGAGCGCCGACAAACCGGCACATTTTCTTTTTTATGCTTCGGCATTAACACTGCCACGCCATCTCGCCAAACTAGGTCAATATCTGGTTGCATGCCAACTACCGCCATAATTTCCTGCCAGCTAGCATCTTGCAGGGAAATGCTAAGCTGTGTTTGAACTTGAGAGCTTAACACCAAATTCTCACCCATTTGTGCCGCTAACCAAGGCAGCACTTCTTGAACCGAACGCCCCTCAAAATGCACATCCATAGACCAAACAAACGGACAACTGACACCCGCCATACAGATTAAATTACGGAACAATTGCTTCATTCTTCACTTCCTTGTGTTGTCGCACTTTAAACACCTCTCCCTGAGGAGTTTGCAGCAAGACTCTGTCGTGTTGAATGTCAGAAACCCATAAGCCTTCGCTGGGTAACCAGCTACCCGCCGTTACCCAACGTTTTTGTTCATTCACCGTTAATAAAGCCGACCAAACGCCTTGCTGTGATAGACTTGATAAAAGTTTCCATTCATGACTTATTTGCAAGGGTGTATGCATTTCGATGGGCAACCAGCTCATCCCTGACGCCTGACGACTTTCTTTAAGCATTAACTCTGCCTTCCACACCCCACTTTCAGCCTGTCGCCAAGACAAACTAATCAGCTCCCAACGCTCTTTAGCAAGTACAGCCAACAAGGGTTGCCAGTCTTTTAAATGTACACTGCCAACCAACTGCCATTGTTTTGAGTGACTGGTCGGGGTCGCCGCAACTACAAGCCATGAGGGTATAGGCTGCAAGGCACTCAAAGGCGAAAGCTCTCTCACCGGCATGACACTCGCTGGCTGCGCAGGTTGAAGCGATTGGCTCAGCCTAGTCTCAAACAGAGCACTATAGTGTGGATACCAAGGCAACACTGACAGTATTAAAATAGCGCCTAATAATGGCCACCTAGGCTGCGGTAAAGACAAGGACTTAAGGTGCTGACGCAGTAATAAGGACATCACGCACCTCCGTATTAGATCCAAGTGGCGGTTGATTGCCTAAAACACGCACGTGCCAGTCACCTGTGGCCTTGCTCTTTGCTTGCTGCTGTTGAAAGTGGGCTAAATCTTGTGTTGGCATACTAGCAAAGATACTCGCACTCTGAGCCGTCACCTCGACCGCCCGCACACGACTCGATGTGGGCAAAGATTGGCTCAATAACAAAGCATTCTGAACCAAGCTTGGGCTCTCGTTTATATCATTCGCGCTAGCTTTTACAATTTGTTGCCTGGGAGCCTCTCTTGTCAGGCCAACCTTGCCAACCCATAAAAATAACTGCAAAGCGCATATCACAAGCGCAAAAACACACCACTTGGAACGGTAATCACGTACCCTTTTTTGCTCAGGCTTATAGGGTTGAAGTGCATTTAACCGCCACCATTTAAGTGGTTTTGCTTGTTTCAAACCTAAGCAATATTGATTATAGGACAGCAGGGTAACTGGACTCTTGTGACGCCAAAAAGGCAAACACAATTGACGACGTAGTTGATTATCACAAGCATCAACCTGCATCATATTACCATCATTTTTAGTGTGGTATTGCTGATAGCTAAAGGCTAGATTTTCAGCCGCTAAAAACGTGCTTTCAACAGCAAAGCTCAGAGCGGCAATGGGAGCGACCATGGATGATAAGTCATATTCTAGGCGGTGTTTGCTAGAGCTCACCCAAGCATTAGGAATAACCACAACCACACGGCTCTGGGAAGGTATATCGGTAAGGCTCAACTGTGATTGCCATGTAGCAAGCTCTTCTAAATCTGGCGCACTGATTGAAGCTTCTTGAGCACTAGCATAGTTTTTTGGCGACTGGCGGGCTGGCAACACCTCACAGCCCTGAGCCGTATACCAAACCATACAATAGTTGGAGTTTTTCATCTCACTTCGTCCATGAAGTTGATCGAACTACAAGTATAGGAAGATGTGCCTTATAGGCAAGTTAAGAAAAGTAGTGAAGCCCCTCCAAACCGAACTTATAGTCACACAATTTGATAAAAATTTACTCAGTGTATTTCGACTCTCTTTCACGAACTTAGGTATAATGCTGTTTTATTTTTTGTCCGCCGTTGGAAGTTTATGTCTAAAGCCATCAAAATTTTGTTCATTCTGGCCCTGTTAGGCACTGTCAGTGCTGCTGCTATTACATACGGTATCTACTACAGTGTTAAGGATCGCATCCCAACGGTTGAGGAATTAAAAGACATCGAGCTTAGAATTCCACTTCGTATCTACACCACCGACAACAAACTCATTGGTGAATTTGGTGAGCAACGCCGCACCCCTATTCAATATGAAGACATTCCCCCTTATTTAGAGCAGGCCATTTTGGCTGCGGAAGATACCAACTTCTATCAACACCCAGGTGTAGATATTTTAGGACTGGGGCGTGCTGCCATGCAATTAGTGACCAGCGGTCAAATTCAAAGTGGCGGTAGTACCATTACTATGCAGGTAGCGCGTAACTATTTTCTATCTTTCGAACAAACCTTTACCCGTAAGTTTACCGAGATCTTTATTTCTCTAAAGATGGAGCAAGAGTTAACTAAGCATGAGATTTTAGAGTTGTATGTGAACAAAATTTACCTAGGTAAACGAGCCTACGGTTTTGAAGCGGCCGCACAGGTTTATTATGGTAAAACTTTAGGTGAACTTGATCTTGCACAGCTGGCAATGATTGCAGGTTTGCCCAAAGCACCTTCTTTATACAACCCTATCGTTAACCCTTCTCGCGCGTTGATCCGTCGCAACTGGATTTTACAACGCATGCTAAGCTTAGGAATGATAGATAAAGAGTCTTATCAAAGCGCTGTTGAGTCCCCAGTTAGCGCCGAAAATCATGGTGTGGCTCCGGATATTGATGCGGGCTATGTTGCCGAGATGGTGCGCTCTGAGCTTTACGATACTTTTGGTAACGATTTATACAATACCGGCCTTACTGTTTACACCACTATCAATGCGGAGCGCCAAGAGTCTGCCAATGAAGCCGTTTTTAATGGCGTTTTGAATTATGATCGACGCCATGGTTACCGCGGTTCCCTTGAAACCCGCCCAGATTTAATAGAAGCGCCACTGGAAGAGCAAGTAGAGGCTCTGCAAGCCATAAGCCGCTTTCAAGATTGGCAAACAGCTCTTATACTCGATATACAGGATCAGCAGGCAAGCGTTCGACTCGCCAACAGCGACATCGCCCAACTACCTTGGGATGGCGTAAAATGGGCTAGTGCCTATAT
Organism: Marinomonas epiphytica; assembly: GCF_054780655.1. NCBI lineage: Bacteria > Pseudomonadati > Pseudomonadota > Gammaproteobacteria > Oceanospirillales > Oceanospirillaceae > Marinomonas > Marinomonas epiphytica. The sequence goes on from NZ_BAAGVX010000032.1 coordinate 122,655, forward strand.
TGATGAGAGCCGCAGAGGGCCAGCCCCCAAAACGATACAAGACGTGCTCGTGCCAGGCGACATTGTGCGCTTACGCCCAGATGAAACCCTAGGCTGGGCACTCACTCAAAAACCTGAAGTGCAAACGGCGCTGGTATCTCTAAATAGCCACAACGGAGCAATTGAAGCACTCGTGGGTGGTTTTAATTACTTTGAGAATAAGTTTAATCGAGTTACCCAGTCAAAGCGTCAGCCGGGCTCCAACTTCAAACCCTTTATATACTCTAGTGCCTTGAGCCGTGGCTATACTGCGGCCAGCGTGATAAACGATGCCCCTGTTGTGTTTAATGATTCTAACCTTGCTAAAGCTTGGCGACCAACCAATGATAGCGGGAAATTCTATGGCCCCACGCGCTTAAGACAAGCCTTATACCGCTCTCAAAACGTAGTATCTGTCCGTTTGCTAGACGAACTTGGCATTCGCCCTACTTTAGAGTTTTTACGTCGTTTTGGGTTTGATCCAAACGAGCTTCCTAATAACTTATCACTATCTTTAGGAAGCGCGAACCTATCGCCTCTGCAAATCGCCTCAGGTTATGCGGTTTTCTCTAATGGCGGCTACCAGATCAAACCCTACCTAATTGACCGAGTAGAGGATCGCAACGGCGAAACCGTTTTCCAAGCCGAACCTATTACTGTCTGCCACACTTGTACTCTGCTTGAGCAGGTTGAAGGTGAAATGCAAACGGGTCTATTTAATACACCAGAAGGGATTATTGATTTGCCTGTTGCTCCGCAAGTGCTTGACCCTGAAGTGGATTATATTATCTATGATATGATGCGAGACGTCATAAAATACGGTACAGGGCGACGCGCACGCGTGTTAGAACGTGGTGATATTGCAGGCAAGACAGGGACAACCAATGATGGTCGCGATGCTTGGTTCTCAGGCTTCAATGGCGAAATTGTCACATCCGTCTGGAGTGGGTTTGATAACTCTTCACCTCTTGGACGTGGTGAATGGGGGGGCTCGGTTTCTCTCCCTGTATGGATAGACTATATGCGTTCAGCCCTAGAAGGAACGCCTGAGTCCTATGTCACTAAACCTTCTAGCCTAGTAACCGTACGAATCGACCCAACTACTGGAGAGAGAGCGGCACCAGGGCAAAGCAACGCGATCTTTGAAGTATTTAGAAAAGGCAAGGTACCCGCTCAACGCAATATAGCCATTCAAACGAATGAGCCAGCTAACTCGCAGGAGCAAAACGCTTCTATAGAAGAAGCCGCACTCGACAATCTCTTCTAACTTGTAATTAGGTCACATTAAAAAAGGCTCTGCATCAAAGATGCAGAGCCTTTTTACTTTCGGTCTTTTAAACTAGCTTAAGCGCCAAAGTGCTCTAAGTTTTCTAGTGGGTAAAAATCTGGGTATGGCAACATTGCCACGCCAGAATCAACTGCCGCTTTCGCTACCGCTGCAGAAACGACATTAAGTAGGCGAGCGTCCATTGGTTTTGGCAAGATGTATTCCTTACCAAAAGCCAACGCTTGACCACCATATGCCGCCACAACATCAGCAGGAGCTTCTTCTTTCGCCAGATCTTTCAATGCATGTACTGCTGCGACTTTCATTTCTTCATTGATCTTAGTTGCACGTACGTCTAAAGCACCACGAAAAATGAAAGGAAAGCCTAATACGTTGTTAACCTGGTTAGGATAATCAGAGCGACCTGTCGCCATGATCAAGTCGTCACGAGTTTGGTGTGCAAGCTCTGGGCTAATCTCTGGGTCTGGGTTTGAACAAGCAAACACCACTGGATTTGCTGCCATTTTGCTTAGTTGCTCTGAGGACAGTAGGTTAGGACCAGATACACCGATGAAAACGTCTGCACCGTCAATGGCATCATCAAGAGTGCGCTTATCAGTATCAATGGCGAACATGGTTTTAAATTGGTTCAAATCGTCACGACCAGAGTGAATCACACCTTTACGGTCTAAGACAAAAATGTTCTCAGGCTGTGCACCACAAGCAATGATTAGCTTCATACAAGCCGTAGCGGCCGCACCAGCACCTAGGCAAACAATTTTCGCGCTAGCGATATCTTTACCCTGTAACTCAAGTGCATTCAATAGACCCGCTGCCGTAACAATCGCTGTACCGTGCTGATCATCGTGGAACACAGGGATATTACAACGCTCAATCAACTGACGTTCGATCTCAAAACACTCAGGCGCTTTAATGTCTTCTAGGTTAATACCACCGTAGGTATTCGCAATACGAGCGACTGTATCGATAAAAGCCTGTGGACTTTCGGACTCTACTTCCACATCCACAGAGTTAATGCCTGCGAAGCGTTTAAAAAGAAGGCCTTTACCTTCCATTACTGGTTTACTAGCAAGTGGACCTAAGTTACCCAAACCAAGAATTGCAGAACCATCAGAGATAACAGCAACTAGGTTGCCTTTACCTGTATAGCGATATGCATTTTCTGGGTCCTTAGCAATTTCGCGACAAGGTTCAGCTACGCCTGGACTGTATGCTAAAGAAAGATCGCGTGCCGTCGCAGTTGGCTTCGAAATCGTTACAGTAAGTTTGCCTGGAACTGGATTTTCATGGTAATCCAATGCCGCTTGCTTCATGTCTTCTGCCATTTTTGATGTTTCCGTCTGTTGGTGTATTTAGTTTTATAATAATTTTTTCAGTGTTTAATAGTAAACCTAGATCTACTGACACTTTATCATTGTGTTAACTCAGAATAATCTATCTGAGGAAGCCTTTAAAGCGCAATTTTACCAGAAAGCCGAGAAGATTGACTCTTAATCAATTCAGTCTGCGCAAATCATTCGGATGCCTGATAGTAAGCACCCAAGATTGATAGTCTGGACGGCGACTGTTGCGATAGTACTGCCATCCGCGAGCCTCCAGCGTAAGACCCTCTAGCTTAAAAACGTCTTGTGCCGTCCAATAATCTAGGGCGCTTTTGGGCAGGTTAAGCCTCACATTACGATTTGTTGCGAGCCACCAGCTGGATTTTGTGTGAATAATTTCGGTGATGGTCAATCGTCCTATTACAAAGCCAGCTTTTGGCTGCCATTGTGGAACGCTCTGCCATAGTCCTAATTGTTTATCTCGTGCTTGCTTTTCAGCGTGTTGTAAACAAGCCTGATAAGATAAGTTGGGAGGCACAGCAATACGATAACCGAGTCCTTTGGATAATAACTGACTCGCCAGTAAATTACGATCTTCATCGAACAGGTAAGCTAAATATCGACCATACCTGTCTTGTTTATCAGGGCCTAACTGAAGCCAGACAAATTGTTCGGCGTTACTTGTTAAAGCCACTTTAGCTTCGATCGCAAAGGCTTGGTGATGACCTTCTTGATAATCTATCTCTGGAGTATTCAATCCAATCAGACGAATTTTTCGACCATCTTTCAGGTGGAGGGTATCGCCATCAACAACCTGGGCAACGGCAACTTTTTCAAGTTCACCATTGGCCTTACATGCCTGTGCTAAAGAAATGGCTGGGTATAAAAACAAAAAAAGCGCCAAGTACACTTGGCGCTTTTTTCGTAAAACTTGTTTCATACAACCAATTACTTAGAAGTACGACGAGCTCCGAAACGCTTGTTGAAGCGATCAACACGACCACCAGTGTCTAGCATTTTTTGCTGACCTGTGTAGAAAGGGTGACATTGGCTACATACGTCGATGTGCATGTCTTTACCAGCTGTTGAGTTAAGGGTTAGCGTGTTACCACAAGTACAAGTTGCAGTAATAGTTGCGTAATTTGGGTGGATTTCTTTTTTCATAATATATACCTTCATAATTGGTGTGCCGCCACTCGGTCGATCATCACGGGTCATTACCACGCTACGCCTAGCACCGCACCGTTTTCTGTACAGACATTGTACAGCGGTTCCAAGAACGACGTATTCTAGGTGCCTTGGGGCAATTCATCAACCTTTTTCTTATTAATTTCACACTCGCTTGTGCCCTACAGTCTGTCGTACACTTAACCCATAACACTTTCGCTTACATTTAGACAAAAAAGGCCCATATTCTTGCATGACTGAGGCAATGCTCACCCCATTTTCTTACTTAAGAGTCGCTTTAGCCGTGCCGATGCGCACCCTGTTCGATTATCGCATTCCGAAAGCGCTTGCCATGCGTCATCTGTTGCAGCCTGGCATGCGAGTGAAGGTACCGTTTGGTAAGAGCTATCGATTAGGCATTATTGTTGAGTTAAGTCAGCAGACGGAATGGCCTGCTGAACAGGTTAAGCCCATTACTTCTTTGATAGATGAGCACCCTGTCATTAATGAGGAGCTACTTACCCTTTGTAAATGGGCAGCGCGATATTATCACCACCCTATTGGTGATGTGCTATTTCATTCCTTACCTGTTCTCTTACGCAAAGGAGAAAGCCCTACATTTCGCTCTGAAAATTGGTGGCGTATTAGTGAACTTGGCGCAACCACGGATCTTGAAGAATTACAGCGCGCACCTCGTCAGCAAGACTTTTTAAAAGCGGTACAACAACACCCCCAAGGCATTAGCCAACACGCCGTTTCATTGCTAGATCTTTCCCTTAGTGCCGCAAAAGCATTAGAAAGCAAAGGCTTCATTATTAAAGAACAACGTGCGTTAAACAAAAGCGGTGAAAAGCATACCCATCAAACACAAGTTCCCCCAATTTTAAATGACGAGCAAAAACAGGCTACAGAGAAGTTACTCACACAACAGGGATTCGCCGTATCTCTTTTGGATGGCATTACCGGTAGTGGTAAAACAGAAGTATTTTTAAGAGTCATTGAAAAGCTTATTGAGCAAGACAAACAGATACTGGTAATGGTGCCAGAGATTGGTCTCACACCCCAAACTTTAAAAAGGTTTGAACACAGGTTTAATACCGACATTGTTTTAATGCATTCCAACATGAACGACCGAGAGCGCTTAGATGCTTGGCTAATGGCGCAAAGTGGCCATGCAAAAGTGATTATTGGAACCCGTTCGTCTGTGTTTGTGCCTGCACCCAAGCTTGGCCTCATTATTATTGATGAAGAACATGATAACTCCTACAAGCAACATGAAGGCTTTCGTTATCATGCTCGTGACTTGGCCATCAAAAGAGCTCAAGGCAGGGATATCCCAGTTTTATTAGCTTCTGCCACTCCTTCCTACGAGAGTCTAGCTAATGCTCTACAAAAAAAGTTCAGCTGGCTAAAGCTGCGTCAACGGGCAGGAAGCGCTCACGTCCCAGAAATGGAAAGAGTGGATTTACGAGGCCAAGACCTAACCCATGGTTTTAGTGATCGGGCCCTCAGCTTAATGAAGCAAACACTGGAGAATAAAGAGCAAGTTTTGGTGTTTCTTAATCGACGAGGCTACGCCCCAACCTTGATGTGTCATAGCTGCGGGTGGATCGCTACGTGTGACCATTGTGACGTTAACCTCACCGTACACCGTAAGGCCAACAAGCTTCATTGCCACCATTGCAACGCCCAGCAAGCTCTAATTCGCACCTGTCCAGACTGCCAGTCAGAAGAGCTATTCACGGTGGGCGAAGGCACGGAACAAATTGAGGGGAAATTGCAGCCTCTTTTTAAAGATACGCCAATTTTACGCATCGACAGAGACAGTACCCAACGCAAATCCGCCATGACCAAGTTGACGCAAAAAATACTGGAGCACGACCAAGCCATCTTGGTTGGAACGCAAATGCTTGCCAAAGGTCATCATTTTCCTAATGTCACCCTCGTCATTATCATGGACGCTGATGCAGGGCTGTTCTCTGCCGATTATCGAGGAATGGAACGTACTGCCCAACTGATTACTCAGGTATCAGGCCGAGCAGGGCGAGCGAAAAAACCCGGCCATGTACTACTGCAAACTTACCACCCAGACCACCAAGCCATTGATTGTCTGTGTACACAAGGCTATGAACACTTCGCCTTGGACGGTCTCAATGAGCGCAGAACCTTGGCATTACCCCCTTTTTATCACCAAGTTATTGTGCGCGCGGAATCAGCCAACGAGAACGATGCAATGCAACTTTTACACGCCATGCGCTACGAACTTGAGCCAAATTTTCCAGGGGGGATCGAGTTAGTGGGTCCTTACTCTGCAATCATCGTTCGTAAGGCTGGCCAACATCGCGCATTGGTCTCTATCAAGGCACATCAAAGAGCACCACTGCACGAAGTCACTGCTATGATGACTCACTGGCTTGAGCAAACAACGAGACAAAGTAAAATTCGTTTTGCAATCGATGTAGATCCACTGGAAACCTATTAAGCAAACCCGCATAATAGGCGCTGTTTTTCAGCAAGCCTTAACTATGTTTAATCCAATACAAATTGCCGCTAAAAAGACCAGTCGCCCTCGCAAAGGTGCGACCCGTCGTAGTACGCCACCACCACGCAAAAAAGTCGCTTGGTGGTTATGGTTGCTTATTCCTTTAATCGTAGCGTTATTTGCCTATGGATTATCACAACTTAGTCAGGTTAAGCCTGAACCGACGCCAGCCCCTGTGCCGGTTAGCAAACCTAAAGTAGAGAAGAAACCAGCGCCTAAAAAACCTGTTACGACTCAAAAGAAAGATAATTTTGAGTTTTATCAGATTCTACAAGACAGTGAAATCGACACTAGCCACGTGGACGCCTACCAATCCACACCGAGAGAAGAGCAAGACTTCTATTATATGATCCAAGCAGCATCATTCCGCGATGCCAGTGATGCAGACCGTATGCGAGCTAATCTGATTTTATCTGGCTTGCCTGAAACAAGCATTAGAGAAACCACAGGAAAAGACAACCGCCCTTGGTATCGGGTGGTATTAGGCCCTTATGAATCACGCTCCTTGATGAACCGAGCGGAAGATAAATTAGTGTCTATGGACATTTCGTCCTACTCTTACAAAATCAAAAAAGAAGAGTAACTCATTTTCCATAGCAAAGGGGTAAGCCCCTTTGCTTCCTCTCCTTGAAATCCTACATGTCATCCCCACCTAGTAATGAATCGAAATTGGAGAAAAACATGACCACGATTCTTACAGTACGCACAGGTAACCAAGTCGTTGTTGGTGGCGACGGACAAGTCTCTTTAGGCAACACAGTAATGAAAGGCAATGCACGTAAAGTACGCCGTTTATACCGAGGAGAGGTTATCGCCGGTTTTGCAGGCGGTACTGCGGACGCATTCACATTATTCGAACGATTTGAAGGTCAATTAGAAAAACACCAAGGTCACCTAGTACGTGCCGCGGTTGACCTCGCCAAAGACTGGCGCTCAGATCGCGCCCTACGTAAACTAGAAGCCATGTTAATCGTAGCGAATCGCGAAAGCACCTTAATCATTACCGGTACAGGTGATGTCGTTGAACCTCAACACGGAGCATTGGCCATTGGTTCTGGCGGTAATTATGCAGAAGCCGCTGCCCGCGCCCTACTCGAAAACACTGAGCTAAATGCACAGCAAATCGTCGAAAAAAGCCTAAGTATTGCCGCCGACATCTGTGTGTTCACTAACCACAACTTAACCATTGAAGAAATTGCGCTAGACTCTCAAATTGAGAAGCAAACAGACTAATCAGCACGCGCCTTCATCAATATTAACCCTTGTAAGTAAAGAGAATAATTATGAGCAGCCTAACCCCAAGAGAGACGGTTAACGCACTAGACAACCATATTATCGGCCAACAAAAAGCGAAACGAGCGGTTGCTATTGCTCTTAGAAACCGCTGGCGTCGTATGCAATTGCCTGAAGACATGCGCGCAGAAGTAACGCCAAAAAACATTCTAATGATTGGCCCCACTGGCGTTGGTAAAACAGAAATTGCTCGTCGTTTGGCCAAACTAGCCAACGCGCCTTTCATTAAAATTGAAGCGACTAAGTTTACTGAAGTGGGCTATGTTGGCCGAGATGTTGAGTCCATCATCCGCGACCTAGTAGAAATGTCCATTAAAATGCTACGTGAGCAAGAAACTGAGCGGTTGCGTCATAAAGCCGAAGATGCGGCAGAAGATCGTATTCTCGATGTGCTACTTCCTCCTGCTCGTGGAACAGACCCTGAGCTGGAAGACAGCAGCACTCGCCAGACGTTTAGAAAGAAACTACGCGAAGGCAAATTAGACGATAAAGAAATCGACATCGAAGTCGCTGACGCCCCTGCTGGTGTAGAGATAATGACACCTCCAGGTATGGAAGAAATGACCAGCCAACTGCAAAATATGTTCTCAAGCTTTGGTGCTAACAAAACTAAAAAGCGCAAAATGAAAGTAAAAGATGCATTGCGCCAAGTGCGTGATGAAGAAGCCGGAAAACTGATCAATGAAGACGAGCTGAAGGCTCGTGCTGTTGAAGCAGTAGAGCAAAACGGTATCGTATTCTTAGACGAAATAGATAAAGTAGCGAAGAGCTCTGAACGCTCCAGTGGCGAAGTATCCCGCGAGGGCGTACAAAGAGACCTGTTACCCCTTGTTGAAGGCTGCACTGTATCCACTAAATACGGCATGATCAAAACAGATCACATACTGTTTATTGCTTCTGGCGCGTTCCATTTATCGAAACCGGCTGACCTAATTCCTGAATTGCAAGGCCGTTTACCGATTCGCGTCGAACTTGATGCCTTAACGGTTGAAGACTTCAAACGAATCTTGGTTGAACCAAGCGCTTCTTTAACTAAGCAATATATCGCACTAGCAGCAACAGAGAGCATTAGCCTCAACTTTACTGATGAAGGCATTCAACGCATTGCAGAGATTGCATTCCAAGTTAATGAGCGCACAGAAAACATTGGCGCCCGCCGTTTACACACAGTGCTAGAACGCTTACTAGAAGAAGTATCCTATTCAGCAAGCGATATGCCTAATCAACAAGTGGTAGACATCACCGCTGCCTACGTTGACGAGCAACTTGGTGAGGTCGCGCAAAACGAAGACTTAAGCCAGTACATACTGTAACCCCTTTACCTAGGATAGCGAACCATGACTCAATATGTGCCAACTAAGATCCACTATCACAAGCAGTCTCGAGAGTTGGCTTTGACCTTTGCTGATGGACTAAGCGTCCGCCTGAGCGCTGAATACTTACGTGTTCATTCACCTTCAGCAGAGGTAAGGGGTCATGGTCAGCAAATGCCCATCCTACAATTCGGTAAAAAAGACGTGTCGATTAATGATATTGAGGGTGCAGGCAACTACGCCCTTAAAATCATTTTTAATGACGGTCACGATTCGGGGCTATATTCTTGGGAATACCTGTATAAACTGGCAGAGAACCATGATGAACTTTGGAAAATATACCTAAAGCGCCTTGCCAAAGCTGGCAAAAGCAGAGAAGCTAGCAGTATTCAAATTCACCAGCTTTAAACGTTTAGAACCAATAGGAATAGCAACATGGGCTCTTTCAGCTTATCGGCCATTAGCGCCATTGAACACGCAATAAACCTGGCACTAAAACAAGATCAGCCCTCCCAACAACACCTTAGCAAACTCGCTGGACAACAAATTTTCATCCACCTGGAAGACTTCTCTTTTATTCTACAAATTCATATTTTAGAAGAAGGTGTTATGCTGCAAAGCCCAAACAGTATGGAGGAAGTCGAACTTGATCCTAAGCTGGATACTCTCGTACAAGGCCCCAGTTCTGCATTCAAAAAGCTCTTAGAGGGAGATGGATTTTTTGACGGTGATCTACGCATTCAAGGTAATGCTCAAGCTTTAATGACACTTCACAAAGTAATGGAAAACTTCGAACTGGACTGGGAAGGCTTACTGGCCAACTATATCGGCGATCTTCCTGCTTCCGCCTTAGCGCGCTTATTAAGAACTCAGTGGAGCTGGAGCAAAGAAGTTTCTACGGCTGCTCGCATACAGCTAGTACAACACCTACAGAGCGATAGCCAACTGTTACCCAGCAAAGTAGAAATGAACGCCTTTATTGAGAACTTAGAAACCTTTGGCACGCAACTAGACCGCTTTGAAGCTAAACTGAGGCTCAAAAAATAAGTTTTTCTTAGCCTTTCACTCGGCTTATATATACACCAGCAATGGTTATTACAAAGCCCACTATCTGCAGGCTGGTCATTGCTTCATCGAAAATGAAATAACTTTCAACAGCGGCTAATGGAGGAGCTATCAGTAATAAAATCGCCACCTTAGCCGCTGCCACTTTGCGAACGAGCCAAACCATTAAAAACAAGCCACCGCCAGATAGAACCAAGACTCCCCACAATAAGAGCAGCAGAGTTTCGCCGCTAAAGACAAACAGGCTCTCCCCAAGAAAAATCACAAAGCCTAGCGCGACCACAAAAGCCGCTGCATTTTGAATGGCCATGGTGGTCATTAAATCAGAGCTAGAAATCGACATTTTTTGATACGTCACACCAAACGACAAGGCTAATACGGCAAACCCACCCAGTAATAACGTATGCAGGCTCACGCCGCCTAATGATGCATTCAACTGCAGTGCGGGGCTAATCACTAAACTGAGCCCAACCATACCAATTAACATGCCAAGCAAGCCAATTAGCGTTGTTCTCTCTTTAATCAATACAAAGGCTAAAAGCGCAACAAGAACAGGCTGCAAGGCGCCTATCAAAGCCATAATGCCAGCTGGTAAGCCTTTCGAGATCGCCAAATATGAAAGCCCCAAATACACACTGTTCATAAAGATGCCCGCGACCATGTGTTTGGGTAATTCTTTTTTCGATGGCAGCGGCCGACCTTGCAAGTAGGCAATGACAGCAAACAACAAGGCGGCAAAAAAGAAGCGGATCGCCAGGTAGATATTCGGTTCCATTAGGCCAACAATGAGCTTGCCAACAATAAAGCCGGTAGACCAGATTACCACCAGCAAAGCACATAACATGGCCATAAGTATCCTTACTTTCTCACAAGATGTTGCGTTAGAATTGACTACGAATTTCTTGACTTTGCAAGCCTTGGCCGATCAAAAAATGCAACTTCGCAAACGCCGCTTCATAAGTCATATCACGGCCAGATGTTACCCCTGCTTGAACCAGTGCAGCACCCACTGCGTAAGCGCCAGCTGCTACTTGACCAGCACCACACTGGCTAACGTTAATAATCACTGTGCCGTTTTGGGTGGCTTTTTCCATCATGGCCAACAACTCTTGGTTTTTATCAGGAGCATTGCCCGCGCCATAGCTCAAAAGTACTGCGCCTTTAACATCACTCGCTAATAACCCTTGCCAATGGTGGGCTTGCACACCTGGGAATACAGGTAAAATAGTCACTGCAGACTCTTCCATAGCTGGGATAATTATGTCCCCTTTTTGCTTGCGGCTATGAGGCTTATCAGTGCCATTACGCCACTGCCAATCTATGCCTAATACACCGTAAGGTGCTACGTTAGGGGAATGAAATGCTTGCCAATCACTGGTGTGCGCTTTATGAGCACGGTCACCTTCTATAAGCTGGCCTGCAAAGAATAGAAACACGCCTTTTGCTTGCTCTTCACACGCAGAGATAGCACCCAAAACGTTATTCATTGCGTCCGACCGAACGCGATACATGGGAACTTGTGAGCCTGTGACAATAACGGGCTTATCACTTCCTGCGAACATAAAACTTAATGCGGCTGAGGTATAAGCCATGGTGTCAGTACCATGAAGAACAATAAAGGCATCATACTCATCCCACTTGCTTTGTAGGTCCAAAGCTATGCTACGCCAGTCATTGGGTGAAGCGTTGGAAGAGTCGATCAAACTGGTGTACTTATGTACTACAAACTCATGGTCCAGTTCTTCAGATGCAGACAAGCTATTAAGCAAATCCTCTGCAAATTTCTCTCCTGGTACCAGCCCGTTGGCAGAGGGCGTCATACCAATTGTACCGCCAGTATAAGCAATATAGATTTTCATAAGCATTACCTAATTTTTTAGTCAAAAAAGGCGCTCTTTAGTCAGGCGCCTTTGCTCTAAGTAGAAAGCGATGTTAGTGAGATTACATTCTCTCTAAAGTTTCAATCCCTAGTAAAGATAGGCCTAACTGAAGAGTTGAGGCAGTATTAAGCGCCAATTGTAAACGACTGTTTTTTACATCTTCTTCAGCATTTAGAATTGGGCAAGCTTCATAGAAGCTCATGAAGCTACCCGCTAGCTCGTATAGGTAAGCACACAAGAAGTGTGGCATACCGTCATTCGCCACCGTTTGTACTGCTTCCTCAAACTGGCACAGTTTCACTGCCAATGCACGCTCTTGGTCTGCGACTAAATTGATTGTCCCCGTCAAAGCGGCTACATCCATTTCAGAACGTTTTACAATACTAGCAACTCGTGAATAAGCATACAGTAGGTAAGGTGCGGTATTACCTTCAAAACTCAGCATAGTGTCCCAGTTAAACACATAATCACTGGTACGGTTTTTAGATAAGTCAGCATACTTAACCGATGCGATACCGACTACGCGGCCAATATTACGAAGGGTTTCTTCATCCATATCTGGGTTCTTCTCAGCCACCAGTTGATAAGCTCGCTGCTGAGCTTCTTCCAATAAAGCTGACAGTTTAGCGACGCCACCAGAACGTGTTTTAAACGGCTTACCGTCATTACCCATTACAGTACCAAAAGGCATGTGCTCCAATTGGGTTTGCTCTTTCACAAACCCTGCTTTGCGAGATAAGGTAAAAATCTGCTGGAAATGCAGTGACTGACGAGCATCTACAAAATACAGCACTCGGTCAGCCCCTAAAGTGTGTTGACGAAAACGCACTGCCGCTAAGTCGGTCGTTGCGTAAAGGAATCCGCCTCCCGTCTTTTGCACAATGATTGGTGTGATCTCACCTTCTTTATTGGCAAACTCTTCCATAAACACACATTGAGCGCCTTGGTCTTCTTTCAATAAGCCTTGCTCACTCAGTTCATTAACAACGTTCTGAAGATCATCGTTATAAGCACTTTCAGGCATCACATGCTGACGCTCTAAGGATACGCCTAGCATTTTGTAGGTCTCTTCACAGTGTGTTAGGGAAATATCGATAAACTCATCCCATAAGGCAAGACACTCTTCATTGCCAGACTGTAACTCAACCACGAGTTCGCGAGCACGGGCTGCAAACGCTTGATCGTCATCAAAACAGGTTTTTGCTGCGCGATAGAAAGTCTCAAGATCAGAAAGGGCCATACTGATTTCAGATTGCTCGGCACGTAAGCGCTCCATGTAAGCTAGCAGCATGCCAAATTGTGTGCCCCAATCTCCAACATGGTTTTGGCGTACAACTCGGTGACCTAAGAACTCTAAGGTACGTACAACCGCATCACCAATGACAGTTGAACGTAAGTGCCCCACGTGCATTTCTTTCGCCAAATTAGGGGAAGAGTAATCCACCACGACGGTTTCAGGCTCACCGACTTCGTCAACATGCAAACGCGCACTTGAACGTCGTGAAGCCAGCTCTGCTCCTAACCATTCATTCTTGAGGAATATATTAATAAAACCCGGACCAGCTATTTCAACTTTGGCAGCAACATCACTTAAATCTAGTTGCTCAAGCACTTTAGCAGCAAGCTCTCTAGGGTTTGTTTTTAGCTGCTTCGCAAGTCCCATGATACCGTTCGCTTGGTAGTCACCAAATTGAACCTTAGCTGACTGACGAACAACGGCAGGAGCGTTTTCCGGCGCTCCCACAGCAACCATAGCAGACTGAATACGCTGATTGAGTAGTGTTTGAATGTTCACAAATAACCTTTCATGTTTAACTGAGTGACACATAACTGTGCAGAAACCCTATTGCCCAGCATACGAGACAAAGTGCTGAGCAATAACAGGTCGAAAATTGCCGTCATAATACCCGATTTTGCTATTTATAGCGAAATGAGACCAAGCAAGTTAACCAAAAAATAGCTCACAAGCTGGGTTATTGTTTTCATCTTCGTAGGGGTAACCAAGCTCATCTAAATAGCGAGTTACATCGGTTTCTTCACCAACCGCCTGTAAACCCACTAATACTCGTCCATAGGCATCACCATGATTACGGTAATGGAACATAGAAATATTCCATTGACCACCTAACGTATTCAAAAATTTCAACAACGCACCTGGGCGTTCAGGAAATTCAAAACTGTAAAACAACTCACCTTTTTCACTGCGCAAATGGCCGCCTATCATATGGCGAACATGCACTTTTGCCGTCTCATTATCAGTAAGGTCTGTTACATCATAAGTTTTCATGTCCGCCAATAACTCAGCACGGCTGTTCTGAGAGCCATTAGTTTGAATGCCGACAAAAATAACCGCTTGCTCATCATCCCCATAACGATAGTTAAACTCCGTAATGCTACGCCCCTCTAAAGCTTTGCAAAAATCTCTAAAGCTTCCAGGAGACTCAGGGATCTTAACCGCTATGATAGCTTCTCGCTTCTCCCCTAACTCTGCCCGTTCTGACACGTGTCGGAGGCGGTCAAAGTTAACATTCGCGCCACTGTTGATCGCAATAAGAGTTTGTCCTTCAACGCCTTCACGTTCGATATATTTCTTCAGTCCCGCCAGAGCACATGCTCCCGCAGGCTCTGTGATCGCACGCGTATCATCGTAAATGTCTTTAATGGCTGCGCACATTTCATCGGTTGTAACGGTAATCACCTCGTCTACGGTATCTTTCGCAATAGCAAAAGTGTTCTTACCAATTTCAGCAACCGCAACACCTTCTGCAAAAATCCCCACTTGCGAAAGTAAAGTTGGCTCACCTTTCTCCATCGCCGCTTTCAAGCAAGCAGCGTCTGCAGGTTCTACACCGATCACCTTGATGTCGGGGCGTAAGTATTTAATATAAGCAGCCACTCCTGCAATTAAACCACCGCCACCAACGGGAACAAATACAGCATCGATATCACCCTTTTGTTGGCGAAGTATTTCCATACCAATCGTGCCCTGACCTGCGATGGTATCTAGATCGTCAAATGGATGCACATACACTTGACCAGTGCTTGCCATGATCTCGCGGGATTTTGCAGAGGCTTCGTCAAAAGCATCGCCAAACAATACAACTTCAGCTCCATGGTTGCGTACTGCACTCACCTTCACCTCAGGTGTTGTAGCAGGCATCACAATGGTCGCTTGTATACCCAATTTTTTGGCTGCTAGAGCCAAGCCTTGTGCATGGTTACCTGCAGAGGCCGCAATGACCCCTCGTGCTCGTTCTTCTTCAGATAACTGACAAATCTTGTTGTATGCCCCACGAATTTTGAACGAGAACACAGGCTGCAGGTCTTCTCTCTTCAAAATAATCTCGTTACCTAATCGATTCGAAAGCTGATTAGCACGAGACAGTGGTGTTTCTACCGCCACGTCATACACACGCGCCTGTAGAATTCTTTTGATGATGGTATGGGGCATATTCAGTCCTAGCAAATGTGTCGTTAAAATGACGACCAGTTGAGATATTTGTGTTTTTCCACACAATAAAAACTTAGAGGTAGAAATATACCTTTTCAGGGAATTTCAAGCAAAAAAGATCGACAAATAATTCCCAGCAAGAGGAGCGCCTCTAACATTCCCAAATAGTTGCGCTTATAATATTCATGCCACACCTTTTTCTAACTTAAAACAAAATAAAGGCGCTCAAAGTCATGACCCAAGACGAGCTAAAGCAAGCTGTCGCTGAGGCAGCGGTTGAATATATTCTTCCCATGTTAGAGACAGACACCATTGTAGGTGTCGGAACCGGCTCTACCGCTAATTTGTTTATTGATGAGCTGGCTAAACATAAGCACAAATTTGACGGCACTGTCGCTAGCTCAGAGGCTACCACTGAACGCTTAAAAGGCCACGGTGTGCCAGTGTATGACATTAACAGTGTCGATAGCATCCGCGTCTATGTTGATGGCGCAGATGAGTCTAACGAGTATCTTCACCTTATCAAGGGTGGCGGTGCAGCTTTGACCCGCGAGAAAATTGTAACTGCTTGTAGTGATGAGTTTATATGTATTGCTGACCAGTCTAAGTTAGTAAATATTTTAGGTGACTTCCCACTACCCGTTGAAATCATACCTATGGCACGAGGTCACGTTGCCCGCGAGCTCGTGAAACTTGGTGGTGATCCAGTTTTTCGTGAAGGGACGGTGACCGATAATGGCAATCATATTATCGACGTTTACAACCTAGATATTAAAGACCCAGTTAATATGGAAATTAGCATTGATGGTATTGTTGGTGTTGTCACGAACGGACTATTTGCTAAACGCCCTGCCGATGTTCTATTACTTGCCACCGAGCAAGGAATCAAAACCCTCAAACGCTAACAGTGCTTTTAGGAAGCATTAGCTTACTAATGCTTCCTTCCTCACCTTAAAACCATCGACTGCGGCGCATTAATAAAAACTGGCCAACACCTAAAACAAATAGTACCCCGCAAAAAATCCAAAATGACTCTGTATTATCGGTACCCGGCATACCGCCAATATTAATACCAAATAAACCAGTTAAAAAACCCAGAGGCAGAAAAATCCCTGACAACACAGACAGCACATACATGCGTCCATTCATTCTTTCAGCATGCTGATTTACGAATTCTTCTTGTAGTAATAGACAACGCTCTCTTAGAGACTCAAGGGCTTCTACATAGCGCGTGATATGGTTGGCAGCTTCTTGTATCTGAATAAGTTGATCCGCCGTCATCCAACTAGCAGACTCAAGCAATAGCTTTTGAATGGCTTCTTTTTGCGGTACCAGAAAGCGCCTTAGCCGAATGGTTTCCAGTCGCTTTTGAACCAACACATCCCTCAACCCAGACTCAGTTCCCACACTGACACTTTCCTCTAGGTCAGAAAGCGTTTCTTCTAAACTATGAATAACGCTTTCCATTCGCTCAGTTAAAGTCTCTGCTAAGGTCGAAACTATATCTGCTGTACTACAAGGCCCTTGTGACAATTGCAAATCAGCAACGACTGATTGCACAGATAAGAGCTTTCTCATTCTGGTGGACACAATAAAGTTTGGCGTTGCCCACATACGCAATGAAACCATATCAGAAGGGTTAGATTCAGGATTTAAATTCACTCCCCTTAAGTTGATCAATAGCCCGCCCCCTATTCGAACGGTTCTGGGGCGTGTTTCATCAGCAAATAAAGCTTCAATAACGGCTTCTGGTATCCCATCAACATTATTCAGACAATCTTTGCTCTCTGACATAAGACCATCTAAATGCAGCCAACGACAACCAGATGTTGGGACCTCTTTTGGCAAGAGACTTTCTTCCGCTGCGCCACCACAGCCATTTAATTCCAAATGGTATAAAACAAAATTTGTCATCATTGATCCCATTCTAATAGAGCCTAAGAGTAACTCAAAAAGTTGATAATGCATAAAGCTTATGATCACGGCTGACAGTATGAGTAGAGGGTGGCATAATCAAGAAGGATCAAATCATAAGGAAACCGCACACCATGCAAAACCTTTCTCAAGTACTTGAGTCGAGTAACATCTCATCTGAACTTCAAAACATACTATCGGTAACAACAAATACCTGTATAGAAATTTCTGATGCTCTCAAACAAGGTGCGTTAGCTGGCATTTTAGGGGTAGCTGGTAATGAAAACGTACAAGGAGAAGAGCAAAAGAAACTGGATGTTATTTCCAACGACATGCTGAAAAGCGCGCTGTTTGCTTGCCCTCATGTTCGTGCCATTGCATCTGAAGAAGAAGACGACATCGTCCCTGCTAACACCGAGGGGCAGTTCCTCGTTGCATTTGATCCATTAGACGGCTCTTCGAACATAGACATTAATGCTATGGTCGGTACTATTTTTTCAATCTACCAGCAAACGGGAACCAGCCCTGCAACGGAAGCAGATTTTCTCATACCTGGTAATAAGCAAGTGGCTGCGGGATATGTTTTATATGGCCCTTCCAGCATGCTAGTACTGAGTACCGGTCAGGGCACTCACATGTTTACCTATGACCCAACTCAAAAACGCTTTTTACTCACCACCGAAAACGTTCAAGTCGAACAAGATACTCAAGAGTTTGCTATCAATATGTCGAATCAACGTTTTTGGGCTGAACCAATGCAAAGCTACGTTGCGGATCTGGTAAACGGAAAGGAAGGTTGCCGTGAAAAAGACTTTAATATGCGTTGGGTAGCAGCCATGGTCGGCGATGTACACCGTATATTATGTCGCGGTGGTATCTTTATTTACCCTTGGGACAAAAAAGACCCGAACAAACCTGGAAAACTGCGTTTAATGTATGAGGCAAACCCTATGGCAATGCTAATCGAGCAAGCAGGCGGTAAAGCGCATACTCATACACAACGTATTTTAGACATTCAACCAGAAGCCATTCACCAAAGAGTGTCAGTCATCCTGGGTGCTGCAAATGAAGTGGATAAGTGCCTTAGTTATTAACACGGAAAAAGAAACAACCCAATAACAAGACAATGTGAATAACTACAGCCGATACGTCCAACGTCGGTTATATGGGCGCTTCGCACCCAGCGGCGCATTACGGCCTTCGGCCTAACAGCGCCCTACATTTGACAACGCATAATCAACATGGAATTTGGGTGATTTGTAGGTCACGGTTCGCGAAGCGAATCTGACGCCGAGGGCGAAGCCCTCGTGTTACACCACGCAATTTGGTCGAATCATGGATGCTTCGCACCCACGGCGCATTACGGCCTTCGGCCTAACAGCGCCCTACATTTGACAACGCATAATCAACATGGAATTTGGGTGATTTGTAGGTCACGGTTCGCGAAGCGAATCTGACGCCGAGGGCGAAGCCCTCGTGTTACACCACGCAATTTGGTCGAATCATGGATGCTTCGCACCCACGACGCATTACGGCCTTCGGCCTATGATCTCCATGGATTTTGGGTGATTTGTAGGTCACGGTTCGCGAAGCGAATCTGACGCCGAGGGCGCAGCCCTCGTGTTACACCACGCAATTTGGTTCAATCATGGGTGCTTCGCACTCACGGCGCATTACGGCCTTCGGCCTAACAGCGCCCTACAGCCGTGGGCGTAGTCCTCATGTTACACAAACGCAATTTGGTCGAATCATGGATGCTTCGCACCCGCGGCGCATTACGGCCTTCGGCCTATGATCTCCATGGATTTTGGGTAATTTGTAGGTCACGGTTCGCGAAGCGAATCTGACGCCGAGGGCGTAGCCCTCGTGTTACACCAACGTATGTAGTGGTTCAATAATCCCGGACACCCAAATAAATGGTAAGCTTGCCACAACAGAGGTGTCCAATGAAAAAGAAACGTCGATCATTCACTCCAGAATTCAAACTTGAAGCTGCAAGCTTAGTT
>NZ_BAAGVX010000033.1:0-315469 GCF_054780655.1 Marinomonas epiphytica
CTCAGTTGTTGCAGACGAAGTTCGTTCATTAGCAGAGAAAACGGTGGATGCAACAGGCAAAATCACCGACATCGTTAGCACTATCCAAACTTCAACCCAAACAGCAATCAGCACCATGAAAGAAGGCCAAGAAAGCTTACAAAATATTGAAGAGTATAGTGAAAAAGCTGACCTTGCTATCCAAGAAATTGAACAAAATGCACAGACTAGCTCTTCCTCTTCTGTAGAAATGGCCCGTTCAATTCAAGAAGTAGCAAAAACAGCCATTCACATGAGCGAAGAAATGGATAAAATTGCTCAGCAGCTTCAAAACGATAATAGCAGTATTAACAGTATTGAAGGCAACACTCGCCATATCCATGATCAGGTAAGCAGTTTAGACAGTAAAACCAACGTCTTTACAACCAAGTAAGCCCTCTACCCCATCACTAAAAAGCCCTTCATCTAATTAGGTGAAGGGCTTTTTAATGTTCATTCTAAAATGCTTTTGCTTCAATCTAGTGCAGTTTTAATATGCTTTTACAATGAATGACCTGTAAAATTCATCAAGACACATAATAAGCATGTAAAATTTAGTTCACTCCTTCTTATATTCAGAAAAAGCACTCTTATAAGTACTGGTATAGATTTTGCTTACAAAACACTACATTCATCATTATATTTAGTGTTTTAAGGTCTAACATGCTAAAAAACCTCAGCTTTCGAGCCAAGCTTCTACTGATTCTGTGCTCATCCATCATTGGCTTTATCGTCGTTAGCTTAATTGCTTTCAAGGGGCTGAATAGCCAAAACAGCGCTTTTGAGAAATTTCAAACTCTCAGTGAAGTAGATAAAAATCTAACTAACCTGACCCTATACATGGTTGAAAGCTATGAAAGCCTTAATCAAATAAACGATGCAAACAAGGAAACATTTGAAAACGAGCTTTTATCCACTAACAATAAACTGTTAACTGATCTAGTCCATTCCAGCCATGCTAGCCAGAGCCCTGAAGTCATTGAGGCCACCAAACAAGTTGAGGAAAACGTCCAGCAATACAACAATTCACTGATCGAACTCATTGATCAGACGAGCATTATTGGTTTTAACAACGACTCAGGTCTTAAAGGCCTGATTGCACAACTTAGTAACCAGGTGACGGAACAAATTGCTATCCTGTCTTTTATCAAAGAAGGCTTCGCTCCTTTAAGAGAAGCAGAAAAAAAATATCTTTTCGAACCGACTAGTGACCACTTCCAAGCTTTTGAAGCCAGCTTCGAAACTTTTTATAAACAAGTTACCGCTTTTCGTTTAGAAGACAAATTTGGCCCTTTATTAGATGAATATCAACAAAGCGTACAGCAGTTCAATAAGGCTAACCAAGCTTTAAGCGTCGCGACTGAACGTTTTTATACGCAAAAAGAAGCTTTAAAAAACAACCGCATCCTTGCCTCCGAGTTGATGCAAAAGATTATCGGCAATGCTCGATCGCAAGCTCAAGCACACTCTGAGCAAGCTAGTATTAGCTTAATTACAGGCAGTATTTTGGTCGCGATTTTGGTGGCTTTAAACATGCTTTGGGTCGGTAAAAGTGTAAATAGTACACTGGCTCAAATCATTCATGACCTCAATAAAGTTAAAAGTGGCGATCTCACGGCACTCTTGATGGTTAATCAAAAGCGTAATGACGAATTTGACTCTTTATGTACTTCGGTCAATGAAATGACCCAAGGACTTGGGTCCGTAATAAGCGACGTAGTCCATACCTCGAAAGAAGCCAATAAAATGGTAACCGAGCTAAATCAGTCCGTAGGAAATATTGCCGATAACAATCGGGCCGCAAGCGAGCAAACCACCTCTATCGCCACGGCAACAGAGGAAATTTCAGTTACAATCAGTAGTATATCCAATACAACGGAAGAGCTTAGTCAGCAATCCCAAAACACTTATGAATCGGCCAGAGTGGGTGCACAAACGATTAACAGCACGTTAACGAGCTTGGCAGATACCATCAACATTGTGACCAAAACAGGTCAGCAATTAGACACCCTTGGGCAACTATCAAAAGACATCGATAATGTGATTGGCATGATCAATGATTTAGCCAATCAAACCAATCTTTTGGCTTTAAATGCTGCCATTGAAGCGGCTCGTGCAGGGGAAGCGGGTAGAGGTTTTTCGGTTGTTGCAGATGAAGTTCGTTCTTTGGCTGAAAAAACCGTTGATGCCACCAGCAAAATCACACATATCGTTGACACCATTCAAACGTCGACTCAATCAGCCATCGCGACCATGAAAGAAGGACAAGATAGCCTACACAATATAGAGCAATTCAGCGAAAAAGCTGAGCTTGCCATAAAAGATATAGAACGTAATGCCCACACAAGTTCAACCTCTTCCATTGATATGGCCCGCTCCATACAAGAAGTCGCAAAAACGGCAGCTCATATGAGTGAAGACATGGATAAAATTGCCCAGCAATTGAAAACTGACAACTTAAACATTGAAAGCATTGCCAGAAATACCAACCTCATTCATAACCAGGTAGATGAGTTGGACCGCAAGACTCGTATTTTCAAGACCAGCAGCTAAGCTGTGAAAAATAGTAGGCTAAAAAAACCGCCATATGAGGCGGTTTTTTCTATAGAACCCAGGGTTACAAGGTTTGGTATTCTTTTTCCCAGCGCTTCGCTTCTTTTTTAGAAGGCCCACCTAATACGTTAACCGCTACACGTAACCTTGCTCGAGAAATATCAGACCCCAAAATAGCCATTGCATCAAACACTGAGACAGACGCACTGCTTCCAGATATAGCGACAAACAAAGGTGCAAAGAAGTCCTTCGGCTTAATTTCCATTGCCTGCGCTAGGGCTTTAAGCTCTGCAAATATGGCGTCTTTATTCCACTGATTAAGTGCTTCTAAACGCCACAAAGAAAACTGCATAGCCTTACGCAATGTCTCTTCTTCCATTTTTACCGATGAGAAATCCTCTTTAGTAATTGGCAACATCCCCTTCAAGAAGAAACCCGCCACATCAGCTACATCGGAAAAAGTTTCCACTCGTGGCATAACCAAAGGCAAAATCTGCATTAGGTATTCAGGGTTAAGAGCCCATTCAACGTATTTTTGCGCAAAGCTTTCAGGGCTAAGATTCTCACGAATCCACATGCCATTAAGCCAGCTAAGCTTCTCAACATCGAACACAGGCCCGCCAAGAGAAACTCGTTGGATATCAAAGTGTTCAATCATTTCGTCTAGGGAGAACTTTTCACGTTCATCCGGCATAGACCAGCCCATACGACCAAGGTAGTTAATTACCGCTTCTGACATGTATCCCATACGCTGATAGTACAGAATACTAGTTGGGTTTTTACGCTTAGACAGCTTGGATTTATCTGGATTACGCAACAACGGCATGTGACATAAAGTTGGCATATCCCAGCCGAAGTATTGATACAGCAGAATGTGCTTAGGCGCTGAGTTGATCCATTCTTCTCCGCGGATAACATGGGTGATCTTCATGAGGTGATCATCGACCACATTCGCTAGATGGTAAGTTGGCATACCATCAGCTTTAAGCAGAACCTGCATATCCACTTGAGCCCAATCGATTTCTATTGTGCCGCGTAGCATGTCTTGTACAACACAGACACCTTCTTCAGGCACTTTCATTCGAATTACATAAGGCTCATTAGCAGCAAGCTTTGCTTGTACTTCATCATCAGTTAATTTTAATGCGCGTCCATCATACTTTTGAGGCAAACCTTGCTCTTTTTGCTCAGCACGCATTTGATCCAATTCTTCTGGTGTTTCAAAAGCGTAGAAAGCATGTCCTTTTTCAACAAGTTCTTTAGCGTATTGAGCATAAATGTCACCCCGCTCGCTTTGACGGTAAGGCCCATATTCACCACCGACATCTGGGCCCTCTGCCCAATCTAGCCCTAACCAACGCAATGCATCTAAAATCATTTTTTCAGATTCTGGAGTACTACGAGTTTGGTCGGTATCTTCAATTCGTAGAATAAACTTACCGCCCATTTTACGCGCAAACGCCATGTTAAATAAGGCAATGTAAGCTGTTCCGACGTGGGGGTCACCCGTTGGAGATGGTGCGATTCGTGTTCTTACCTCAGACATATTTCTCTCATCTATCCGTTTTACAATTGGTGGGTATTATAGACGTCTCTCTGATTAGGAGTAAGGGGATAAGGCATTCTTTTAAGCTTTATTAGTCCTATATTATCCGCCTTGTTATTTTGCTTGGTACCTAAGTTGTGACAGTTTAATCCCAAGTTCTACATCTGTTCTTAGCGTGACAAGGTGGCGCGACTGCAGAGCTTGTTGCTGACCGCCATTAAGCAATTTTTGCAAACGCTCAGGAAAGTCAGTTAAGTGACCATAAATACCCTCAATGGTTGAATGTTGTTGCATAATATCGACGGCGGTTTTAGGTCCAATTCCTTTAACACCAGGAATACGATTCGTGGTGTCCCCAACTAACGCCCAATAATCATTTAGCTGCTCCGCTTGAACACCGTATTTTCCTGGCACCCAAGCGTTGTCATAACCAAGCTTTGCAAAATAATCATACTGTAATATCAAGGGGTTATGTAACAACTGGGTAAAGCCCTTATCTGTAGACACAACATAAGCTTTCACTCCATTACTGGCCGCTTTGACCGCTAAGGTCGCTATTAAATCATCGGCTTCCCAGCCAGCCATACGCAGACAGGGAAAGCCATTAAAACGAAACTGTTTGGCAAATGCTTCTAGGGAGTCAAGCAACACATCATCCATGGGAACTCGCCCCAATTTATATTCAGGATAAAGTTCATGACGCCAAGTCAACCCGCTGGAATCAAATACCACTACCGCATAGCTTGGAGAGAACTGCGTAGACAACTTGGCAAGGGCTTCAATGGTAATGCTTTGCGTGCGCTCAATTCTTCTTTCCGAGTCTTGTTCTGACTGCAAGGCAGCATATAGACGACGAATTAAATTTAAGCCGTCTACAATCAGTAGTTTTTTTTCCACGTATTACCCTTACATTTATCACAATGATTTGTTATTTAATGAAGTCATATTGGACACCCACTATTCTCAGATGTAAGGATGACATATGAAACCTACTCACTTTATCGCATTATTCGCCCTAAGTATTACCGCACCAGCTTTTGCGGCCCCCTTGCAGGCTGTCATTGGCCTAAACAGCAGCACCATTTTTGAACAAACAGTCAGTCAAACAGGCCCACAATTAAAGCCTATCCCAGCCAGTTTAGCTTCTTTGTCAGCCCAGCATACTGCCATAAGCCTACCACAAGATACTCCTTATCGTCCTTGGTTAGAGGCTTTGTTACAGAAGGTCAAAGTTGACCACAAGCAAGGTGACATAAGCTACCTAGGGAAACTCATCCATGTTGACAACCAATTAGCGCAGTTCTCTCTACAAACTGAACTGGGCACCATGCAGCTGCCAATCGCGGACTTTTATCTTTTACCTCTTGAGGGCAGTCAAAATAAACATCAGTCATCTTCTTATGGCCACTTCCCGGAGCAAGTTTATTACCAAACTAATCAACTTAGTTGGTCACCACAATTACGCTTAATCATTCAAGAGGATACGGTCACCATCTATCAAAACGCACTACTTCATAATAATTCAGACAAAAACATTATGATTGACCAAGGAATATTACATTTGTCTCATGACAATCCGATTCGACCCGTATCGCGTAAACTAGCCCTTGAATCAGCAGCAGACATGAGTCCGATACAATATTCAAATAATGAAATCAGCTATTCGTTGGAAACCAGTAAGCTCACGCTTGCAGCTTTCAGCGACCTAGTCTACCCATTACGAACCAGCCAAAATCCAATCACGGATAGACAACATAGAGCTCGTTTACCAGCCTATGGACAAAGAGGCTATAAACAGCCAATTCCTTTTAATAGTTATTTAACTGTCAGCCTTATAGAAGACACCATGCCTGGCGAGTATCAAACTTTTTGGCGCAGGGGAACACTACTGCTACCAGCTAACCACAATGTGTTATCGCATGCGCGCCAAGGCCAATCCATTGAAATTCAAACAGCTAAAAGCCAAGACATAAAAGGCACATTAACCTTAGTCGACAGCAGTTCAAATCGACTGCCCAGTACACAAACTTGGGAACTAGAGTTGACTAACCTTTCTGACCAACCTCAGCACTATGCCCTAACTCAGCAAACTCAAGGGGTTATTAAACAACTGATAGCAAAACAAGAGGTTAAAAAGCAGACCGCAAACAGTCTCAATCTCGAGGGAACTTTAAAGGCAAATGAGGTAAAACGAGTACGTTATAAAATCGAGCTAGAGCAATAAAAATGAAAAAATGTGGAAACCCCTTCACCCCAGCTCTAGAAAGGGTCAAATAAAGACAATCTGGGTTATGATATTGTCAATAATCATAACAGATATAGCTGGTTAATTAGTGCCGTGTACCCCGACTTCAGGGTATTATAACTTTAATTCATACTGAGAGCAGACAACTATCCATGAAAAAGCATATTATCGCATCACTAGTTTCGGCTTCCGCTGTACTAGGCAGTAGCGCTTCTCTAGCAGAAGGCTTATACGACGTATACAAACTAGCTAAAGCAAACGACCCAGGGCTTAGAGCTGCTGCTGCTACACTTGAAGCGGAGAAAGAAGGCGTTAATGTTTCTAAGGGCAACCTCTACCCTAGCATTACCTTTTCTGGAAGCTTAGGCTATGACAAAACGGATAGTCCTGCAGTAGACGACACTGGTGTCTCTAATTCCCTATCTCTTGATATGGATTATCCGATCTATTCCCCCGCTCTTAACTATGCAGTTGACGCCGTGGAGCTAATCTCTGAGAGCGCCTTCATTGATTACGAAAACACAGAAGAAGATTTAGCACTCACAACACTAACGGAGTACTTTGCCTTACTCACAGCTCAAGCCACATTAAAAACGACTCAAGCGCAAGTTAAAGCCACCGCAAGCCAACTTGACCGTGCTAAGAAACAATACGAAGTTGGTCTAGCTTCCATTACCGATTTACAAGACACCCAAGCTGAATATGATGCAGTACGAGTGACAGAGCTCAGCGCCCAATCTGATGTGGCCTACGCTCAGCAAGCCCTTTATCAGCGCACAGGTAAGGTCATCAGCAGCATTCCTGAGCTCGCTGATAACTTCCCTATTCAACTTGATCCAAACATGACAATTGAGTCTTTGCTTAACAAAGCACAACGTAACAACAAAGACTTACAGGTTTTAGATGTTGCCGTGAAGAGCGCTGAGAACAACATTAACATTCAAAAAGCCAGCGGTCGCACCCCCACAGTGGCCTTAACGGGTTCCCTATCAAGAACCAATTACGATTACAGCCCAAGTCGCACAGGGACAGATGGCGATACTAATTACGCATCCATTGCCTTAGGTGTTAGCATTCCTCTCTACAGTGGTGGTGCGATTGACGCATCGGTTCGTCAAGCGACGGCTTCCGCAACCTCAGCCAAGGAGCAAAGAGCGAGCGCCTTACAAGCAATTGAATTGAATGTTCGTTCCCTCTACCTTGACCTACAAACATCCGTTGCCCAAATTGCCGCTCAGCAGCAATTAATTGAATCCCGTAACAGTGCTCTAGAAGCGACCAAAGCCGGATATGATGTTGGAACACGCAACCTAGTAGAGCTGCTCGACGCCCAGTCTAATCTGTATGATGCGCAAAATACCTACGAAACCTTGCGCTACAACTTCTTAGTACAGCGTCTTAGCTTACTTGAAGCGATTGGCGAGTTAACCGAAGCGGAAATCAAAGATCTAGATCAATGGTTAGTCGCTAGCAATTAACCCTTAGTTCTTCACTAAAAAAATAGCCACTTCTTTGAAGTGGCTATTTTGTTTTAGACTTAGTTAGGCTAATCCATGCTTTTAGTGAGCAATGAGTTGCGCCCTCTGCGTAAAGCGTTTCAGGACTTTATAAAGTCCAAACGCATCTTCACTTCCTGCTAATTCTCTTATTGAGTGCATAGCAAACGTTGGCAAACCTATATCAATTGTCGGCACCCCAATTTCACCCGACGTAATAGGTCCAATCGTACTACCACAGCCCATATCACTTCGAACCACAAAACACTGTACCTGATAGTTTTCTTCGGCGGCAATATCTCGATAAATACTGGCTGTTTCGCTGTTGGTTGCGTAGCGCTGGTTTGCATTGACCTTAATAACCGCTCCTTGGTTGATCGTTGGAGCATGCAATTTATCGTGTTTAGATGCGTAATTTGGATGCAAGGCATGAGCATTGTCTGCCGAGACCAGCATAGACTTTTGTACCATTTGCACATATTGCTCGGGATTAGGGCAAAGACGGCGTAAAACATCATCTAAAAATGGGCCATTGGCACCACAAGCAGATAAACTGCCGATTTCTTCGTGGTCTGTACAAATCAGCAGGCTTGGTCGCTCAGCCGGAGCATCTAATAAAGCTTGTAGACCAACATAGCAGCTTAGCAGGTTATCTAAACGCGCCGAGCACAAATATTCCTCATTTAAACCAACCAGAGCGGGTGGTTGGGTATCGTAAAGGCTGATTTCAAAGTCCAAAACTTTATCCAATTCTAACTCTGGGTATTCCGTTAATAATTGCTTAGCCAATAACTCGTGCAATTCGAATTGATCATTGGCACCACTGATGATTGGCAATATTTCTTCTTGCGGATTGACCGAGAAGCCATCATTAACGCCGCGATTCAAATGAATAGCCAAATTAGGAATCACCGCTATGGGCGCTTTAAAATCGATTAGACGACTGCTTACGCTCCCTTTTTGTGTTTTATAGGTTACTCGTCCTGCTAAGGATAAATCACGATCCAACCAAGTGTGTAACAACACACCACCGTACACTTCCACACCTAATTGTTGATAACCAAAACGACTGACACTCGCATTAGGTTTGAGTTTTAAGCACGGGCTGTCCGTATGAGCACCAATCATGCGCATGCCAGTTTGGCTAAACTGAAGTTGCGGCGTAGTGAAAGCAATAATGGATGAGGCGTTACGAGTAACAAAATACTTGCCACCTTCTTCGATCACCCAATCATCTTGTTCAAACAGCTCCATATAGCCTGCTGCTAACAAGGCTTCACTCATGCTCTTAGTTGCATGAAAAGGCGTAGGAGAGTTTTGTAAAAAGGACAGTAAACCTTTATTAAAGCTTGAGTTATCCATAGTACCCTTATTGTCAATTTATTTAAAAAACATGACTTTCTTGTCAGTTCTGCTAGCTATCAGCCGCTGTGTCTAATATGATTTTACCTATGATTGATTCACAGACCAAGAGAACCCTTAACGGATGAAGTATAAACGTCTATTTATTTATCTTGTATCAGGCTATTTTTTTCTAACAACTCCCGCCTCTGCTTTTCAAGAATTACACCCTGATGCTGAATACGCCGATGTATCGAAAGAAGTTGTTGAGATGCTAGAAGGCATTCATTACAACAAGCCTCTAATTGATGATGCCATTTCTATACAGGCTTTTGATTATTATATCGACTCGTTAGATCCTACTAAGAGCTTTTTCTTGCAAAGTGACATTGACAATCTTTCTCAATACAAAGAGAAGCTCGATGACGCATTGCGCAGCGGCAATAGCGAAATAGCCTATACCATTTACAATCTTTATTTAGAACGAGTAGAAACTCGGCTCGAAAACATCGAAAGCCACCTACCTGAACTACTAGACAGCCTAGACTTTAGCCGAGATGAAACCATTAACCTTGACCCTGACTCAAGACAGTGGGCTCAAACTCAAGAAGAGCTAGACGATAACTGGCGCAAGCGTTTAAAAAATAGAGCCATTGTTTTAAAGCTTAACGGCGATACCGACGAAGAGATAGAAAAAGTCCTTACCAGTCGTTTCAAAAATCAGCTAAAACGAATTCATCAAACCAATGCCGTAGACGTATACCAAACCTTTGTTAATGCTATTGCGGCAGCCATTGACCCCCATACCACCTATTTTGCTCCACGGGCATCGGAAACCTTTAATATTAATATGAGTCTTTCCCTAGAAGGCATTGGTGCTGTATTACAAATGGAAGACGATTACACCAAAGTGGTACGTCTGATTCCAGGTGGCCCAGCCGACAAGCAAGGCATGTTAGCGCCTAATGATAAGATCGTTGGTGTCGGCCAAGAGGGTAAAGAGCCTGTTAATGTTATTGGTATGCGCCTTGACGACGTTGTGGACATGATACGAGGCGAACGCGGCACCACTGTCAATTTAGACATCATCCCTAGCAAGGGCTCCAGTCAGACCAAAAAGACCATCGAGATCGTTCGTGAAAAAGTAAAATTAGAAGACCAATCCGCCAAAAAAGAAATTGTAGAAGTAGAGCGTGGTGGAGAAACCTATAAGATTGGCGTCATTGAACTGCCTACCTTCTATTCAGACTTTGCCGCTTTACAAGCAGGCGATAAAGACTACAAAAGCTCCACCAGAGATACCAAACGCCTCATTGAGGAACTGCGTGAAGAAGGGATCGTTGCCCTCATATTGGACTTGAGAAATAACGGTGGTGGCTCACTTCAAGAAGCGAACAGTCTTACTGGACTGTTTATCCCGGCTGGCCCTACTGTGCAAATTCGAGATCAAAGTGGCCGAGTAACACCTTTAGGTGACCGTGACAGCAGTATTGTATACAGCGGCCCTATGGCGGTCCTAACCAACCGTATGAGCGCCTCTGCGTCTGAAATTGTCGCGGGAGCATTGCAAGATTATGGTCGAGCTTTGATTTTAGGAGACCAAACCTTTGGTAAGGGTACAGTGCAAGTACTGCAACCTGTAGACAAAGGCCAATTAAAAATCACTCAGGCAAAATTTTATCGAGTTTCAGGTGAAAGTACCCAGCATAAAGGAGTGGTTCCTGACATCAGTTTTCCATCCGCCATAGACAAAGATGAAGTCGGCGAAAGCGCGTTAGAGAACCCTCTGGTCTGGGATAAGATACATGAAACTCGTTACCCAGTGTATTGGGACATTCCAGCCTATCTTCCAATTTTAGAGCCACGCCACCAAGCTCGCATGGAGAAAGATCCGGATTTCATCGCCTTAGAAGGACAAATTCAATCTTTTAGTGAACAAGCTGAACGTTATAAAAACTTATCCTTAAACGAACAAGTTCGCCGTGCTGAACAAGAGCAGTTAGAACAACAAGAGCTTGACCGAGAAAACACACGCCGGGCGGCATTGGATCTTGAACCGATTGACTCCGTTGATGACATAGAGCCAACCGATAAACTGGTTTACTCTAAAGAAGCGGCTGAGATCTTGTTAGACTTCATTGCCACTAACCAGCACTTGGAACAAGAAAAAGCACAATAAGCATTCATTAACTGGCAGTATTCTCTATACTGCCAGTTTTTCATTTATCAGTAAGAAAGTTTTCATGGCTAAAGCGTCCTCAGACAGAAACACAATAGATCTATTTAATCGCCCAGTTGGGCGCCCTCGCAGTCAATCCTTACCAAGAAAAGATCAATTAAAGCGTAATAAAAGACTACAACGAGAGAAAGAAAAAGCACTGGGCCTACGTAGGCTTGAGTTACTAGTGGATCAAGAAACACTCGATAAACTTGATATGCTATGCGAGCAACAGGACATAAAGCGAGCTCAATGGGTCACTATGCAAGTTGCCTTAGCCTTCTCCAAACAACGGCTAAAAAAAGATCGTAAAAACACGAAAACGGCACCGCAAAAAAACGCCACTTTGTTATAATCTAGCGCTTTCATTTCTACTATGAGCAGCTTTTAAGCTATGGCTAAACTTTATTTTTATTATTCTGCCATGAATGCGGGCAAGTCTACTGTCTTATTGCAATCTGCCCACAACTATCAAGAGCGCGGTATGAACACCTTATTGATGACTGCTGCCTTAGACGATCGTTATGGACAAGGGCAAATTACCTCTCGTATTGGCATTCATGCTCCGGCCAGCTTATTTAATGCTGACACAAATATTCTAGCCATGGTAAAAGCAGAGCAAGCCAACAATCCGGTTCATTGCATTTTGCTCGACGAGGCTCAGTTCTTAACCAAGCAGCAGGTTTACGACTTATCCGAAGTGGTCGATCAACTGAATATTCCCGTATTAGCCTTTGGCATTCGAACGGACTTCCAAGGTGAGCTGTTTGCTGGTAGTCAAGCATTGCTGGCCTTGTCAGACAAGCTCATCGAACTCAAAACAGTATGCCATTGTGGTAGCAAAGCCACTATGGTCATTCGTTTAGATAGCCAAGGCGAACCGGTTAAAGAAGGCGCTCAAGTCGAAATTGGCGGCAATGATCGATACATTTCGGTATGCCGAAAACACTTTAAAGAAGCAGTGAGAACCTAATCATGTGGTTTACTAACGCGCAAATATTTCAGCTTAAAGATACAGAATCTCTGGATACCAACTTATTAGTAGATAGCTTGGCGAAATACCCACTAAAAGAATGTGGTTCCCAAGATGAATTTTCTTTTGGTTGGCTCCCCTTAATACGTAACAGCGAGCAATGGAGTTTAATAAACAACCGTTGCATACTGCTTCGTGCTGGTAAGGAAGAGAAAGTACTGCCTTCCGCCGTAGTACGAGAAGAACTGGAAAGCAAAATTGCTGAAATCGAATTGGTAGAAGGTCGCAAGGTCGGTCGTAAAGAAAAAAGCGATCTTAAAGACGAATTGGTTTTCACACTCCGCCCTAAGGCCTTTTCTAAGCGCACCGACATTTGGGCTTATCTTGATCTAGAAGCAAAAATCATGGTGCTCAATAGCACTAACGCCAGCATGACAGAGGCCCTTTTCAAGCATCTGCAAACAACCTTAGGCAGCTTTCAAATGACGCCGCTGCAAGCACAGGTTTCCCCAGGCGCTTTGATGACGGAATGGCTGGTTAACAACGAAGTTCCAGCCAGCTTAGAGACCGGTGATGAATGTGAAATCCAAGATGGCTCTGAAGACAAAGCCAAAATCCGTTTTAAATCGTTAGAGCCACTATCAGAAGATGTTACCCGCCACCTGGCGGATGGCATGACTGTTAAGAATTTAGCATTGCGCTGGGCTGACAAAATCAGCTTTGTACTCCATGAAGACCTGACACTGCGCAAAATAAAGTTCGACGACACCCTAAAAGACTCAGCCTTCAACGACTCGCAAGGTGGTGGTTTATCGGATATGGACGCTAATTTTGCCCTCATGTCATTAACGCTTAGAGAGTTATTTGCCAGTTACGCCCTCTGGTTTGAAATCAACACAAGTCAACATAACTAGCCCTAAATGGAAAGAACATGCCAGACTTAAAGCAAGAGCAACAGATCGCCCAACGTGTTACTTTAGTCGGCGCTGGTGCCGATGCAGCATTGGGTCTGGCTAAGATCTTAGCGGGTTACGCCTCTCATTCACAAGCCCTAATCGCTGATGGCATTCACTCCCTTTCAGACCTGGTGACGGATGTGTTTGTTTATATCGCGGCAAACAATGCTCGCCAAGGGCCCGATAAAAACCACCCTTACGGGCATTTAAGGTTTGAGACCTTAACCACTGTTCTATTAGGCATGGTGCTCATTCTAGTCGCGCTAGGCATTGGTTATGACGCCATTACCTCAGACAGTGAAGCTCAGTTCACCTGGTATGGCACCTTTGCTTTGGTGCTGACTATCTTAGTGAAAGAAGGCCTTTTCCATTACACCAAAAGAGCTGGTGAAAAAATCAGTAGCCCGCTACTTATTGCTAACGCCTGGCACAGCAGGACGGATGCTTTATCCTCTATCGCCGTATTAATAGGCTTAATAGGGGTATATTTTGGTGTCAGCTGGGCAGACACCCTAGCCTCTCTTGTTGTGGCTTTGCTTATAGGTAAAATGGCAATCAGCATGATGTGGGACAACCTAGCAGAATTAGTGGACACGGCCCCTGACCCAGAACTGATCGAACAGATCAAAGAAACCGCCAACAGTTTAAAAAACGTCGCCGCCCCCCACGATGTAAGGGCTCGCTCGATGGCGGGAAAAATTTATTTAGACATGCACATTCACGTTCCCAGCCACGGCAGTGTGAGTGAAGGGCACTATTTAAGCGACCTTGTGTCTTACACCATCAAACACGCCCACCCCCAAGTGGCAGACGTGATGATACATGTGGATACCGATGATAGAATCCAAAAAGATTCTATTGGACAAGAACAATCCACCAGCAAGCCTGATCACCTTAAGCTTCCAACAAGAGACCAGGTTCTAGCCGACTTTGGTTTTCTGTTAAGGCTACACAATGGTTATCTAGATTTACCTATGACCAAATTGCACTATCTTGGTAAACAGCTTTATGTAGAACTCATTGCAGACCCTGAACAGCTGCCATCTTCCCTCAGTATCAAACAGGCCACATACGCCATACAAACGGACCTACAAAGTGCCCACTATATTAGCCAAGTCGATGTATTCTGGCGCATTAAAGGCCAGATATAACATTCTATTCTGGGTCTTTATCTAGGGCATTTTCAAGGTGCGAAGGGGGCAAACTTTTATTCGTTTTCGCCCCCATTAACTTAAGTTTCTCTGCCCGGGCCATTAAGTTACCCCGCCCGACTGTTAGCTTCTTAACTGCGGCCTCATGAGTACGATTAACCGCATCTAACTTATTGCCAATGTCATCCATATCCTGCACAAAGCCCGCAAACTTATCGTACATAGCCCCTGCTTGGCGGGCTATCTCAATGGCATTTTGACTTTGTTTTTCATTGCGCCAAATATTCTGAATAGTACGCAAGGTAGCCAACAAGTTAGATGGTCCAACAATAATAATATTATGCTCAAATGCTTCACTAAAGAGCCCATTATCAGCTTGTAAGGCCAGACCGAACGCCGCTTCTATTGGTATAAACAGGAGTACAAAATCCAACGAAGTCACGCCCGGTATGTCATGGTAAGCCTTAGCGCTCAGGTCTTTCATATGACGCCGGACTGCATCAAGGTGTTGCTTTAAGGCTCGTGACTTATCCTCTTCTGTTTGCGCCTCCATATAAGCCAGGTAGCTCACCAGCACCATTTTTGAGTCAACAATGACTTGTTTTCCTTCAGGTAATTGGATAACCACATCAGGCTGAAGGCGGCGACCCGCTTCTGTTTGATAGGCTTCTTGCACCTGATATTCCTGCCCTTTCGTGAGCCCAGAGCGCTCTAAAATCCGCTCTAGAATAACTTCTCCCCAGCCACCTTGTAGCTTATTTTGCCCCTTTAAAGCCTGGGTTAGATTAAGGGCATCGTCACTTATTTTTTGGTTTAGCTGCTGTAACCCTTTAATCTCCTTCACCAACGAAAACCGTTCTCGCGCTTCCTCTTGGTAGCTTTTCTCTACACTTTCTTGGAATTTCTGAATTTGGCTTCCTAGCGGTGTTAACAAACTACCTAGTTGACGCTCATTTTCTTGTGCTAAGCGCGCTCCTTGCTGAGCCAATATTTCTTGAGCAAGTTGCTTAAACTCGGCCTCATTCTGGCGTTTTTGCGTCTGATATAAGGACTCTTTTTCTTGCCAAACTTGCTGGGCTGAGGAAAACTGCTGCTCTAAAATCAGCACTTCTTTCTCCAGTTCATGCTTGTGCTGGTTTACAGATTGAACAACTTGCTGCAATTGCTCCATTTCTTGCTGCATTTTTTGCTCTGCAAGGTGCCACTTACGGCGTATAGCCTGTACAATAAAGGCCGCTATGATGGCCAGTAATAGCGCACCAAAAGCAAAACCTGATAACACATAAACAGCTTGCCATTGCCAATCTATCATAGTTTCAAAACCCATTTTTATTAGTGAAATCAATCACTCTAGAAGAAAGTTACCAGTTTACATGGATTATTATCTAAGCCCAACACACACTCAACGCTTTGATCTAGAGATTAAGAACAGCCAATTTATAACCCATGTGGCACGCACCCAAGGCCGTGAACAGGCAAAAGCTTTTATCGAACAAATGAAACAACAATACCCCGACGCCAATCACAACTGCTGGGCTTTTGTGGCTGGTGTGCCTAACAACGCTCATTTATGGGATCAAAGCGACGACGGAGAGCCAAAAGGTACCGCCGGAAAGCCCATGCTTAATGTACTTCAGCATTCGGGTTTTGGAGAAACCTGTGTGGTGGTCACACGCTACTTCGGGGGCATAAAACTCGGGGCGGGAGGGCTAGTTAGAGCCTATAGCCAAGCGGTGCAGGAAGCATTAAGCCAAGTTAAATTTGAAAATATTTACCCTCGTACTGCCATTCAAATAAAAATTGCCTACTCTTTATTAGGTAAGGTGGAGTATTGGCTCGAACAGAGTGACATTGAAATAACCCACAAAGAATACAGTGACAGCATTATCTTAGATCTTGCTGTTATCGAACGCACTTGGCCCGAACATAAAACAAGTTTAACAAACCTCTGCCAAGGTAGCTTAACCATAATACAAGCGGACAATGAATAACATGTATACCACAGGACAACGATGGAGCAGCCGGAACGAACCCGATTTGGGAGTCGGCATTATTATTGAAACTCAGGGTAAGTCTTTCACCCTGCACTTTCCTGATACAGAAACAGATAGACAATACGCTAACACACAAACTAGCTTAGTAAGACGTACATTAACCGTCGGAGACCAACTCCACTACGACGAGGCAACTTACCAAGTATTGGAAGTTGAAGAAATTGCAGGCCTCATCGAATACCGCATCAGCGAAGACGATGACTGGCTTGAAGAGTCTATTATTCAGTTTCCTCGTAACGACAAAAACGAGTTAGACTCTATTTTAGCATTATCCCCTGCACGTAGAATGTGGTTCGACTTACGTAGACATACGTTAGAGCACCAGGCATCACATGCGGCAAGTGAAGTTCGTGGTCTTATGGGACTTAAGGCTGAACTACTGCCTCATCAAATATACCTAGCCCACGACATTGCTAACCGCCCTAAAGCCAGAGCCCTACTGTGTGATGAGGTGGGCATGGGTAAAACCTTAGAAGCCGGCTTAATCTTGCACCATAGGTTGCTCAATGGTTTAAGTAAGCGCGCTTTAATTCTTACTCCTACCAACCTTCAACACCAATGGCTGGTGGAAATGTTGCGCCGCTTCCATCAACCTTTCACCTTGATAAACGACACTGTTTATGAAGATTTCATGGAAGGAGATGACAACCCATTTGAACAACAGCCTTTTGTCATCGCACCAATCGATTGGGCCAGCCAGCACCCTCATGCTACCCGTCACATGCTAGAAGCGTCTTGGGATATGGTGATCGTTGACGAAGCCCATCACTTAAGCTGGAACCCAGATACACCAAGCATTGGCTACCAAGTTGTGGCCAAATTAGCCAGTGCCAGCGAGTCCTTGTTACTTCTTAGTGCTACGCCTGAGCAAACAGGAGAGAGAGAACACTTCTCCCGTTTACAGCTCATTGACCCAGACCATTACCATGATTTTGAACGCTATCAAGCTCAGCAACTTGAGTTTAAACAGGCTGCTGAACTGGCTGAGCATTTATTGCCGTTCACAGACGATCAAAGCCACTCAACTAAACAGGACTGGGCAACACTGTTCAACTGCTATTTAGACGAAGTCAAAGGGAAAGATTGGTATCACAACTTGCAAAGTGATCATTCCGAAGAGTTACAACAAGCGGCAAGCGAGGCCATCAGCTGGCTCATTGACCGCCACGGTACTGGTCGTGAGATGTTCCGTAACACTCGAGCTGCGGTGGGCGGTTTTCCAAACAGGCATTTACACAGCTACCCTCTTGATAACAATGAAATTTTCGCATCTGCTAGTCACCATGTATTACCTGAAGCGGAAGTTCAAGAAGGAAACTGGGAGCAAGATCCACGCTGGTTCTGGCTTAAAGAGTTTTTAGAATGCCAAGCCAATAAAGTCTTAGTGATTTGCCATACTGCTGATATGGCCCAATGGCTAAATGATCAACTGACTTTTGCTGGCTTTCAAAGTGCCGATTTCCATGAAAGAATGCCGCTCATTCATCGTGATCGTGCAGCGGCTTATTTTGCAGATGAAGAAGGCGCACAAATTCTTGTTTGTTCTGAAATTGGTAGCGAAGGCCGTAACTTCCAGTTCAGTCATCACCTAGTAATGTATGACCTACCAGAACACCCTGATTTACTTGAGCAACGCATTGGTCGACTTGACCGACTTGGCCAAATTAACGATGTGCAAATCCATGTCCCCTACTTGCAGGGCAGCGTGCAGCAACGCCTATTCCATTGGTATCACGATGGACTGAATGCTTTTTGTCGCACCACTGGCGCTGGCGATAAGGTAGAAGAAGCCTTTCGCGAGAGTCTACACGCTTATTTACATGGTCAAGATGATGATCAAACCTTGCTTGAAGAAGCCAACCTTTACCATGAAGCGCTCTTGAAGCAAATGGATGAGGGCCGTAACCGTCTCCTAGAAATGAGCTCTTGTCGCCCAGATAAAGCACAACAGTTGATCACACAAATCAACCAAGAAGCTACTCAAGGACTGCATCATTACATTGAACAAGTCACTCATGCTTTCAATATTTATGCGGATTGCATTTCAGACGACGAGCATAAAGCTGCTTGGTTTATCCGC
Organism: Marinomonas epiphytica; assembly: GCF_054780655.1. Taxonomy (NCBI): domain Bacteria; kingdom Pseudomonadati; phylum Pseudomonadota; class Gammaproteobacteria; order Oceanospirillales; family Oceanospirillaceae; genus Marinomonas; species Marinomonas epiphytica. Next base: position 18,632 of record NZ_BAAGVX010000033.1, read on the forward strand.
CCTTCCAGCGACATGATGCTAGAAGCTCTGCCCGGGGTTGAAGAAGAAGGTAAAATGCTGATGCTTGACAGACGCCAAGCGAGTCAGCGCGAAGACGTCGCCTTTGCGACTTGGGAACATCCTTTAATCACCATGCTAATGGACGAAGTTCAAGGCTTTGATTCAGGCAAACTCACCTCTGCGATTCTACCTATCTCAGCCCTTCCCGAAGGAACTGTATTAGTGGAAAGCATGTTTGTTATTGAGGCTGCGGCACACCCAAGGCTGAAATTGGCCCAATCTCTACCTATGACACCTATGTGGCAACTGTCAGATTCAAATGGTAAGTTTTTACACCAACAATTTACCCCTGAAAAATGGGCAGAAAAACTTAAGGGCGTCCCTAATCGTGTGGCCGAACAATGGGTAGCAGCCTTGCGCAAGAATTTGATCGAGGTACTACAAGCTCACCAACTGAATGCTCAAGACCAAGCTCGCCCGATAGTACAAGCTGCGAAATCGTCTTATCAGCATCGTTGTCAAAGTGAAATTGAACGCCTAAGTGAACTTAAAACCTTCAACTCTGCGATCACAGAAGCTGACATTGAACGCTTAGAAACAAATATGCAAGAAGGCTTAGTGCGCATTGATGAGCATCAAATCCGCTTGGATGCGATCCGCATCATTCTCACTACGAAGCCGGAATAACCACTCGTGCCTACGCCATCACATAAACGAGCACCCAGTGGGACGCTAGAGATACTCTATGAAGACGACTGGTTTGTTGTGATCAACAAACCAGCGAATTGTTTGTCTGTGCCCGGTCGCGGCCCAGACAAACAAGATTCAATCTTGTATCGTGCTGAGCAAGAGTTTGGCGAAGCCTACGCCATCCACCGATTGGACGAAGCCACATCAGGGCTGATTCTGGTGGCAAAAACCCATGAATGCCAAAAGCGTATGTATGCGCATTTTCGTGAGCGTGAAGTCAAAAAAGAATACCGCGCCTTGTTGCGCGGTAAATTATTAGGACAGCGAGGTGAAGTGCGAAAACCGATGCGCTGTGACTGGCCTAATCGACCGAGACAAATCGTCTGCACTGATGAATGGAGTAAAGACTCTATCACTTTTTGGGAACCCATTGCCTATGAGGGCAACATTACCCGTGTTCGACTCACCCCTTACACAGGTCGCTCCCATCAACTGCGCGTACACATGCAAAGTATCGGTCACTCTATTATTGGCGATGAATTTTACGACCCAGATTACAGTGAAGCAGACCAAAGGCTGCTGCTACATGCCTATCGACTGGAGTTCCGCCACCCTTTCACTAAAGCTTGGCTCGCTTTTGTCGCTCCCTGCCCTTTTTAAGCCGAAGCATTTCAGGATTGTTTAATACAAAGACATATTCTTTACATTTCTTTATAATTCTTGGGCTCAAAAAATCCCTAATGAGATACACTCAAAAAGTGTTTTTCAATAATGTTCTATACAGACAAGCCCCAGCGAATCAGGATCACCTAAAAGGATAAAAGGCGACATACCATGTTTAAATCCCTAACCATTCGAATTTATTTATTAACCTTTTTACCGTTTTTGATCATTGCGGTCATTAGTGCATTGGTACAAACCAGCACCGTATCTCAAGTTAGCCAAGGGGTGTCAAGCGTCATTTCTGATGCCACTATTGAAATTGAACAGAAGCGTTTAAAATCAGTAATAGATACCTCAATGAGCCTGGTCGCTAAAGAACTTGCTCTACCTAACAAGGAAGGCATGGAAGAAGCACTTAACATTCTCAATGAGGTGCGCTTTGATCAGGGACAAGGCTACCTTTATGTTTATGACACCCAAGGCGTACGATTAATGCATGGTGCTGGCGCCCCTTTAGGTGGAAACTTTTGGGCTGCTAAAGACAAAGCAGGCAACCTATTTATTCAAGACATCATCAATAGCGCAGTGAAAGGAGATGGCTATAGCACCTTCTTTTTTCCTAAACCTGGTGAAACTCAAGCCTCAGAAAAGTACGGATACGGGCTTTATATTGATAAATGGGACCTTGTTGTGGGCACAGGATTCTACATTGATAGCACCAAACAAGTTATTTCTCGCATTGACCAATCAATTGGCGAAATTCAAAGCGAAAGCTTAATGGGAGATCTTATAATCTGCCTAATTGTACTTGCCGTACTCATTCCAACTGTTTTGATTTCAATCCGGAGCATTCTTAAACCGTTGCAATCACTGCAAGGTTCGGTGAACTTACTTGCAAAAGGTCAAGGCGACCTAACCACCACCTTACCTTCTAACAAAATTGATATTCTAAATAACATCGCTGTCGGCTTTAACACCTTTATTGGCTCAATGGCTGATGACATCCGCGCATTAAAATCATCAAGCAACGACCTCCACACTATCTCAGAAGTCGCTAACAATCAAAAAGACCAACTCGCTCAAGTTGCGAGCAAGCAAATTGATGAAACCAACATGGTCGCGGCTGCAATCGAAGAAATGGCATCCAACTCTATTGAAATTGCCCACAATGCTCAAATTACAAAGCAAACCGCCCAAGACACTGAAACTGAGATACAAGAAGTCGTTAACCAAGTACAACTTTCCAGTGAACAACTAACACACTTAAGCACCACCCTAGAAAAAGTAGAAAGCTCTGTGCTTTTAGTGGGTGAAAATGTCGAAGAAATTAACCTTGCCCTTGGTGTGATACAAAGTATCTCTGAGCAAACCAATTTACTTGCTCTAAATGCTGCCATTGAAGCAGCACGTGCTGGTGAGCAAGGACGAGGTTTTGCCGTTGTTGCCGACGAGGTACGAGGCTTAGCTCAGCGCAGCCAAGAAAGCACCATAGAAATCAAAGACATTCTAGATAAGCTTCAAGCCAGTGCATCACAGACTATCGATGATATGCAAAGCTCTATCTCGCAACGGGAAGAAGTAAATCAAGCGATGGCCAGAATTAATAGCATCATCGCTTCGAGCACGGAGTCAATTAAGTCACTCACTAGTATGAATGTGGAAGTCGCCAACTCAGCAAACGAGCAATCTGATGTTGCCAACAGCATTTCCAAAAACGTTTCCGGCATTGCTCACCTAGCCGAAGCCATTGGTAACGATACAAACAAAACGGCAGAACAAATGAACAACCTTAAACAACAATCTTCGCTGATCAAGAAGATTACCGATAAGTTTACGGTTTAATAAATGAGGCCAGCTTACCCAGAGCTGGCCTCATTTATTATGACAACCATTAACTATAACGCTTTTGCCACACAGCATGAGCGGCCTGATGTAAAAGGGAGTGTCGTTTCGCAACGTTAAGCTCTTGCCTATCATAGCCCCCACCAATTACACAGGCTATTGGAGCTTTGTATGACATGACAGTCTCAATTACATATTGATCTCGCTCAAATACACCTAGATCAGTCAGCTCTAAATAGCCCAACCTGTCGTCTTCATGCACATCCACACCAGCGTCATAAAAAACAAAATCAGGCTTATGCTCTTGCAATAGATTAGGCAAGGTTTTCTTTAACAGAGCTAAATAATCTTGATCATTGGTCCCTTTAGGGACGGGTATGTTTATCCCACTTGCTTGCTTAATACTTGGATAGTTTTCCTCGCAATGCCAAGACACAGGGATTATGTATTGGTTGTCAGCAAAAAAAGCGCAAGTGCCGTCCCCTTGATGCACATCGCAATCAAGAATCAGCACCTTCTTGGCTTTACCCGAATTTACCAAAGCCAACGCAGCCACCGCCAAATCATTAAAAATACAGAAACCCGCGCCATGGGAAGGATGCGCATGGTGCGTGCCTCCAGCAAGATGACACGCCAAACCATGCTGCAATGCTAATTCGCTGGTTAAAATAGTACCGGAGACAGCACGCAGTGTCCGCTCAACAAGCCATTCAGACCAAGGAAGCCCAATATCTTTTTGTTCTTGCTCAGTCAGCTGGCCGCGAATAAAACGTGATACATAATTTTTATCGTGAGCCTGCATTAGCACGCTAAGAGACAAGGGGCCAGGTCGATACTCGTTTTCTGAGGTGAGTATTCCTAATTCTTTTAAATGGCACGCAAGTAGAGCAAACTTTGCCATCGGAAAACGATGCCCTTGGGGAAATGGAATGCTGTAATGAGGGTGATACACTAAGGGCAGTTTATTTTTATGCATTTACGCGTTACTAAGCTCGTCTCCTGCCTTATGAACCAGCAATTGCTTGATTGCTCGGTTAAATCGATCAATTAAATAAGGAGGAAATGCCTTACCTCTTTCTAGATTAATGGCCTTAACAGCGTGCAAGGCACTACGGCTATATTCTTTACCTTGCTTACCACACACCATATCAATAAAAATGAGTGACATGGAAATAATAAAACTCCCTTGGGGGATGCTTTCACCTTTCTTTCCCAATGGAAATCCTGTGCCATCAAAACGCTCCTGATGACACAAAACAATGTCAGCCGCTTCCTGAAAGCCTGGATACCTTGCCAAAATATCAGCCCCTAATTTAGGGTACAGATGAACAGGGTATGACTGACTGCCCACTTGCTTTTTCAACACCACCGCATGCCCCATATTATGCATATAAACCGCGGCAGCCAATTGTGAGCTAGAAGCTTTTTCATCACAATAAGTATTAATTAGCAAACTTAGTTGAAGCAGTTTTTCATTGCGCTTGGGCGTATAACCAAGCAAAGGGTTTAACTTATAACTCAAAGCAATGAAAGAATCTAAGCTTGGATTTCGTACGTCACTGTCTTTATCCAAACTAGGCTCTTGGACCTTTACAGCCTGAAGGCTATCTCCCTTCAGATAACCCAGTAAATGTTGAGCATACCCAACCCTTACTGATTCTTGATCTTGCTTGAAGACGTGATCCAAGCCTTGCTTAATTTGGCTCAACACAGAAGAGTCTATAGCTTGTTCGTGGCGCACTTGCTGTAGCACAAAACCCAGCTGTTCCAGCACCAAGCTAGACAACTCAACATAACAGTCATCGTAACTTATGTGATCTTGCCGAATGGCATCAATAATTTCTTCCATACAGTGCAGAACATCAACAAAAGGATCTAAAAAACACACTGCACAATTGCCTTTGATACTATGCAACGTGCGAAAGAGCTGGTCTAGTATCTCTTTTGAAAAGCCATTATGTTTAATATGAACAATGACGGCCTCAACCTCTTGCTGAGCATCAACTAATGACTCAAGCATGTCACTTTTCAATTCGGCTTCAAGAGCCAGAAATTCATTACAAGCAATGTACGTCATAAATCCCTCACGACCTTCACCAAGCTCCCTCTCCAACTTCCTTGAGTGCGCTTGCTCTTTTTTTTTGCATTAGTTTAAAAGTAAAGACAATTACATTCTTTTACAAAATGCATACTAAGGCAAGTATTATATCCATGAAAAATTACTGGTTGATGAAATCGGAACCGGACGCCTTCTCTATTGATGACCTAGCAAGGATGAAAATATCACCTTGGGATGGGGTTCGTAATTACCAAGCAAGAAATTTTATGCAACAGATGGCGGTGGGTGACCTAATCCTGTTTTATCACTCCAGATGCAAAAAGGTGGGAATAGCAGGTACAGCTGAAGTTGTTAAATCCGCTTATCCAGACTACACCAGTTGGGATAGCACTTCGCCTTACTTTGACCCTAAATCTTCCCCGGAATCACCCCGTTGGTTTATGGTGGATATAGAGTTTCAAGAGAAATGGCCGCAAGTATTAACCTTAGCGGAGCTCAAACAACAACCAGAGCTAGAGGGTTTTGCTTTATTAAGGAAAGGCAACCGCTTATCCGTCATGCCCGTTAGTGAATCTGTATGGTTGAAAATTGAGCACCTAAGGCCGGTTTAAGTGCCTTAATGATATGCTCTATCACGATCTTGCAAGCTGTAGGCGTGATCAAAGTAATACTCTCCAACAATACCAAAGTAACTAAAGCGATTTCCTTTACGCCCTATTAAGCCAATACTAGCTCGCTGCTGAAATGACTCAGGCTGAAAATAACTCTCAATTCGCCACCCTTCCCTATCATCAAAGCGCTCTTTAAAAACAGACAACCTGTGATTTTCTGTCCAGTAGTAACCTAGCCCCAACTTGGTACTTGCCAAATTGCTTAAGGTACGATCAGCTGAAGTGTAATTGGCCATGACAGAAAAATCCTTAATAAAGAGATCTAAGAGAACTCGCCCAGTAACACTTCGTTCGGTCACTAAGCGCTCATTTTTAGGTTCCAGCTCTGTGACACCCAAACCTAGCCCGACACGACCGTATTCATTAAACAAAAACCAATTAGAAGCAAATTCAGATTGAGCAAAGCTGTCTTTATCAGAACCGGTAATATAGTAATTACTGTTCAGATACACTTGGGTAGCCGTATGCTCGCTTAGCGTCATGTTGATTTTAAAATCAATATTGAGCAAGGATTTTTGCTCTAACAGCCCATAACCTAAGCCAAACTCAAAATTAGCGGATTCAGGTTCCTCAGCAAAGGCTCCAACACTAGCAGTTAACATCAGCCAAATTACAATAAACCTACGCAAACCAGAACATCCCTTTTACTCGCCAGAAGACAACGTTTGCCTCCTATTGTGACGGCTTAACAAACAAAGCTCCAGACTTGCAGGTTAAAAACACCAATTAAGACTTTTTTTAGATAAAAGGCAGGTTAACAAAGACAAGTCTGGGCTTCACACGAAAAGCCAAATATAATACCCCCAAAGTCATAAAGACAATTTTTTAGGTAATAGAGTTAAATGACAAAGAAATTATTTATACAAACTCATGGCTGCCAGATGAATGAGTATGACTCATCACGCATGGCCGACTTACTAGGTGAAAGCCATGAGATGGAAATAACTGACAATGCAGACGAAGCAGATGTACTACTTTTAAACACCTGCTCCATTCGAGAGAAAGCACAAGATAAAGTATTTCATCAGCTGGGTCGTTGGAAAAAACTAAAGCAGAAAAATCCCGACCTTGTGATTGGCGTTGGTGGTTGTGTAGCCAGCCAAGAAGGCGATACTATTCGTAAGCGTGCCAAGCACGTCGATATGATTTTTGGGCCTCAAACCCTGCATAAGCTACCAGAAATGGTTAACGCAGCGGCACAACACATCCCGATCACAGACGTCACTTTTCCGGAGATTGAGAAGTTTGACCACCTTCCTGCGCCGCGCGTTGAAGGGGCAGAAGCATTTGTTTCTGTCATGGAAGGTTGCAGTAAATACTGTACTTTCTGTGTTGTACCTTACACACGAGGTGAAGAAGTCAGCCGTCCATTCGACAGCATTATTACTGAAGTTGCCCAACTGGCAGAACAAGGCGTTCGTGAGATCCATTTACTAGGGCAAAACGTAAACGCCTACCGCGGTGAGACGGAGTCGGGTGATGAAGCTGACCTAGCAGATATTATCCACGCCGTAGCACTGATTGATGGCGTTGAAAGAATTCGTTTCACCACGTCGCACCCTGTTGAATTTACCGACAGTTTAATCGAGGCGTTTAGAACCGAACCTAAACTGGTAAGCCATTTACACTTACCCGTTCAAAGTGGTGCCGACACGGTTTTAGCCAATATGAAACGTGGCCACGATCGTCAATACTATATTGATAAGATTAATCGAATTAAAGAAGCTCGCCCAGGTATTAGTTTGTCCTCTGATTTCATCATAGGTTTCCCAGGTGAAACCGATGACGACTTTATTGATACCATGAATCTGATTAAAGAAATTGGTTTTGATCATTCATTCAGCTTTGTTTATAGCCAACGACCAGGTACACCTGCGGCCAACCTAGAAGACGACACCCCTGAAGAGGTGAAAAAAGAGCGTCTAGCTATTCTACAACGTCGAATCAGCCAACAAGCCTATGACATCAGTTTAGCAATGGTAGGCAATATAGAGCGTATCCTCATTAGTGGTTACTCGCCCAGAGACCCAGGACAACTGCAGGGACGTACCGAAAACAACCGCATTGTAAACTTCAGCGCCATTGATCCCCAGCTTATCGGTAAATTTGCCGATGTAGTGATCACAGATGCCTACCCTAACTCCTTGTTAGGTGAATTGATTAGCTCTGAGCTTGATTCTGACTTTGTACTTCATTAAGTAAGGTAACTTTTGGAAACGACAATTACTTCTCAACAAATCCGCCTTTCTCCCGCTGACGCAAATGCGTTAGCGGCTTTATGCGGCCAACTGGACGAAAACCTCAAACTAATCGAAAAAAGACTTGAGGTAAACATTCAATATCGTGGCGAGTTATTCGACATTAGCGGTGAAAGCACTGATTACGTAGCAGCCAGCAAGATCTTGTTGGAGAACTTGTACCGTGAAGCGCAAGCAGGCACCGCCATTACACCTGAGACCATTCACCTGTATTTACAAGAGTCCACCATTGAGTCCTTAACAGAAAACCATAAGGGCAAACACGACCAGCTGGTGATCAAAACGCGTAAAGCCTTTATTAAACCTAAAGGCAAAAATCAGCAGAACTATGTAAAACAAGTTCGCAAACACGATATTAACTTTGGTATTGGCCCTGCTGGTACGGGCAAAACTTATTTGGCCGTGGCTTGTGCTGTAGAAGCCTTAGAAGCGGATCGCGTTGAGCGTATTATGTTGGTTCGTCCTGCGGTTGAAGCAGGAGAAAAACTAGGCTTCTTGCCGGGGGATTTATCCCAAAAAATCGACCCTTACTTACGTCCTTTGTACGATGCATTGTATGAAATGCTTGGCTTTGAATTAGTCGACAAACTGATTGAAAAGAACGTGATTGAAATCGCCCCTCTTGCTTTCATGCGCGGTCGCACGCTCAACAACTCTTTCATAATTCTTGACGAAAGCCAGAACACCACTCGTGAGCAGATGAAGATGTTCCTAACTCGTATCGGGTTTGGCTCCACCGCAGTCATTACGGGTGACACTACCCAAATTGACTTACCACGGGGCACCTCTTCCGGCCTTGCTCACGCCATGCACGTTCTAAAAAATGTAAATGGCATCAGCATGACACACTTTAGTTCCGCTGATGTGGTTCGTCACCCATTAGTACAACGGATTGTTGAAGCTTACGACCAATTCGATATTGAAGCCGAGCAAGAAAAGAAAGCTCGTATTCAGGCGCGCCTTAACTCAGAGAAAGCGGAAAGCAAAGCGTGAGCCTTTTAGACCTTGACTTACAAATAGCTTGCGAGAATACCGAGCGCCTTCCTAGCCTAGATGATTTTCAGCTCTGGGCTGAGCAGGCTCTCCCAGACGGTGATACCTCTTATGAGGTGACCATTCGTTTGGTCGATGTAGAAGAAAGCCATGAGCTAAATCACCAATATCGAGGAAAAGACAAACCAACCAACGTTTTGTCCTTTCCTTTTGAAGTCCCAGAAGGCATTGAACTGCCACTACTAGGCGATTTAGTCGTTTGCAAACAAGTGGTGGAAGAAGAAGCCATTGCTCAACAAAAAAACCTCCTGCATCATTGGGCCCATATGATCATTCACGGCATCTTGCATTTACGTGGTTATGATCATATAAAGGAAGATGAAGCAGAAGAAATGGAAGGCATTGAAACCCAGCTACTTGCTGAGTTGTCTATTCCAGACCCCTATACGATAAAAGAGTGAGTCCCAAACCTAATGAGTGAAGACCGATCGAGTAGCTCCAACGATCAGCAAAAATCCTGGTTCGAGCGCCTAACACAAGCCTTCAATGATGAACCTCGAAGTCGTAACGACATAGTCGAGTTGCTTGAAACAGCTGTAGACTCTGAAATAATTGATCAAGATGCCTCTAAAATCGCCCAAGGTGCCCTAGAAGTATCTGAGGTCCAGGCTCGCGACATCATGATTCCCCCTTCGCAGATGGTGATAATTAAGTCTGAAGACGACCCTAAAACATCGATCCGAAAAGTCATTGAATCTTCCCATTCGCGCTTTCCCGTGGTTGGGGAAGATTCTGACGAAATCCTTGGGGTGCTCTTAGCAAAAGATTTACTGCCTTTACTGTTTAAAGAAGGTGACCTCACTATTGACGACCTATTAAGCCGCCTGCGCCCTGCTAACTTTATTCCAGAGAGCAAGCGCCTCAACGTCCTATTAAACGAGTTCCGCACTAAACGCTATCATATGGCAATAGTACTAGACGAATATGGCAGTGTGTCTGGCTTGGTTACCATTGAAGATGTACTGGAACAGATCGTTGGTGAAATCGAAGATGAAACAGACCGTTTAGACAGCAAAGACATTCAAAGCACCGAGAACCCTGGCATATACTCTGTTTCCGCTTTATGTAGCGTAGAAGATTTCAATGAATTTTTTAAAGTCTCATTAAGTGAAGAAGAGTTCGACACCATTGGCGGCATCTTAGTCCAACAGTTTGGCCGAGTACCATTACGTGACGAAGCCATAAGCTTTGAAGGGTTGCACTTCTTGGTCATCAAATCAGATGGACGACGTGTAAAAACCATACAAGTTTCTCACTCTCCGCTCCAAGCCGAAGGCTAACAAAGATGCATTCCGCCCCCGACTTAACGCCTCACCATAAGCTGGGGCGAGTCAATTTACTCGCCAAAGGGTTCGTGCACCTTCCAAAACCCATCCAGCTACTATGTACACTTTTACTTGGTGCCTTTGGTGTATTAAGCTTTGCTCCATTCCACTTTTGGCCAGCTCTTCTGGTTACTCTAATGGCCTTTTTTGTCCTACTAGAAACCAGCGCTCACGCCAAACAAGCTTTTTGGCGAAGCTTCTGTATTGGGCTGGGATTCTTTGGTGCAGGTGTGTCATGGATCTTTATCAGTATTGATGAATATGGCCAAACAGGCTCTGTGCTTGCAGCTATTATCACATTCGCTTTTGTTAGTCTATTAGCCTTGTTTTGGGGAGTTGCTGGTTCACTTTCTCACATAGTGACTGGCAAAGTTAAGAGCCTACCCAGAGCTCTACTTGCGCCTCTCGCTTTACTATTAGCTGAATATACACGCAGTCATATCTTTACCGGTTTTCCTTGGCTCCTTGCAGGGTACGGCACCCAACACACCTGGTTATTCGAGTTATTACCCATAGGCGGTATCTGGTTAGTCAGTATTGTTTACACCCTAAGCGCAGCAGTGATGGCTCATTTTTTAATGGGTCGCCATTTTATAAAACCACTAACAGGCATTCTTATTATCATTTGGCTTACCAGTGGATACTTAAATTACCAACACCAAGAGTTGGTAACTCAAACGGGGGAACTAAAAGCCACTTTAATTCAAGGCAATGTAAAACAAGATGAAAAATGGCTTGCAGACACAGCCCGCACATCCTTAGCCTACTATCAACAAGAAACCATTGCCCATTTAGACAGCGATTTAGTGGTTTGGCCAGAAACAGCCATTACTTATCTGTACCCACAAATACAACCTCACCTAACCAGCTTTAGCCAAGAGCTTGCCGAGCACAACACCACCTTAATCACAGGCATACCAGATCAAGACCCAGCCACAGGCCAATACTTCAATGCCATTTGGGCGACAGGAGATGGCTTTGGCCTCTATTATAAGCAGCGGCTAGTACCCTTCGGCGAATACATCCCATTGGCTTCCTTGGTTGGCCCTCTATTGGACATTTTTAACATGCCCATTTCTGGTTTCGTACCAGGTGATGACAATCAGCCTGCTCTACAAGTACGAGAGTGGGCCGCCGCGCCTTTTATTTGTTATGAGATCGTCTATTCAGAACAGGTGCGTAATATGGTGCGAGACAGTGATTTTTTAATCACCATTAGTAATGACGGCTGGTTCGGAGCTTCCATTGGACCTTGGCAACATTTACAAATAGCTCAATTTAGGGCTAAAGAAGCCGGGCGTTATGTCGTAAGAGCCACCAACACAGGCTTAACGGCAATTATCAACGAGCAAGGCCTAATTGATGCCCAAGCCCCTCAATTTAAGCAAACAAGCCTGACAGCCCAAGTAAAAACCTTCACGGGCCTTACACCCTACGTGCAATGGGGCAATTACGTCAGCCTTGTATTGCTGCTATTCTGCTTGCTTGTTTGTCAATTGAACTTTTTAATACGCCGCTGAATTGTCGGCCAAGTCATGACTCGATAAAATACCAAAGTGGCACACAGCACAGGCTGGCAAGTCCTGCGGTTCATTTAAAGTCATCTCATAGCCACAAGAAAGGCAATGATACTCTCCCTGCTCTACAAGTTCTCCTACCGTATGACAATTTTCTAAAGGCACGGGGTTGTTGTTAGCATGGTTTATTAACCACAATAAAGCTTGATCTTCTTTGTCATCTAATTCATCTAACCACTCTTCTCCTCCCTCTAACACCAGATGCCAGTTGGCATCTACCCAAGCTTCCATATACCCCATTTTATCATGCCAATACGCTCCCATTAGAGCCACATCCTCTAACAACCAGTCTTTAGCGCCGACAAGTGTTTTCTTTGCCTCGTCGAGTAAATCTTTGTCTGTTGACCGCTTAGATGAAACTTTTTTCATTGTTTTCATAACTCCTCCAACAAGTACCTTCTCATTAGGGCCGCATCTATATAAAATAGCGTATATTTTCTTTTAAACTCAGCTTGAGTTAAAAATTTTAACAAGATCGGCCAACACAACGCCACTTATGGGACCAATACAAAGCATGCAAGAACAATATAACCCGCAGCAAATAGAACAGTCTGCACAATCTTTTTGGGATGAAAACCAAGTTTTTAAAGCCGTTGCTGATACCAACAAAGAAAAATTCTACTGCCTCTCAATGTTCCCATACCCAAGTGGACGCCTTCACATGGGGCACGTTCGTAACTACACCATTGGCGATGTCATTTCTCGTTATCAAAGAATGCAGGGTAAAAATGTACTTCAACCTATGGGCTGGGACGCCTTCGGTATGCCTGCTGAAAATGCGGCTATCAAGAACAAAACTGCGCCAGCCAAATGGACCGATGAAAATGTCGCCTACATGAAAGGTCAGCTAAAGAAATTAGGCTTTGCTTACGATTGGGAACGTGAAATCGCGACTTGTAAGCCAGAATATTACAAGTGGGAGCAATGGTTCTTCACTCAACTTGTCGAAAAAGGGCTAGCATACAAGAAAACCGCTGCCGTTAACTGGGACCCTGTAGATCAAACTGTATTGGCCAACGAACAAGTTATTGATGGCTGTGGCTGGCGTTCTGGCGCACCTGTCGTACGCAAAGAAATTCCACAGTGGTTCATCAAAATCACGGATTATGCTGAAGAGTTATTGAATGACCTTGATCAGCTTGATGGCTGGCCTGAGCACGTGAAAGCCATGCAACGAAACTGGATTGGCCGTTCAGAAGGTCTTGAATTCAGCTTTGAAGTGGTAGGCAAAACTGAACGTTTATCTGTTTACACTACGCGCCCAGACACACTTATGGGCGTTACTTATGTGGCCGTTGCCGCTACTCACCCTCTTGCCTTAGAAGCGGCTCAAAACAATACCGAGCTTGCAGCCTTTATTGAAGAAAGCAAACAGACTTCAACCACCGAAGCAGATCTTGCTACCGTTGAGAAAAAAGGCATGGATACGGGCTTTAAAGCCATTCACCCGGTCACCGGTGAAAGTGTTCCTGTTTACACCGCTAACTTTGTATTAATGGAATACGGCTCAGGTGCTGTGATGTCAGTACCCGCTCACGACCAGCGCGATTACGAGTTTGCCACCAAGTACAACTTACCAATTAAGCAAGTATTACAACCCGCTGGCGACGAGACCATTAATCTAGAAAAAGAGGCTTTCACAGCAAAAGGCGTGCTGTGTAACTCAGCACAATTTGATGGTTTGGATTTTGATAAAGCATTCGATGCCATTGCCACTTTCATGACTGACAAAGGCATTGGCGAGCGCAAAGTTAACTACCGCCTGCGTGACTGGGGTGTGAGCCGCCAGCGTTACTGGGGAACCCCTATTCCAACCATTAACCTACAAGATGGCTCAGTCGTCACTGTCCCTGCAGATCAACTACCTGTTGAATTGCCAACCGATGTTGTAATGGACGGAGTAAACTCCCCGATCAAAAACAACCCCGAGTTTTCGGCTATTGAATTTAATGGTGAAGCGGCTGAGCGTGAAACCGACACCTTTGACACCTTCATGGAATCCTCTTGGTATTTCGCTCGTTACTGTTGCCCAGATGCTACCGACAGCATGTTAACAGAAGAAGCCAACTATTGGCTTCCAGTAGACCAGTACATTGGCGGTGTTGAGCACGCGATTCTGCACTTACTTTACTCGCGTTTCTTCCACAAACTATTGCGTGATGCTGGCCTAGTCACCTCTGACGAGCCATTCAAACGTTTGTTAACCCAAGGTATGGTTAACAAAGATGGCACTAAGATGTCTAAATCCAAAGGCAACACGGTTGATCCACAAGAAATGATTGAACGCTACGGCGCGGATACCGTTCGTCTGTTCATCATGTTTACTGCACCGCCAGAGCAATCCCTTGAGTGGAACGATGCGGGTGTTGACGGTGCTTCACGTTTCTTACGCCGCCTATGGGCCTTGGCGCACCGTCATGTGAATGCAGGCGAAGCAGCACCTTTAAATGTAGACAACCTTAACGGAGCACAAAAATCTCTTCGTCGTAAAACCCACGAGACCATTCAAAAGGTAACGGACGATATCGAACGCCGTCAGACATTCAACACAGCCATCGCGGCGGTCATGGAACTGTGCAACGAAATCAGCAAGTTCGAAGACACCTCTGCTGCAGGCCTAGCGGTAGAAAAAGAAGCCCTTGAAGCGGCGGTTCTGCTGTTGTCTCCTATTGTGCCGCATATTGCTCACCAGCTTTGGGGTGAACTTGGTCATACTGACAATGTAGTCGACACAGCTTGGCCTGTACTGGATGAAGCCGCACTGATTAAAGATGAGCTGACCATTGTGGTACAAGTGCTAGGCAAGAAACGTGCTGAGTTAACCGTTTCTGCTAGTGCAGATAACAAAACGATTGAAGCGGAAGCGTTAGCGCATCCTAACGTACAAAAATTCATTGCCGACAAAACCGTCCGCAAAGTCATTGTTGTACCTGGCCGCTTAGTAAACATTGTGGCCAACTAAAAGGTCATCACATAAGGGTGGCTTTGCCACCCTTTTCTTTTAGATAGTAGGATTTTCTTATGTCTGCGTTTTTTGCTCCCTTTCGCTTTGCGACTATACTCATGCTGATGCTTGGTCTTAGTGCTTGTGGATTCCACTTACGTGGCTTAGTTAATATGCCAGCCAACCTACAGACCTTGACCCTCGACTCACAAAGTGGCTCAACCAGCTTTGATAGAGAACTGCGAATCGCCCTAAAACGCGCCGATGTAACGATCGTTGACAAACTCAATGCCCTACCTAGTACGCGGGAATTAAAGGTTAATGCCATTACGACTCAAGACACAGTATTAGCACGCAACACGGATAACGAGATAACGCAAATAGAAAGGCGCTTAAACTTGGTGTACTTTATTCGCAATGAAACAGGCAAAGCACTATATGGTCCAAGAACGGTCAGTACCTCCCAAGTACTCGCCAACCAAAATGCCGAAGAAAGCACCAAGGCCGCTTACAACGCCCAACAAACAGACCGCATGAATGAAGATTTAGCGACACAATTGCTGAGCGATTTAAGCTACGCACCTTTGTAACCATGAAAGTAAAAGCAGAGCAGCTATCACAACAATTAACGACACTGGCCCCGATTTACATCATTTCAGGGGATGAGGTGTTGTTATGCCAAGAAGCCGCCGACCAAGTACGTAAAGCTTGCCTTGCCCAAGGCGTCAGTGAAAGGCTGCGCTTTGTCGCTGACGCACAATTCGACTGGCAAGACGTTATTAATGAGAATCAAAGCCTTTCATTATTCTCTGAACGGCGCTTGTTTGATATCCAAATTGATAAGATGTCCGAAAAGCACAGTAAAGCCCTCGCGCAACTTGGCCAGAGCCTTACTCAAGACAACATCATTTTGCTCAGTTTGCCAAAAGTGGATGCGCGAACCCAAAAGGCCAAATGGTTCAGTCAAATTGAATCCCAAGGTGTATTCACTCAAGTATGGCCAATTGAGGGAAGACGCTTGCCACAGTGGGTACAAAACCGAGCTCAAGCAAACCAAATTAGTTTATCGAGCGAGGCTGCAGGGCTCATTTGTGAACGAGGTGAAGGCAACCTATTAGCCCTCGCACAGGAAATAGAAAAGCTGGCTTTATCTTTTGGAACAGGCACTCACATTGATGTAGAGCAAGTCATGGATGCAGTGTCAGACAGCAGTCGCTATTCTGTCTACGATTTAAGCGATCGTATTTTAATGGGTCAAGCCAAACACGCTCTACATTGTCTAGATCAGCTACTCGCAGAAGGCATTGAGGCCAACATCATTCTTTGGCTTCTCAATCGCGAAACTCAAACCTTAACCAGTTTATTGGCTGCCAGCGAAAAGATGTCATTCCGGCAAGCTTGTCAGGCCCAGAGAATTTGGGACAAACGCGTACCCTTTTATCAAAGCGCGATGTCACGACATAACCAAGTCACCTTGCCTTATATGCAAAGCTATCTAGCGTTACTTGATAAAAGCATCAAGGGTCTAGAAGGGCCAGACCCTTTATTGGGCTTGCGCAATCTAGTCATGATGTTTTGTGGTTTTAAGCCCGTTATGACCGAACTAGACCTACCCACAGAATTCCATTAACCCCACACCTGTATCCAAGAGAAGATTATGAACGAGACGTCAATTGAAAGCATGAACGTTTGGACCACCCCTCTTTTCGTTGCCCAACTTGGCGATCATGAATTTCTTAAAGACGCACTACTGGAACAGGTTTACCAAGCAAAGAGCCAGCAAGCTGCCCCCATAGACAGCCAGATCGCTCTTTCAGCCAAACATGCCTTACACGAAAGCACATTGGACTTTTTGGACCTAGAAGACGCCAACGTGATGGAGCTCAAGCGGCAACTTGAAGAAACCACACAAGCGGTAGTGTGCGAACTTAACCAAGCTTATTGGCCTGACGACATACAAGTCAGTGCCGAAATTATTGAGTCTTGGTATCATGTCACCCAAACTGGCGGCTACCATGATGTTCATTCTCACCCGAACTGCTCTTGGTGCGGTATTTATTATTTGGCACCCGGTGACGCCAATGCTGGCGGCATTAACCGCTTTTATGACCCTCGCCATAACGCTGAGCATTTTGCCGATCTTGGCACCGCATACCTAGGAGGCCAAGGGGTTTGGGACTTCACACCACAAGAAGGACAAATCATTCTATTTCCCTCTTATTTAAAGCACTCTGCTCTACCCTATTTTGGCAAGCAAGATCGTGTTGTCATTGCTTTTAACTGTGTTATTGATGGTTTTTATGAAAATTAACTAACACGAGCATCTCCTTTATTTTTAAAGGAAAAATCACGCAACTAGCCTCAAGTATTCGCAATCAACTGGCACTTGTAGTAATTTAACCAGTATCATGATTTTTTGAGGTGTTGCTATGCAATTTCAGTTTGATCAGCTATCCGCTAACCAACGCTACCACCTGATCACGCAAACCGTTACTCCTAGACCCATTGCTTGGATCTTAACTCAAAACGAACAAGACTCCTTTAACCTAGCACCCTTCTCCTATTTCGCCGCGTTGTCATCTGACCCAGCACTGTTGGTGGTTGCCATCGGCAATAAAAGCGATCAGCAAGCAAAAGACACCAAATACAATTTACTCAACAAAAAGGAATGTGTTTTGCATATTCCTAGCAGCCAGTTAGCCCCCCAAGTTAACCAAAGTGCGGCTAACTTGCCTTATGGCGAATCCGAGCTTAATGAAGCCGATTTATCATTGGCCCCATTTGTTGAGAGTTTACCGAGAATCGAGCAGGCCAAAGTGGCTTTGCATTGTCGTCTTTATGATGTTCATGACTTAGGAGAGGCACCGACTCAAGCCCTCTATTTAGAAGTCTTGGCAATGCATGTGGATGACGAAATAACCGAACAACATGATGGCCGTACCTACATTGACGCTAAGCAATTAGATTCGCTTGGCCGATTAGGAGGCAACCATTACGCTACGTTAGGCGATATCATTACGCTCAAACGACCAAATTAACGCCACACAGAATTGAGGTTTTTTATCATGAGTTTGTCAAAACAAATTGCCGCGTTTCCTTTTATGTCTGGCTGCAGTGAAGAGTTAACTCAAGCTATTGAAGAAATGGCTTCACCCCGCTCATTAAAAGCAGGGGAGGTCCTTGCTGAACAGTTCCAAATTGGCCACTACTTATACTTTCTAGTGTCCGGCGAAATTGCTATTTCATTACCCCTTAGGGAAGCTTCTCAGTCCTATAATGTGGGTACTATTAACACGCCTCAAGCGCCAATTGGCTGGTCAGCTTTTCGCCATCCTTCACGCTATGCGACCACATTTATTGCCACCAAAACATCTAAACTTTTGGCATTTCCAATCTTAGCTCTGCAAAAATTGCTCAATGAAAACCTTGAGTTTGCAAATCGCTTCTTACAATTTGTGTATCAAGAATCTCTGCCGGTACTGACCAACATACAGAACCAAACGCGCCCATTTTTCTCAAATGAGACCATGTCTTTTGAAGAAACACGGCCTTTAACAGAGCCGCAGCTCTATGATGTGTCCATTAAAGAAGCGTCGTCTATTTTGTCTTACGCGCCCTTTTGTGACTCATTCACCCAAGCGGAAATACACAGCTTTGCCAAAGCCTCTAAAATTATTCTTGCTCACCGAGGCGATCTATTATCGCAACAAGACCAATTATCAAACGGGCTCTATATCCTTATAAAGGGTAAAGTTGTCGTTAATTACCAAACCGATTCTGGCGAGCAAATCACTACCCGCTCCATATCCCGTTCTGGCACCATCTTAGCTTGGTGCACCCATTCAGAAGACAGCAAGAACCGTACTTCGATTATTTCTTCCAGAGACAGTAGCGTACTCTTTATTCCTCGTGCTGATCTGCTGGAAATTTTTGCAGACAATCCGAAACTGTCAGCGAAGTATCAACACCGACTCATTTGGCTTATTGGTACTCACTTATTAGCCGCCAGAATGCGCTACTTATCACAAATCGCTAAAGACGAAATTTTAGCGGTTAACAATGTTATCGACCAAAACGCTGCTCTACTGCCAGTTAGCTCACCTTTATATAAGGTCAGTCTGCTATTAAAAAGTGCCATCACCACTGATGAGGCTTTCGGCATACTCTATAAATGCCTACATTTTGGTAGCGCCCTTGAAAGAACCATCTCGGGTATGTGCTTAGACATCCTAAAAGACTTACAACGAGAAAATGCTTTCTACCGTCACCTACAAAATGCTTACGACAACATTAATAACTTGCCTTTAGAAACACCGCCTCTTGATGCACGACGCCAAGGAACGGAGCAGTTTAAGCTGGCCTTCCAACAGGTACCTTATGTTATTAAAGGGCTGGAAAACTTACCTAAACGAGCGGGTAGTGTGTTCATTTATAATCATCTGCTTGGCTCACCAACCAACCAGCTTCCGAACGGTTTCCGCTTCTCAATGGATGCCCAGTTCATTGGTTCTATGATTATTGACAATGAGTATGGTATTTCAGGGCAACGGGTGGTGCGCCGCAGTAAAAACAGTGAGTTTTGGCGTGACAATTTTTACCAAAAATTTGGCAATATCTTTGTACCTAGCTGGGATACCCTAGAGCAAGGCACCAAAGAGTATGATGAGTTCATTCAGCAGTCTCAAGAAACACTAAAAAGCAACTTCCCTCTCATGATCTCCCCCGAAGGTCAAAGCTATAGCACACACCAGTCACCTGGTAGCTTTCTTCCTTTTGCGTTTGATATTGCCGCCTCAATGGGTGCGGAAGAGCCTTGGATCGTTCCAATTGCCGTGGCAAACTTTGATAAGCGTGCTGACCACAATATCTACAGTGCCATTATAAAGCCCGCTTTCAAGCTCTCAGATCGTGTAGACCTTAACGACCCACAAGCACTACAAGCATTTTTGGTTGAATACCAAGCGGAATACGCTGGATATGTTGAAGAAGCGATGGCTCTTGCCAGAGAAATTCGTCAATACCCTACTTTCAGCCGTAAAGTCGGTTACCGCTCAAATGTATTGAGTTTAAACCAATTAGATATTGAATTTGAATCCGATGTACGTGAACTGGAATACCAGCAAACTCGACGCCATTACCAAACTCGCCCTGTCGCCTTTTACGGCTCATCAAGCATACGTTTGTGGGGTGATGTAGCCGAACACTTTAATCAGCCCGATGCCATTAACCTCGGCTTTGGGGCCGCAACATTAGAAGCTTGCGTGTACTACTTCGAACGTTTAGTGCTGCCACACAATCCAAGGTCTCTGGTGCTGTACGCCGGTGATAACGACATAGGTAATGCCAATGATGCAAATAAAGTTGTGGAACTCTACATTGAGTTACTACAAAAAATCGATCAGCACCTAGCCGGCATTCCTGTTACTCTAATTAGCATTAAATGCAGCCCTGCACGTAGTCGTTTTAGAAAAACCATTGAGGCAGCAAATACGCAAATTCAACGTTTAGCGAATACTCGTCCTAATACTCAGTATGTGGACCTTTTTACACCATTATTAGATTCAGACAAGGAAGTAAAAAGCAGTTTTTTTGAAGACGACCAACTGCATCTCAACAAAAAAGGCTATGATATATGGTTAAAAGGCTTACAACCCCATATCGATTTCATTTTTAAAAAATAAGAGAGTAGGTTTCCTTATGACTACCAATAAATTTCGTTTAGTCACTCGTAGCGACTTTGATGGCTTGGTTTGTGCTGTTTTGCTAAAAGATTTGGGCATGATCGATGATATTTTGTTTGTGCACCCCAAAGATATGCAAGATGGCAAAGTCGCGATTGGCCCTAACGACATCACGACCAACCTTCCTTATGTAGAGGGTTGCCACCTTGCTTTTGACCACCATTTAAGCGAAACCGTTCGCAATAAAGAAGGCATAGACAACCATATTATTGACCCTGAAGCGCCTTCAGCAGCCCGTGTGGTATACGACTATTACGGCGCAGCAGATAAGTTTCCTAATATCTCGGTCGATATGATGGACGCCGTGGACAAGGGCGATTCGGCGCAATTTTCTAAAGACGAAATCCTCAACCCTAACGATTGGGTTTTGCTCAATTTCATTATGGATGCTCGTACGGGCCTGGGTCGATTTAGAGAGTTCCGAGTATCAAACTATCAACTCATGATGCAACTCATTGATTGCTGCCGAGACTACAGTATTGACCAAATTCTCGCATTAGAAGATGTACAAGAAAGGATCAAACTGTATCAAGAGCACGACGCCCTCGCAAAACAGCAAATTCAGCGCTGTGCTCAAGTCCACAAGAATTTAGTGGTTCTTGACTTAACCGCTGAAGAGACCATCTACACCACTAACCGTTTTGTGATCTATGCTCTTTACCCAGATTGCAATATTTCCATTCACAAAATGTGGGGATTGAAGCAACAAAATACGGTATTTGCGGTGGGTAAATCCATCACCAATCGCTCGTCCAACACCAATGTTGGAGAACTGTGCTTAAGCTATGGTGGCGGTGGTCACATGAATGCAGGAACCTGCCAAGTGGCCAATGACCAGGCCGACAGTGTGCTAAGCGAATTGATTGAAAAAATCAATCAAGACGGTTAACTGTCTGCTGATCCGCTAATACGAGTAAAAACGAGAGTAAGAGTGTGAACAACACTCTTACTCTTATTCGCTACTATATAAGAATAATTCGTACGCCTAGCAGTATTAACAAACTTCCCATCCCTCTATCCACCCACAATGAATGTCGGCGCAACCAAGGCAGTACCGGCCCAGAAACTAGTAACAAGGCCACCAGCAGATACCAACTGGTATCAACCACCACAACAGTGCTCCAAAATTGCCATTTAACCAAGCTAGTCATGTGTTCAGTAATAAACTGACTAAACAGAGCCAGAAAAAACAAGGCCGCTTTTGGGTTAAACAAAGCAACAAGTAAGCCTTCTTTCGCACTGGTTAAAAGTGACGATTGAGCTGCCTGGGTATTGATATCAGCACTGTTGCCAGCAAAACGAATTGCTTTAAAGCCCAACCAAGCCAAATACAAGCCTCCTAATTGCGTTAGCACATGAAAAGCTTGTTCATACTCTGCAATCAATATGGCCAAGCCTTGCAAGGATAATAAAGCCCAAAAACCGATTCCCAAACCATGGGCGACTGCTGCGCAAGCCCCATGTAAAGGGCTACGGGAAATAGACACCCTTAAAATAACCGCTAAACTCGGCCCTGGTGAGATCGCACCTAAAACACACACAACCAGTAAAGACAGCCAACTGCTTAAATCCATTTACCATTCCTATATCCGGATAAAATCGAGGCATTACTTTACTTGAGAAATAAATGAAAGAAAACATACGCTTACTTAGCAATAAAAGATTGACCTTAAAAGCATTACAAGGCAGGATTAATAACACTGTAAATGAATGTATAAAAAAATATTTATGAACCCTGTAATTTCTAACAAACACAACGGCGATAAACGTAAGGCTAAGAAGCTTTGCGGTGCTGACGTGCAAGTATAGATTTTTCACTTCCCGGCAGCATTCTTGCTGACGGGCACACCCAAATTTCAGCAGAATGCATACCGGCCAAACTAAAAGGCAAAAGTATGTTTCAAGGTGCAATCACAGCGTTAATCACCCCATTTCGTAATGGTCAACTGGATGAAGAAGCATTGCGTAAACTGGTTAGGTGGCAAATAGACCAAGGCATTCATGGCCTAGTACCCGTTGGCACCACTGGCGAATCCCCGACATTAAGTGAAGCGGAACATAAACGTGTCATTGAAATTACAGTACAGGAAACTCAAAAAGCCGTTCCTGTCATGGCGGGCGCTGGGTCAAATAACCCAATTGAAGCGGTTAACTATTCTGAATATGCTTATCAAGCTGGTGCCGACGCCACTCTTCATGTGGCTGGCTATTACAACCGCCCCAATCAGACAGGACTCTACGAGCACTTTAAATACGTGCACGACAATAGCAAGCTACCAGTGATTTTATATAACATTCCCCCTCGTTCAGTGGTGGGGTTAGATGTTGAAACAGTCGCTGAGCTGGCCAAACTGCCTCGCATTATCGGCATTAAAGATGCTACGGGAGACCTAACACGCCCCATTCGTGAACGAGCATTAATCTCAAAAGACTTTGACTACCTAAGTGGCGACGATGTGACAAGCGTGGCTTACAATGTTGGTGGTGGACAAGGCTGTATTTCCGTTAGTGCCAATGTGGCCCCCCACTTGATCGTCAAGCTACATCAACTTTGCCAGCAAGGCGACTATCAGGCCGCTGCCGCTCTGCAAGATCAATTGTTTGACCTTCACAGTGCACTCTTTTTAGAGCCGAACCCTGCTGGTGCAAAATACGCCCTTTCTTTACTTGGAATATGCTCTGAAGAATGCCGTTTACCTATCGTAAAATTACATGAGTCTTCTAAAGTGCGTATTAAAGAAGCCATGGTGAAACTTGGCTTAATTTAAAAGCGATTTTTTCATGAATTAGCAACATCTAGGTAAGAAAATTGCTTTAGTATTAATAACCTTAAAGCAATTTTCAGAACAGGGAGATATCAATGCGTCAGGTTCATTTTATTGGTGGTGAAAAAGGTGGCGTCGGAAAATCTATGACGGCCCGTTTATTGGCTCAATATTACATAGATAAAGACATGCCTTTTTTAGGTTTTGATTGCGATGCCTCCCACAGCACCTTTTCACGCTTCTATCAAGAATATGCCAGCCCAATTATTGTTGGTGAAGAGGACAGCCTAGATGGCATGTTAGCCGCCTTGGAAGAACAACCTGATAAAGACTTGATCATCGACTTAGCAGCGCAAGCCGCACAGCCATTAGGTCAATGGATTGAGGACACGGATGTGTTTGGCCTGCTGGATGAACTCGGCTATCAGGTATGCTTATGGCATGTTATGGATGACGGCGCAGATTCTGTTCTGTTACTAGATAAGCTACTAACGCGCTATCCGCAAGAGTCTGTTGATTTTGTTGTGGTGAAAAACTTTGGGCGAGGAAAGGACTTTTCTCGTTTCGAGAAATCCCAAGCTCATAAACATGCTCAGGAAAGAGGCGCCTTGATTATCGAGCTGCCACAATTACAAACAAAGTTGACTCAAAAAATTGACTTTAACAACAGCAGTTTTTGGTCGGTGGCCAACAACCGTAATATTATGAATATTGCTGAACGCCAACGCATGAAAGTATGGCTACGTAATGCCTACTCAGAATTGTCTAAATTAAACCAGTAAAAGCATTCTTAGGCTTTTACTGGTTTAAGTCGATATCAATTAATCTAAATGGGCGTGCAAATTACTCTTGCACGTCCATATATTTATTTGCCCACTCACGGTTTTCATCCAACGTAGAGTAACGAGTTGAAAGCTCAGACGCACTCAGCGTTCCCTCTTCAATGCCGCGCTGCTCTCTTAGGCAATCGTATGTTGCCTTGATTGCCGCGAAATAGGCTCCATGACCATTCACCACAATACGCACACCATTGCGAGCGAGACGTTGGCGGTCTCTAAGTTCAGGGTTATCGTAAGCAACCAGCATAATTGGAATAGAAATATGCTGAGCAATTTCTTCCAAGTGCGCAAAATCCTTAATACCTACCATACAGATACCATCCACCCCTACGGCTTGGTAAGCTTTTACCCTAGCAATGGTTTCTTCAACACTTAACTGACCCGCGTTAGTGCGAGCAATAATACTCATACTTGGGTCAATACGAGCATCTATCGCTGCTTTTAACTTACCTACGGCCTCCTCGACTGGAATCAAGTCAGTGGATTTATGACCGTATTTGGCAGGTAATAGCGTGTCTTCAATGGTTAACGCTGCCACCCCTGCTCTTTCTAATTCGACTATGGTACGAATAACATTGAGGGCATTTCCGTAACCATGGTCGGCATCAGCAATAATAGGCAATCGTGCCACACGACCAATTCTGGTGGCTTGTTCCGTAAATTCACTTAACGTAATTAAAGCAAAATCTGGCGCCGCAAGCACTTGCAAGGAAGCGACAGAGCCACCTAGTATGCCAACTTCAAAGCCAAGATCAGCGGCGATGCGTGCAGACATAGGGTCAAAGGTTGATGCGGTATAAAAACAGTTGTCGGTCGCGAGTAAAGCGCGAAAATCGTTGCGTAAATCGTGTTGTGATGGAGTTGCCATATTCTGATCTCTAGTTTCTTTAATTACTACCAAATGAATAGGGCTAATTATACCTTTGAAGTGCATTTACAGCACGCGCTTTGGGGCGTTCTGAGCACCTTTAATTTGTAAAATACTCTATCAAAACGACCACTCTTTTTGCACTTTTAAATAAAAGGGTAATTTTGAAAAAATAAAGTCATACTAATAACATAAATTTTTCTAATACTATTTTTGGCACTTTCAAACCATTACATACAATTAAAATGTAAAGTTTTCGTCAGTGTTTTATCCCCCTCATAATTGCGCCTTATTCTTATTAAAATACGACATTGGACCAATATTTTTAATAAAATTAAGCCGTGACACCTTTTTAAGTTAGCGTTAGAATTTGCTCACTTTTTCTCCCCCCCGAAAAATTAGGCAAACTATGGACGCTTGGTATTTAATCTGCTTTCTCTCAGTGTTGGCGGTCGTCATCGCTTTCACCAATCAATATATTCTAAAAATGCAAACCACTATCGCAATCACGACTGGCTCTGTAGCCCTGTCATTGCTACTCATTGTTGCAGTCAAGCTGCTTGGTGATAGTACCGCGCTTTATATTACGCAAGTGGTTTCTGAAATCGACTTTAATCAGCTGCTATTAAAAGGCATGTTAGGCTTTTTGTTATTTGCAGGGGCACTTGAGATTGATCTAACAGCACTTCGTAAACAACGTTGGGAAATCACCATTCTAGTGCTCTTTTCCACCTTGGTGTCTACCTTTATCGTCGGCTATTTAAGCTATCAAGCGTTTGCTCTTTTTCATTTAAATGTACCGTTTATTTATTGTTTATTATTTGGTGCCTTAATCAGCCCTACGGACCCTATTGCTGTGCTGGCAATAATTAAACAAATGAATGCACCGCAAGGCATTTCTATTCAAGTTGAAGGTGAGTCATTATTTAATGACGGAGTTGGCTTGGTCATTTTCACCACCATTTTTGCCGTCGCCTTTTACGGTACAGAAGCGAATTTTACGGATGTGGCTGAGCTCTTTTTAGTGGATGCCATTGGCGGTATTATATTCGGGCTTGCCATCGCGGTTCTGGGTCACTTTATTATTATCAACTGTCGAGATATGAATCTTAGACTCTTGGTGACACTCACCATCCCATCAGCAGGGTTCGCTCTGGCTAATATTTGGGAAATTTCTGGTGCTCTTGCCATGGTTACCAGCGGTATATTACTCGGCAACATTACCCGTGCTAAAGCTTCCCAGCGTCGTGGTCCTGATGGCACTCGTTATGTGAAAGATTTTTGGCACGCTACGGATAGCTTTTTAAACGCCCTACTCTTCTTAATTATCGGCATGCTGGTTGTCACCATGCCATTAACTTGGGAATTAATTGGTTTTGGCCTATTAATGGTTCCTATCGTGTTACTGGCGCGCTTTATCAGCATAGGTAGCCCCTACATGATATTTAAGCGCTTTCGAGAATACGACAAGCACTCAGTAAAGATTCTCACTTGGGGTGGTTTACGGGGTGGTTTGGCCCTTGCTATGGCAGCAGCGATTCCATCAGAACGTTTCATGATTGAGTCATATGATTTGCATGACCTGATCGTCATCATAACCTATGTGGTCGTGATCTTTTCTATCATCGTTCAAGGCTTAACCATTTCGCCTTTAATCAAAAAGAGCATCTTGGCCGCACAAGAAAAAGAAATAGACTAACAAAACCAATTACGGCACCCATGGGTGCCGTTATATTAAGTTAGGTTCTCAGTGGTTTGCGCGTCCAACGCCTGGTCATTCAAATCGTCTTCACAAAATTCTTGTGTTTTCTTACTCTGTTCTGGGCGCTTAATAGCCCTTAACAAATCTCGCCAACTTATAATGCCAACCAGCTTTTGTTGTTCGTCTAACACAGGTAAGCAAGAAATCTTGTTATCTAAGAGCAGATCTACTGCCTTGTAGAGGCTGTCCATCTTTCCAATACAAATAGGTTTGCGAGACATTATTTGATGAACTTTCTTATTCAATGTCGCAAGGTCACTGTCTTTTTCCGCGGCCGTCCCTAACTTTGGACTCAAGGCTTTTAACAGATCTCGGTCAGATAAGACCCCTAACAACTTACTATCTTCAACCACTAAAAGATGATGAAAGTGCGTGTTTCTGAAAATTTCATCCACAACAGCCAAGCTGTCATCCAGCTCAACCGTCACAACGGGAGACGACATAATATCATTGATTTTCATAATGCACCCTCCTACTAGTGTGTTAACTCTACCAATACTAATTGGCTTCTAATGCTATTTCTTGCGCAATATCGTTTATGACACTATCTAACCAATAATGGGATAAGGCCGCAACCATTTCTTGGTAACCGTCACCCAGCAGTGGCTCAGTCACCTGAAAAGTACGAACCTGATTGAGCTCTCGACTAGGTGAAATAAATTGCCAACGGCCACTAATGTGCACCTGCCCTTCTAAATCGGCATAAAAGGCATCCAGCTCAATATTTAAGCGATGAACACTGTCTAGGGGCAAGCTTTGATTCCCATACCAGGTCACATCCGGTAATTTAGCCTCAAAGCGCTGTAGCGCCAGTCGTGTTAGCTGAGGAGACAAAGGCTCAGCCCATAAATGATACTGGGCCCGGTGTACCTGCCCACGAGCAGACACCAGAGCAATTTTATTTCCTAATAAAAAAGACGCTACTGCGACAGGCTCAAGTTGGATCGCGATCTTCTTAGTGGCTAGGCTCGTTTGCTCCGCGCCCTGATCAAATAAAAGGTACTCCTTGGTTTGCGGTGTTGGCGTTGAGCTACACGCACTAAGGAGAACCGCCAATACTAGCCAACTCATTTTAGAGCCAACATGACTCATTACACTGGTCATCTTATCAATCATTGGGCTGCCCTTGGTTGTATTTCCGCTCTTGGTTTTGGATCAAAAATAATCGTATTAGGTTGCTCTCGTAATTGTCTTAAGAGAGGTTGCAGTTCATTTAGAGTGCGCTCTAAGGCCACCATATTCGCTCGTAATGGTCGGCCTATTTGGCCATCAGCCTGAAAGCCCAACAAAGTTTTATTCAGCTCAGCCATCACGTCTGAGATATCTTGAGGCAAAGCCTGAGTGGAGGATTGATCAATAAAGCTTTGCAAACTCTCACTTAAAGATTGCAATTGCTGCAAGGTGTTGCTGGCCTCAGAGACCGTCTGGTTTAAATTCACAAAAGTCTCTTCAATGGGTGCTTTCGCAAAATTATCCAGCATGGCAGAAAATTTACCTTCAATATTGCCAAAAAAGTCAGGCCCTGTGGGAAAGATACGATAGCCGTCAAAGTGTCTGATACCTGGAGCTGGTGGATTATCCATAAAGTCCAAACTAATGAGCTTAGCTGCGTTTAAATAATTACCAATAATAATAGATGCCCGCAAACCTTGGTCGATACGTTCTTCTAGCAACGCTTCCCACTGGGCTAAAGAACCTATTTCAGCAAGATCTTTAGGGTTTATGCGCTGCGGCTCAATACGTGCTAATACTGGAATAACAGGAGCCTCAAACTGAGCCAGTTGGGTTGTCGTCAGCCCCGTAAAAGGCACTTCCATAACCGTACCAATACGAATACCTCGGTACTCCACCGGTGCACCAGCAACCAGTCCAGTTAAGTTCGCATCAAACAGAAAAACATAGTCAATAAATTCTTGATATTGATTCTCTTGGGCCTCTCCTTCAGAAGGGTATAAATCAAATTCTGTCATATCTATAACAGCATGACCTGGCTGGCGATTTTCAGGTAACCCAAAAGTAATCCCCCCAGATAAGAAGGTTTCTAAGGAGTCTAAACTCACTTCAAAACCACTGGCCGAGCTTTTAAAAGAGAGAGCTGATGTTACCCAAAACTGAACCTCGCTATTGACCAGGGCATCATAAGGGGAGTGAATCACAACACGATAAGTAATTTCCCCACGTTTAGGGTCAAAGCCCACTTCTTCCACATGGCCAACTTCATAACCGCGAAAATGCACCAAGGCACCTACTTCTAACTTAGCGGCATCGTTACTGCGCAGTAATAATCGTAAGCCTTCCCCTTGTAGAGACAAAGGGGGCTGATTTAACACATCAAACTGGCTTTGAATGTCGCCATTTTCACCAGGTGACATATTAATATAAGCCCCTGATAACAAGGTGCCTAAGCCACTGACGCCTTCTTTACCGATACGAGGTTTGACGACCCAAAACTCAGCGTCTTCCTTTAGCATGTTATCGGTTCCATAGTTCATACGTACTTTAATGATCGCCTTATTAAAGTCCTCACTTAAACTAATATCGATCACTCGCCCTACGTCCACATTGCGGGCTTTTAGGGTCGTTTGTCCGGCTTCTAACCCCTCAGCATTACTGGCAATTAACGTGATCACTGGCCCTTGACTTGCCCAGTTTTGATACAGCATCCAGCCGGCCACAATGATCGCAATCAAAGGCACTAACCAGATTGTATTAAAATGCACTTTTTTCAAATTTTCGACCTTAGCCTTCATCTCACCCAAGTTGCTTCTCCTGAGATAAAATTCGTTTTGTTTCGTCTTTGTCCCAGATGAGCCTGGGGTCAAACACCATAGCGGCCATCATGGTAAATATAACCACTGTCGCAAAAGACATCGCTGCAATACCAGGCTGAATCGACATCAGATTACCCAGTTGAACTAGGCTTGCCAAAACGGCCACCACAAAAATATCGATCATTGACCAACGCCCCACTAACTCAGTCAAGCGGTACAGCTTCATTTTAGACTGGGTGCTTCTTTCTGTAGAGGAATGACATTGCCAGCACAACCAAGCCAGTGACAATATTTTAGCCAGGGGTATCACCACACTGGCTAGAAAAATAATCAAAGCCACAGGGTACGAGCCAATAGACCAAAGCAACAACACTCCTCCCATAATGGTGGAAGGCTCTGTTACGCCTAAAAAAGTCGTTTCCATTATTGGGAAGACATTAGCCGGAACGTACATCACCAAACTGGCAATTAAATACGCCAAGGTCTTTTGCAGACTCTTAGGGCGGCGACTATGCACAGAATGACCGCAGCGAGTACAGTATTTGGCTGATTGAGGTAGAGTTGCACCACAAAAATGACACCCCAGTAACCCCTGCTGCCTTGCCGAGGCCGGTAAGAAATGTTTATACCGCGGCCCAGGCCCAGCCACCTGATGCCAAAACCACTTTCGATCCACTACCGACACAGTTTTTACTAGCAGTACCACGTAGCCACAAAACGCCCAAAAAGACAGGCCCAATTGGACATCAGCAAGGCTGGTTAGCTTAACTAATGCCACTAGCACCCCAACTAAAAACACATCGGCCATGAGCCAAGGCTCAATCACAATAAACCAACGGGCTAAATAGCGTTGTACAAACGGCACTTTACGACGCCACTTTAGCGACCATGAAAGTTGGAAAACACACACTAAATACAGCACGGGTAAAACAATTAAAAGCAAACACACCAAGCTTCCTAACAATAGGAAGTTGTCCAGTAACAAAATAGAAATAACATCGAATAAAGACATCTCCCTTTCTGCGCCATTGCTCGAAAAGCCCAGAAAAGGAAATAAAAAAGACATGGCCAGCATAAGCATTGCCGACAAACTGAAGCCAAAAATACGTGCTTTTGCATGCTTATGAAGACTGATTAACACATGGTCACAGCGCTGACATTTTAAGCGTTCGCCGCGTACTAAAGGGGGAACACTGTTAACCCAGTCACACTCGTCACATACCAAGGTGGTTTCTTGCAGCACGCAAATCCCTATCGTTTCGCCAGTTCAATCATTACAAAAGCTAGGCCGTCATTGTAACAGATTGATAAGACGCTTTTATGAAAATAATGCGCCCCTGAGCCAGTTAAAATTTTCCACGCTGTTGAAGGTAAAAATACAACTTACCGATAACAACAAGACTACACGAACCTACCAGCACAGGCGAGAACAAAAAACTCCAATCTGCCAAGCTCATCATGATCAGTATAGGGTTGGCTCCTGCTGGTGGATGAGTCGTATTGGTGAGCAACATCAGCATCACACCTAACCCTGTCGCACAGGCGATTGTAATGGGGGTCACTTCATAAAACTGAACAAATGCAAGTCCTATAAAAGCGGTAATAACATGCCCAAATATAACATTTTTCGGTTTTGCCAGCGGACTGTTTGGCACGCCAAAAATCAGCACCGCACTGGCTCCAAACGGCGCCATTAGCCAAATAAGATTAGACTCTAGAGTTTGTAAATACCCCAGCGCAGCAATGGCTAACGCACTCCCAAGGCCGGCTAAAAATGCTGTTTTAAATGATTGAATAGATATTGACATAGTTCCTCCATAATATTGTAGACCAACTTGTCTACTTTTGCGCAATAGTAGACAAATTGGTCTACCTATGTCAATCTACTTCCATGACAGGAGCCCATCATGCAAGACAAACGCACGCAACTCATTGAATGCGCCTTACCTCTTTTTTATAAGAGAGGCATTAATCAGGTAGGTATTAACGAAATCTTATCTGCTTCAGGCATTGCCAAAAAAACCCTGTACCATCACTTTGCCAACAAAGAAGCACTCATTGTGGCCTGCTTGGAATACCGACACCAAGTTTTTATGGCATGGTTAGAACGTTCGCTCGCCCCAGCTAACTCACCGCAAGAAGCAGTGCACTTACTAGTGCAAGCTTATGACGATTGGTTTAACAACAAGGCAAAAGCACTACGAGCCTTTAAAGGATGCTTATTTATTAATACCGCAGGACAAGTTGAAGGCGATAGCTCAGAAATTTTTAAGCAGTGCAAAAATCATAAGCTTGCACTGAGGGAATTATTAGAAGAAAAACTCGCCTTAAATAACGCTTCTAGGTTAGACGCAGTTTGTATTTTAATGGACGGAGCGATAACCAACGCTTATTTATATCAAGACCTGCAAGCTTCGAAAAAATGCTTATTCACTTTATTGGATCTTTGCCAACAAAATACTACATAAAAACAACATTATTATTTAATAAATAAAATTAGCATTTCACTTTCTAATAACCCTTTAAGGAAAGTTTATGTCAGAGTTATTCGAACAACTGGATGCTAATCAGTATTTTCCCGTTGCAATAGCATGGGCAACCAATTTATTACTCGCTATTGTGATTTTGCTAGTTGGCTTTTGGGTAGCCAGCAGTGTCAATAAACTCATCATCAAACTCAGCAAGAAACACAATCAGCTAGACGACACCCTATTTCGCTTTCTTGGTAGTATGGCAAGGTACATTATTCTGGCTTTCGTCATCATTGCTGTACTAAACCGCTTTGGGGTTCAAACTGCATCGATTGTGGCTTTATTAGGTGCCGCAGGCTTGGCCGTCGGCTTAGCACTACAAGGGGCCATGTCCAACCTAGCCGCTGGCGTTATGCTGTTATTATTTCGCCCTTACAAGGTTGGGGATTTTATTGATGCGGCGGGACGCTTTGGTAATGTCACAGAAATAGACATGTTCACCACCGTCTTACAAACTTTTGATAACCAACAAATCATCATCCCAAATAGCCAGATTTGGGGGCAGCAGATTATTAACCACTCTCACTATACTGAACGTGGTGTGGATATGAGATTTGGTGTCGCATACGATGAAGATACAGATAAAACTCGCGCCGTCATTGAAGAAGTACTGGCTAATCACCCTCACGTATTAAAAACACCCGCTCCTTTTATTGAGGTGGAAACCTTAAATGACAGTTCGGTCGACTTTATTGTTCGCCCCTTCTGTAAAGGAGAACATTACTTCAACATTTTATACAGTGTGCCAGAGCAGGTGAAAAAAGCCCTTGATCAAAACGGCATTGAAATTCCTTTCCCACACCGCAAGGTCATTGTTGTTAACGAGAAAGACTAGGCCCCACTGAAAGCTTCTAGTTTCCCTAGAAGCTTTCATTCTTTACTGAGTGATTTGAATACCCGCCCGTAGCGGATCAATAATAACTGATGCTATTGCTCGAAACTAAGCGCCATTAACGCTTACCGCTCGGCTTCTTGTGAGGCTTTTTATTCGTATCAGGGCGTCTGCTTCCTGGTTTACCCTGCCCACCTTTGCTAAAGGGGCGCTTATCACCTGAATGAGAGGATTTGCCATTAGGTGATTTACCATTTGCAGGCCGTTTAGCGGACGGCTTACCCCGCCCCGCCTCACCTTTCTTAGGGTATGACTGAGAAGCCCGACTCTTGTTGTTTCTTGTGTTAGAGCCAGTCCCATTTTTGGTGGTATTTTTTCCCGCTGGGCGTTGAGAGTGAGTCGTTTTTCTACGGGGCTGCTTTTGCGGACTCGCTTCAGAAGAGGACTCTTCCACGGATTTTAACAGCACAGCAAGCTCTTTTTGAGTAAGATCTCGCCACTCTCCCACTGGTAAGCCTTTTAAATCCACATTCATAATGCGGGTTCGTTCAAGCTTCACCACATCGTAGCCAAAATGCTCACACATACGGCGAATTTGTCGGTTTAAGCCTTGCACTAAGGTAATGTTGAACACATAAGTAGAGACCTTTTTAACTGGGCACTTTTTGGTCATAGTGCCAAGTATCGGCACACCGCCTCCGAGCCCTGCGATAAACCCATCGGTAATCGGCTTATTTACGGTAACTAGGTATTCCTTCTCATGGTTATTACCGGCACGCAGGATCTTATTCACCAGGTCGCCGTTATTAGTAAGAAAAATCAGCCCTTGAGAATCTTTATCTAAACGACCAATCGGAAAAATACGCACCCCGTGGCCAACGAATCGAACAATATTATGCCTTTCACTGCTTTCTGTGGTGCTGACAATACCAACAGGTTTATTTAAGGCAATAAAAACAAAATCTTCTGCATCTTGAGGTTCAATAATCTGTCCATTCACTCGAACCGTATCCCCCGGGCTCACTTGATCGCCAACCTTGGCTCGCTTGCCATTAATAAACACATTGCCCTGCTCAATGAACCGATCTGCATCTCGGCGTGAACAGATACCACTTTCACTAATGTATTTATTTAATCGAGTTGTGCTTGGGCCAAACATAATTTTCCATCGTTTACTGTATCGGACTCAGATGAGAACACCTCACCTATTAAAGGGGGTCTAGTATATAGGAAAGCGCCCATGCCTTTTAGAAGCAAAGCAAGATAATTACGAATAGATCAAACAATTAAACAGAGAGCGAAGGCAAGTTAATGCTGTGAGTCTCGATAATACTGCTCTTGCTGTAGAATTTTGTCGGCATTAAGAGAAGCGATACTCACATCAGCAGAATTAGGGAGAATCCCTAAGGTTTGTAAATGCAGATAGCGCATGGCGCAGACACGCAAAAAAGAGGTAAAGTTCCCCAGATCATGCCCCGCATCTAAGGCTTCATGGTTTAATTTAGCGATCATTGAGGCCAAGCTCATATCATCCCGCTGGGCGATCTCTTCTAAGGTAAACCAAAAATAGCTTTCCAAGCGTATACTGGTAACCATACCGTCTATGCGAATTGAACGGGTAACGTTTTCCCAAAGTTCAGGGTTAGAGCCGACAAATAATTTACACATAGAGCCACACCATCAAGATTATTATTTTTGTTGAAGACACAAGGTTAACAGCAACTATAGCACAGTAGAAATGAACAACAGGGTAAAGAGCCCTTCTTTACCCTGTTAGTTGCTTAGTCTAATAATAGGTAAAATTGAGCTAACCAGTTTGGATGAGCAGGCCAGGCAGGTGCAGTCACGAGATTACCGTCGGTAACCGCCTGATCAACAGGAATATCCGCATAAACGCCTTGTGCCAACTCAACCTCTGGCTGGCAAGCAGGATAAGCAGAACAGGTTCTACCTGCTAACACCTTGGCCGCGGCTAATAGCTGAGCCCCATGGCAGATCGCCGCAACAGGTTTATTTTCGTTAAAGAAATGCTGCACCATGGCAATGACTTTTTTGTTCAAACGTAAGTACTCTGGTGCTCGGCCACCTGGCACAACAAGGGCATCGTACTCTTCCACATTAATATCGTCGAACGTGGCATTTAAGGTGAACCTATGGCCTAATTTTTCCGTATAGGTTTGGTCACCTTCAAAGTCGTGAATGGCGGTAGCGACAAAATCCCCAGCTTTTTTATCAGGACAAACAGCATCAACAGTATGTCCCACGCTGACCAGAGCCTGAAAAGGCACCATAGTCTCGTAATCTTCCGTAAAATCACCTGTAATCATTAAAATCTTTTTATTTTTCATTACCCATTCCTCGTTCTTAAAATAAGTACAAGGAAGTTGTACCAGTTATTGAAATTGCATAGGTATTAATGGGTTATTACAAATAAAAAATGAGCTGATGGGCTCAGCTCATAAGGTAGGAACAATGCTCAAAGCAATAAACTCAGCTTTATTAACTTGGGGCTCACCAGCTATCTTACCAACAAAAATAAGCCTACTCCTCTAAACGTGTCAGCCAAGAGACTTTCAACACAACGGAGATAAAAAGCTATATGGATTACCCGTACATGTCGGCTAATTTAGTTATTTTACTGAGCATTGTTTTTTTAATGAAACCTATATTAACTTTTTACGAATATTCACCACTAAAATCTCAGCTAAAATTACCACGACAAAAATAGCCAATAAAGCAATGGAAACTCTTTGCCATTGAAATAAGTTCATGGAGTCACTGAGTACGACACCGATACCACCTGCACCAACTAACCCCAGTACAGCAGATTCACGAACATTTATATCCCAGCGAAAGAGCACAATACTAAAGAAAGCAGGTAATACTTGAGGCCAATAGCCTTTCAATAAAATAGTTGTTGGAGAAGCTCCTGTGGCACGTATTGCCTCGACGGAACCCATGTTTACTTCTTCCAAAGCCTCAGCTAAAAGTTTACCGACAAAGCCGACCGAACGAAATGCAATAGCTAAAACACCAGCAATGACCCCTGGTCCAAAGATAGCCACGAACAACAGTGCCCAAACCAATGAGTTAACGGATCGGGAGGATACTAAGAAGAAACGAGCAACCCATTGGCTCCAAACGGAACTAGTAATGTTGTTGGCATTCATTAAAGCAAGAGGAACAGCGATAACAAGGGTTAGCAAGGTGCCGATCGTTGCGATGTTCAAGGTTTCAATAATAGCGTCATGAACCGAAAGCGGGTAATAACTCCATTCTATAGGCCACATGCGGCTAAACATATCCGCCATTTGCTCTGGCGCGTCATAGAAAAATTCAGGGATGACTTCCACATTTTGCACAGACTGCACCAGTGCTATAACTAATACTAAATACACACTGTAACGAGAGAGCTTTTGTTTAAATGTGAAACGTTGCCAATGATGGTTAATACTTGTTTGCATAATACTCTCCTTCACACCTAGCTAAAAATACGGCGCACAATGTTAGATAAAAACTCACCCACCATGATGATTGCAATAATCGTGATAAGAATCGCTGCGACAAAATCATAGTCAAAGCGTTGAAACGCCGAAAATAACGTACCACCAAGGCCTCCGGCACCCACAATACCGACCATGGTGGAGTTGCGAAGATTAGAGTCGAGTTGGTAGGTAGAAAAACCTATAAAGCGGGCAAAAACTTGTGGCATGACAGAGAACAAAATCACACTAATAAAGCCTGCTCCGGTAGCACGTACAGCCTCTACTTGCTTTAAAGATATTTCTTCAATCGCTTCTGCAAAAAGCTTGGCGATAAAGCCAATGGAGGCTACAACCAAGGTGAGAATCCCTGCGAGGGCGCCAAATCCAACACTTTTAACAAATAAAATCGCAATGATCACAGGGTGAAAAGTACGACATAAAGCGATGAGGCCACGCATAGGTATGCTGATCCAATTTGGCATTAAGTTTCGGGCAGAAAATAAACCAAAGAATAGCGAGAGCACGATACCTGTAATACTAGCGATCACCGCAATCTCTAAGCTCTCAGCAAGACCACTTAAGAGCAGCTCCCAGCGAGAAAAGTTAGGTGGAAACATACGATCCAATAGGGTTCCTGCCTGGCCTAAACCTTGCTGAATTCGTTCCCACTCTAACCCCATAGCGTTGAAGGAGTAAGCTAGATAAGCAGCGACGCTTAGCCAGGCGAAGCGGATCAACCAACTTGTTTTAAATGGGTCTTCATATTGGTTATTGGGCGTTAAACGAGCCATGATTCACCTCCATAAATTTGTTTTAGGTGATCATCCGTAATGCCTTCTGGAGCGCCATCATAAATAACAACGCCATTACTCATACCTATCATACGTTTTGCATAACGTCGTGCTAGGTTTACATCATGTATATTGACGAGAGCAGGCATGTTTTTCTCTTCAGCAAAACGCTCTAATAGCTCCATGATCTCGACGGCTGTTTTCGGATCTAGTGAAGACGTTGGCTCATCAGCTAGTAGCAGACGTGGGTTTTGCATGACCGCTCTAGCGATACCCACACGCTGCCTCTGTCCGCCGGATAAGCTGTCAGCTCGCTTCTTCGCATGTTCTGCAAGGCCCACGGCTTCCAATAGTTGAAACGCGGTATTTATGTCTTCTTGCGAAAATTTGCGGCGCCAAGCATCCCACGCTGACATATAGCCTAATCGACCCGTTAACACATTTTCTATAACCGTTAAGCGCTCAACCAAATTGTATTCTTGGAAAACCATACCTATTTTACGGCGTAATGTTCTAAGCTGCTTGCCACTGGCTTGCGACAAATCCTCTTGTTCTAATAAAATTTGTCCTTGTGTTGGATCGATTAGGCGGTTAATACAACGTAACAAGGTACTTTTACCTGTACCGGAAGGGCCAATAATGGCGATAATACCTTGTTCTTCTATATCGATATCAATCCCTTTTAAAATCGCATTACCAGCAACGTATTCCTTGTGTAAGCCGCGAATGGAAAGTAGAGAGTTGGGTGCAGTTGTTTGCATAATAAGTTCCTAAAGACGAGCAAGGCTATGCAATGTGATTTTCACCATCACATAGCCTTTTAATTAAGATCAAAAGTTAAATGGGGTTAGGTAAGGTAGCTAACCGTTTTGTTTAGCCAGTTCTGCTGCTCGTTTTTTAGCGGCCTTTTCTGCTTCTTTTTCCGCGAGTTTTTGTAAACCAGTTTTTGTGTACGCTGTACCTGTTGCGTGTGCGATATCACGAATAACAGCCCAGTCTTCTTTGTAAGTAATAGGGAAAAATCTATCTGCGCCACCGAAGGTGTCTTGCATTTCTTTAGAGAAACGGAAAGTAAAGAAAGCATCTTTAATTTTTTCAACCAGCTCTGGGTTCAAATCATGAGCGTAGCCAAATGCAGAAGTAGGAAAACGTGGACTGGTATAAATAATACGGAAGTCTTCCGCTTTAATACGTCCTGCATCAACCATGCGCTTAAATACATCGGAAGCGACTGGGGCGGCATCGTAATCACCAGATAGTACACCCATGATGGATTGATCATGCTTACCTGAGTATTTCACTTGGTAGTCTTTATCTGGTGTGATACCTAAATTTGGGAATAAGGCTCGGGGAGCAAGGTTACCCGAATTAGAAGAGGCTGAGGTATGAGCAACCACTTTCCCTTTGAGATCATCAACCGTTTCAATACCACTGTCAGGCTTGGTTACAATGATTAGGTTATAGCCTTGGAAAGCTTCTGCTGTACCTTTTACTGCGATAGGAACATAACCACCTAAGTTTACAGCATAACCAGTAGGGCCTGTTGAAAAGCCAGCAATATGTAAACGGCCAGATCGGATAGCTTCAACTTCAGCTGCATTAGAATGGACTGTGTAGTAGATAACCTTCTTACCTGTTTTTTCGGTGAGGTATTCTTGGAATTCATGGAAAGCATCTTTATAAACGGCAGGGTCTTCCACTGGCGTGTACGTAAACACAAGAGTGCTTGGGTCACGCCACTGGCCTGGGTCTTTCGGTGTATCTGCAACGAGATCCATGTTTTCATCACAGAA
Source organism: Marinomonas epiphytica (assembly GCF_054780655.1). Classification (NCBI taxonomy): domain Bacteria; kingdom Pseudomonadati; phylum Pseudomonadota; class Gammaproteobacteria; order Oceanospirillales; family Oceanospirillaceae; genus Marinomonas; species Marinomonas epiphytica. The sequence goes on from NZ_BAAGVX010000033.1 coordinate 57,892, forward strand.
CTTTTCATCAAGCACACCGCGATGATTACAATCTGCAGCTTGCGCCATACTAGTTAGCAACAAAGATCCTGAAACTAATAGTCCTGTTAGTATTTTTTTAGACATTATTCTTTCCTCAACACATTTTTTTATTTTTATCACCGGTCGGGAGGTTCCGTAGACGGAGATGCGTTAGCCCAACTATTGTGGGTAAATAGGCTAGAGCAAAGCAGATGCCAGAAATATAAAATATATATTTATCAATACCTTATGGTTTTTAGATGTTAACGGGGCTTTTCTTTGGGTCATCTTTGTCTTCATGAAATTGGCAAATGGGTCAAAGTTGTCCTTAGTCGTCGGAGAATTTAAAATTTTGCTTATCCAGCTGGTGTTTTCTCATTTTTCGATAGAGGGTTTTTCGGGATAAATTCAGAAGCTCTGCCGCATCATTAAGCTGACCTTGGGTAGCTCTTAAGCCATCAATAAGTAATTGCTTTTCAAATTGCTCCATGCGCTCTTCATAGCAGCCAACACTTTCATCTTGAGCCTTGATCGAGTCGATAGAAGCCTCACTAATACCTAGCACAAAACGATCAGCGGCATTTTTAAGCTCCCGGACGTTTCCAGGCCAATCATGCTGTAATAGTCGATTGAGAATGTTTGCATCCGCTTCTGGAACTGGCTTTTGATAGCGTTTGGCCCCTTGTGAGACATAAAAGTGGAACAAGGGTAATACGTCTTCAGGGCGTTCTTTTAAGGGCGGAATCGTCAAACTGGCGACATTTAAACGGTAAAATAGATCTTTTCTAAATAGGCCTGCATCTCCCAATTGTGCGAGATTTTCTTTGCTGGCAGCAATAACTGTTAAGGTCAAAGGAATAGTTTTTGTGCTACCAACGCGCTCAATTGCTCGTTCTTGTAGCACTCTTAGTAGTTTTATTTGTACTGAAATAGGCATGGTTTCTATTTCATCAAGAAATAAGGTTCCGCCATTGGCCGCTTCAATTTTACCTATATGGCGTTTGCTAGCGCCGGTAAAAGAGCCTGCTTCATGGCCGAATAATTCGCTTTCGATGAGGCTTTCACTCATTCCACCACAGTTGATGGCAATAAAACGCTGCTCTTTTCTTTCACTGTATTCGTGTAAAGCCCTTGCTACCACGTCTTTACCACAACCTGTGTCACCATAAATGATGGTATCTACATTTGCTTGAGCTAAAGAAAGTATTTGTTGGCGAATGGCTTGTATAGCGCTTGAGTCGCCAATGATTGTGCTTTCTATACCTTGATGCTGTTGTAATCCCTGGCGAAGTTTGCGATTTTCTAATATTAATTGACGCTTTTCGATTGCTCTATGTAACTGTTGAATTAACACATCTGGTATTAAGGGCTTTTCCAAGAAGTCATAAGCCCCTTCTCTCATGGCCTCAATCGCCATAGGAATATCCCCATGACCACTCATCAGAATGACAGGGATGTCTTTATCAAGAGAGTGTATTTGAGCTAATAGGCTTAAACCGCCCATTTTGGGCATTTTAACGTCGCTTAGTACAACCACAGGGCTATTTTCTCTTAGTGATTGCAACGCTCTGTCAGGTTGTTTGAAAACTTCAACATGGAAATCTTCAAGTTCTAACATTTCTGTTAATGCCTCAAGAATGGATTGTTCATCATCAACTATCATGATGCAGATATCACTTAGCATATAAACCTCAAGCTTTTAATTATTGTATTTTTTTAACTCTAGGGAAAAACAACTACCTTCACCTTCTTTAGAGGTAACTAACATTCGGCCACCAAAATCTTGGATGATGTTGTAGCTAATGGACAGGCCTAAACCTAAGCCTTCACCAACCTCTTTTTGGGTATAAAAGGGGTCGAAAATCTCGTTCAAATGCTCTTTTTGGATTCCACAACCTGTGTCTATGACATGGATGAGCACTTTAGTCTCTAAAACTTCTTCTTTAATTGTGATTGTTTTACTCGTGCTGTCTGTTAGAGAATCCACAGCGTTGCTGAGTAGATTAACCAAAACCTGCTCTAATCGTATTGGCTCTGCAAGCACCCATAAATCATCGTGCTGCTGATACTTCAATTCACAGTTATTCTCATTGATTGGCGGGCGCATTAACTCGATCGCTTCTTCAATTACCTTGTTTAAATCAACCGCATAACATTCTGTTCCTGCTTCACGAGCAAAGGCTTTTAAATGACGAGTAATCCCAGCGGTTTTACTCAGTAGATGATTGATCTTATCTAAGCTTGCTGTCACTTTATCGAATTGATGCCTTTCTAAATAGCGTTTAGCGGTATGGATATGACTTGATATGGCAGTAAGAGGCTGATTAATTTCATGGGTAATACCCACACTTAACTGCCCTAAAGCGGCGAGCTTACCGGCCTGAACCAGTTCTGATTGAGTGGTCTTTAGTTGTTTTTCTGCCGCAATACGTTCTTCAACCTCTGCCGCCAATTGTTGGTTGGTACGCTCTACTTTAATAGCGGTATCTTGGAAGAACTTTAAGTCTCTGGCCATTGAAGATATTTCATCCAGACCAATAATTTGTACCTCTGTTTCCAGTTGCGAGCTGGCAATTGCCCGCATATTTTTCTGTAGAGCTAAGATGCGTTGTAAGACATTTTTGCGAACGTAAAACCATGAAATAGCGCAAGCGGCGGTTAAACTTATTAAGGAAAGCAGTAACACATTACGTACACTAATATTCATTAATTGTAGGGCGCTATCAAGGGAGCTACGGATACTTGCATTGGTTTGATTCGTGTATTGGTTAACTTGCGCTGCTAATTGCTGTATATGATTTTGGCTATTACTGAGAAAATAGCTTTGCTGGTAGCGTAGTTCCAGCTCTTCATTTTTTAATTTAAACAGCTCACCTTGGCGTGAACCAAGAGCGACAAACTGAGTGATTTTTGTCTCTAATGAGATAGGAATGCTTGTTTGTTCTTGTAGAGCTTGTTGTATTTCACCACCCAACTTTTCTAATCGCAAGAATGTGTAATCAAGCTCATTAAAGGTGGCGTCATTACTGACTTTTTCAATTAATCCAGAGAGGTAATACAAGCGTTCAGTGATAGATGACAACTGCTCTGCATTTGTAAGAGACATGATCTGCGCCCTTAGAACTTCAAAAGATGGGTAGATATGTAAACTTTGCTGATACATCTGCGCTCGTACCTGCTCACCTTGTTCAACGCTTCGATTCAGCAGAGTAAGGCTGTTGTGAATTTGCGTAATTAATTCAACAAAATAGCGATTATAGTCAGGTAAATTACGCATCAGAGTGTCCATTTCTAGGATGGCAACTTGCAGTTCTTGCATGGCATTTTTACGAATGGCATTGGCTTCTGCTGTTACCAATAATGGAGCTGTCGCTACAATTAAGCGGCTTTTGTCATTAAGGCGTGCGGCCGCATCGAGGCCAGGAATATCTTGTTGTTTAAGAGAGGTAAGTCGATTACTTAAATCTAAATAGGTGTGGGTAACCAGCACACTGGCCAGTAATGTGATTGAAGATATCAACACAAAAGCGAGGAATAAGCGCCCACCAATACCAATTTGCTTGATCCATAAAGGGATAAAAGCCTTCATATGAGTTGTACCTGATTGTTATTATTGTTTATGGGCTAATGAAAAATTAATGCCAACTTTAGGCCTTGAATTTCCTCAGCCGAAAATCGAATTTTGGACAAAAATGTCCCATCCTTCTGTTATAACAGCTGACCTACAAAAAGGTAAGTGGAGGCAAGCGCCAAAGGTAAAAATTACTTTTGGCGCTTAGTTCTAATAAATACTTAGAACTAGGAGGGTAGCTAGACTTTAGCAAAAACTCGGCATTCTGAGGCTATTATTCGCCGATATGCCAACCATTGGTAATAGGATAACGGCGGTCTCGGCCAAAACCACGCGCCGTAATACGCACACCGGTTGGCGCTTGGCGGCGTTTGTATTCGTTCACATCAACCAGTCTTAATACTCGATAAACTGTCTCTCGGTCGAACTTTTGAGTTGCTAAAATGGCTTCCGCACTCATGTCTTGTTCAATGTACTTATGCAGTATGTCGTCCAATACATCGTAGCTTGGTAAAGAATCTTCATCGACTTGATCGGGTGCTAATTCGGCAGATGGTGGTCGTACAATCACTCGTTCTGGGATCACATAGCCCAAGGTATTACGATAACGGCAGAGTTTGAAAACCAAGGTTTTAAACACGTCTTTTAGGACAGAATAGCCCCCTACCATATCCCCATAAAGTGTGGCATAACCCACCGCCATTTCACTCTTATTGCCTGTGGTTAACACCATGTAGCCTTTCTTGTTTGAAATCGCCATTAATGTCACACCACGAGTTCGAGCTTGCAAGTTCTCTTCCGTCGTATCTTTGCCGTAACCTTCAAACTCTGGGGCCAATACGTTACTAAAAGCACTCACCATAGACTCAATGGGCAATACGCTGTAGTTAACCCCTAATAAATTCGCCTCTTCTTCTGCATCTTCTAAACTCATGGTCGATGTATAGGTATAAGGCATCATCACGGCTTGAACCCGCTCAGCACCAATAGCGTCTACCGCAACGGCCAAAGACAAAGCCGAATCAATACCACCACTTAAACCAAGCACAATGCCTTTAAAGCGGTTTTTCTCTATGTAGTCTCTAAGCCCTAGAACCATGGCTTGATAAACACTGGCTTCGACTCCCAAGCTAGGCGCAATGCTTGCCGCGACAGGTTCAACTTTGGCAGTTTGAGACTCGTCTACAATCATATCAACACAATACAAGCCAGCTTCAAACCATGGGGCTTGTTGCACTTTTTGCCCCTTGCTGTTCACCACAAAAGAGCCACCTTCATACACGAGCTCATCTTGCGCGCCCATATAGTTCACATACACAATGGGCAGGGAAACTTCTGTTGCTCTTTGGTGTAATAAGGCTTCGCGTTCGCCCATTTTCTCAATGTGAAATGGCGAGGCATTCAAGTTCAGAATTAGCTCAGCGCCCGCTGCTTTAGCTTGTGCGCTGGGCTGCGGGTGCCAAATGTCTTCACAGATACTCAGCCCCACTTGCACACCTTTAATGTTCACAACACAAGCTTGCTCACCTGCACTGAAATAACGCTTATCATCAAACACTAAAAAATTAGGCAATTTTTGCTTCGAATATTCACCTAAAAGCTTGCCTTGATAAAACACACCCGCACAATTAAACAACTCACCATCGATACGGCGTGGATACCCCACGACCACATAAATGTCTTGAATGTCTTTTTGGATGGTTTCTAGGGCCGTTTCAATTCGCTGATCCAAACTCGGACGCAACAATAGATCTTCTGGCGGATATCCTGTTAAGGTCAATTCAGGAAACAAGATGACATCTGCGCCCTCTTCGTCTCGTGCTTTGTGAGCGGCCGCTATAACCGCTTGTGTGTTCTTAGAAATGTCGCCCACCAGCATATCTAGCTGAGCCATTGCTATTCTGAGTGTCATAGGATTGCTATCTCATAAACTTTGTTAGACTATACCCTTTATTGTCGTGGAATTACCCAACCTAGGTAAAGAGTATGATCGTCCGTTTGATCGTTTTTATTGCAATTTTCTTCATTGGCTGGTGGTTATATCGCCAATTTACGCTTTTCAAACAAGCGAAGATCGACAAACAAGCCAAACAAACTCAAAATACACAAGAAAACATGGTGCGTTGTTATGTTTGCCAGGCCTATACACCAAGCTCACATGCCATAAAAGACGACGAAGGGCGCACTTTTTGCAGCCAAGCCCATCTCGACCAACACCAATCTAATTCATAAACTCTTAACGGGGCAACCAGCCATGACTCTGTAAATGACTGTTCTGCCACCACCAGCAATAATATTGGCTTTGATTTTTGCTCACGCACAGTCGGTAGAAAACCGTCGAGCTCATCTCTTCCTGATACGAGTGCCACTGATAAAAATAGGTCTGGGTATTTGTTTGCCACTGTCGTTGGCTTGATAGACCTTTGGCTAAAGTGCAAAACCCTTCACATTGGCTTGGGGAGGCCTGAGCAAAGTTTGGTGTGTTAACAAACTCCTGCCAAAAGGCTTGTGCAAAGCGCCCTGTTTGTTGGCTTTGCTGAAACAACAAGCGCCACTCATAAGATGCCAGAAACTGACGTTGAAAATAAGCACTGGCACTCGCCATAGCTAACAACAGCAAAACAATGGGCAATGAAACCCAACCGGCTTGGCGACCTAATTTAGCCAGCATATTGACCGCCACTTAGATCAATCAAATGTTGCCCCAATTGAGTACATGGCGGTTGAAACTGCCATTGCTCGCCACGCAACGTTTGATAAGAATATGTCGTCGCCTTATTTGTTTGCGTATCGTCGTCCGAGCAAGAAGGCAAGCGATATACATATTCTACCCATAACGCCTTCACCTGAGTTAAAGGGTATTGGCCATAAGCGGTTGCAATGCCATCAACCTTGCCGTTAGCACTGGTATCTAAGAAAGGGTAAATGGCCAGCTTTTCCAAGCCATTCCAAATTTCCAACGCATTGCCCTTTATTTGTGGTCTGCGCCACAAAGCGGGTGTGCCTTCTTTACCTTTACCCACGTACCAATAATAGGCCAAATCTCTCTCAAAAATCCCTGCTTGATTTAGGGCATCAGATTGCACTACCTGTAAGGTTACCTTTTGACTGGTCGCAGTGTTTAATGTTGCAGAATAGCTCCCTATGCAACTTCTAAAAACGATGGTTTGACGGCTTTTCCAACCACATTTGTTCGTTAAGCTCACCTCATGTGTTAGCAAGCTATTAAGGGATAACCGGCAAAAGCCAAAATCACTGGCTGCAAGCCAATCAGAGCCTGACACCAAATTTCGCCCTTTTAGACGATCAGGCACATCCCTATTATTGGCAATGTGTATTCCCAAATGGCTTGGATAAGAACAGGCGGCTGGCTTCAAACGCCCCCATTGTGCGCTGAACTGATCATTCAAAGCCGCTTTTAGTTGTTCAGTCTGTAGGTAATATTTTGCCTTAGTTTGCTGCTGCAAAAGGCTCTGGGTGAGCTGAATAAGTGTGGGTAAAATAATGCTAATTAAGGCACAAACCACCAGCATTTCAATGAGTAACATGCCTGACTGTCGGTAAGCTAATTTGCGCGGGCTCATTGGCTAGGCCCTTTATCGCTCTGTAACTGGGAGGTGCGAAGGGTTTTGCTACGCTGATACCAAAGGGTAAAATCTTGGCCTTGGCAGAAATGACATTTAGGATACTCACTAACAGGGCTTTGAGCGCCTCTCAGTAGTGCTGAACCACCTAGCAGCCTTGCTAGAGTGGCGTCTACCTTCGCTTGTTCTTGCTGATTGCGGCTGTCTTTATCTCTTTTTAAGCTCTGCCACTGTTGACTGTGCATGCTAGCCATTTGTGTTAGCACCAAGGCTAATAAGGCTAGGCAAAACAACATTTCTAACAACAAAAAACCTGCAATGTTAGAGCGAGTGCTTGGTCTGAACCGGCTCATGCACAACCAACCTTAGCTTTAATAATATCACTAAGGTAAAAACGGCCACTTTGGTTTAAGACGATTTCCCCCTGCCATTCGCCCACACACAGAATAAAGCGGCCATTTTGATAGGCCGATAAACCATTTGCTAAAAATTCAATATAACGCCGCTGACTAGGAAAACCTTGCCAGCGCAGGCGCAATGTCGGGGAGAAATACCCTACTTGTAAAGACGAGCCTTCAGATTGGGAATCATCGGCCAAAGTGTCGGCAGCCACTGTATGCTGAATACGATAGCCAGAAGACCAATCACCCGTGCACAATACACCACCACATAGGTAGGTCGTTTGCCCAGAGCGAATGGCATATTGGCGGGCGGCCATCAAAGCAACAGACAGCGCTTGTAAATCCTCTAACAAAGATTGCTTATCTTGCTCAGATTGGCGAAAGCCGAATACAACATGGCTTGTTCCATAAGCCAATGCACTGAGCATGGCAATCACCACCATGCATTCTAACAAGGTAAAACCATTTTGCTTTGCCATAAAAACCTCCCTGTTTTTAAGCACAAAGTCTGGTAAACAATCCCGTCTAATTTGTTAGTAGATCGTACCTTTCTTAAGCATAGAAGCTATCAGGCAGAAAACCAGCCGTTAATGTGTTTGGCGATTTGCCTTGGCTTTTGGAAAGGTAACGAGTGATCGCAAGCACTTAAACTCACATGCTGCCAAGCAGTATTGGCTTTACTGAGCACTTCGTAATGATCTTTTAATCCGGTATGGCTTAGAGCCCCCGATAACAGCAGCACCTTGGGCGCTTGTGCAACCAAGTAAGCTCTTTGATCTCCTTCATTTAGCATCTGCTCAACAAAATCCGTTACGGCATCTAAAGCATAAGCAAAGCCAAACGCACGATGTGCCAAGCGGGACTGGGTGGTACTTTCTGCTACAGGGTGCTTACGCCGGTTTGGTGATACCCCATCCATAAACTGGGCAACCCCTAACTCTACATCGCCTGTTTCACGTATGAGCCGTGAAGCTTCTCGGTACTTTAAACGCACCGACATCAGCTCTGTTATGTCTTCGCGCTCCAAAGAGGCAGGCTCCATCAACGCCATGTTTATGGCTCCAAGCCCCTGGGCAACTCGTTTGGCATTAAGATCTAAGGCCACTAGCCCGCCGAGCGAATAGGCAATCATATCGAAATCTTGCCATTCTAAATGGGCTAACAGTTCGGCCACTTCATCGCTCAGCTCGGAAATGGATACAGGGGCTTCTTGAGCATCGGGGAAAAAAGATTCCCCCATGCCTTTTAAGTCCGGTACTAATAGCCAACGCCATGTTTCTAAATAAGGCAACATAGGGGAATAGGTAATTTCCCCAGCGACGCCAGCACCATGTAATAAGAGTGCACAACGGTCTGTGGTGGCCTTGGGGTTTTCATAGAGGCGGTAAGCCATGCGAACTTGCGGTAAAGAAAGAAAAAAAACGTCAGACACTTGTAAATACCCTGTGACAATCCCCATTAAGGGAATACAATCAATGATTTATACTACTCGTATTATGTTACTAGGTATTTACTAACAATGTCAGAAATCAAACTGATAAATTTGCCTTATCAGACTTCTTTAGTGCCTTTTTTCCAATCCATGCGAGATTTAGCGTACCCCGCTTTATTCGATAGCAACCATGAGCACTTTGCTGACACACGCTATGACATATTGGTGGCTTCCCCTATCGCCCGTATTCGTGCTCATTACAAAATGGCAAAAGCCGTGAGCCAGATAGAATGGCGTGATCAACCTTTATATTCCCTTAACACCGACCAAAGCCCTTTCGCCTTATTAGATGACTTAATGAAACTGGTGTGCCGCGAAGAGTGGGCCCAAAACGCCCCTAAAAGCTTGCCTTTTTGTGGCGGATTAATGGGATACTATGGTTACGAAAGCGGCCATTTTTTAGAAAAATTGCCCGATACCGTAGAACACGACATTCGCTTAGACACTCTAAACCTAGGACTATACGGCTGGGCCGTGATCAGTGACCATCAAGAAGCCACTACGCAACTCATGGTTACCCCTTGGTGCCCAGAACACGAAGAGCAAGATATTTTACAGCGCCTACAAACACCCAGCACAGAGCCTGCGCCCTCTTTTCAATTACGAACGGCCTTTCAATCCAACATGACCGCCGATCAGTACCTAGAAAAGTTCAATAAGGTACAAGACTACATTCGCGCGGGCGACTGCTACCAAGTGAATCTTGCTCAACGTTTTAGCAGCCAATATGTTGGCGACCCTTTAGAAGCTTACCTCAGTCTACGAACGGTTTGCCCTACACCTTTTGCAGCCTACATGGAGCTAGAAAAAGGCCAGAGCATACTAAGCCACTCCCCTGAGCGTTTTTTATTGTGCGATAAAGGCACAGTGCAATCCAAGCCAATTAAAGGAACCATTGCCAGAGGCGAGACCCCAGAGCAAGACCAAGCCAATGCCGACTGGCTTTGCAACTCAAGTAAAGACAAAGCAGAAAACCTGATGATAGTGGACCTATTGCGCAATGACCTGGGCCGCACCTGTTTAACCGGCAGTATTAAGGTACCCAAATTATTCGACCTTGAAAGTTACGCCAATGTTCACCATTTGGTATCTACTGTTGAAGGCAAGCTTGAGCGCCCAGAACAAGGCATTCACTGCTTCCACCAAAGCTTTCCCGGTGGCTCTATAACGGGGGCTCCGAAAATACGAGCCATGGAAATTATTGACGAATTAGAGCCACACCAAAGGTCTGCTTATTGTGGCTCTATCGCCTACTTTAGTGCCAATGGCCAAATGGACTCTAGCATTACCATTCGTACCCTAGTGGCAGACCAAGGTCAGTTACATTGCTGGGCTGGTGGCGGCTTAGTTGCCGACTCTTCAGGAGAAAGTGAATACCAAGAAACCTTTACCAAAGTGGGCAAATTAACCCATACTTTAGAACAACGTTTTCTGCAATAGGTGTTTGTATGTCAGAAATAGAGCATTTTTTAAAGGCTTCGCCCATTCAACCAAACTTGGATGATATTCGCTCGGCTCTGGATAATGCTCCGCAACAAATACCGATTCATAACCCTGACCAAGCAATGTTCCCTAAGGGCTACGATCATGATTTTACCTCTGCGGCGGTATTGATCCCTATTTGGCAGGACCCAAAAGACGACCAGCTCTACGTATTACTCACTCAACGAGCGCTGCACATGCGCAACCACCCAGGGCAAATCGCCTTTCCCGGTGGCAAATACGACGACACAGACACCAGCATTCAATACACCGCCCTAAGAGAAACCTTAGAAGAAGTTGGCCTGGCACCCGATTGCTTTGATCTGTTAGGAGAGTTAGGAGAATACTGCACAACCTCTGGCTACTGTATCAAACCCATAGTGGCAGAAATGACCCGCCGTAGTGAATTAAGCCTCTGCGAAGAAGAAGTAAAATGCGTGCACTGGGTACCACTTGACCACTTGTTAGACCCTAGTAACTACCAATTTAAAACCAAACAGGTTGACACTCGCTCCAGAGGTTTCTTTGAAGTGCATTATCAAGGCATTCGTATTTGGGGGGTAACAGCGGGTATTTTATACGGCCTGTATGAGCAAATCGCCAACCATAAAAAAACGTAAATAACAATCACTTTCAAATAGCTAAGCTTTCCAAGACAATCGCCACTTACTTGAGCGTTTTCGCTACCACTTTTCAATTATAAGGTTAGCGTAGTTTCGTATTTTCCTTCCCTGTCACAACTTGATAAGGTACAGCTAAAGCAACTTCAACAGGATACATTTTATTATGTCCTCATTTGATTTAGATGCCTTTATTGCTGGCCAAAGTGCCGATGAAGCGCAAAAGATCATTCATAACGCCTTAAAGCACTTCGACAATATTGCCATTTCCTTCAGTGGCGCAGAAGACGTAGTGCTGATTGACATGGCAATCAAAGCCAAAAAAGACATTCAGGTATTTTCTCTTGATACCGGTAGGCTGCACCCTGAAACCTACCAGTTTATCGACAAGGTTCGTAAACACTATGGCATTCAGATCGATATTTTATCGCCTGACAAAGAAGCCCTAGAAGCCTTCACCAAAGAAAAAGGCCTATTTAGCTTTTTTGAAGATGGCCACAAAGAATGCTGTGGCATACGCAAAGTTCAGCCATTAAAACGCAAGCTTGCCACCCTAGACGCTTGGATAACAGGCCAGCGCAAAGACCAAAGCCCAGGCACTCGTAATGTACTGGCTTTCGCGGAACAAGACAGTGCATTTAGCTCTGATGAGAACCCCTTGTATAAGTTTAACCCTTTAGCGGACTGGTCATCAGAAGACGTTTGGAATTACATTAAAATGTTTGATGTGCCCTACAACGCATTGCATGCTAAAGGTTTTACCAGCATAGGCTGTGAACCTTGCACTCGCGCCGTGCTACCAAACCAGCATGAACGTGAAGGCCGTTGGTGGTGGGAAGAGTCTGAGCATAAAGAATGTGGTTTACACGTTGGCAATTTAATTCCAACCGTACAACAAAGCTAAACCATCGCCGTATTAAGCCTGCCTCTTCCCCTTTGAGGTAGGCTTAAGCGGACTCTTTACTCTCCATTGTTTGCCAGCGCCCGATAAATTCCGAATGACAACTCTCTAGCGTTAACACATGTTCCAGTAACAACTGACCATGTTGTGTTAACGACACCTTACGACCATGGCGCATAAACAGAGTTTGCCCTAATGCGTCTTCCAACTTTTTAATATGCTGGCTTACGGCGGGTTGAGTAATGCTTAATTGCTTAGCCGTTTCGGTAAAACTGGCTGTTTCCACTAATTTTTTAAAGGTATTTAAATATTGAACGTTTAGCATAAATCCATCACTTACTCATCGACACTTCAGTATAGACAAACTTTATGAGGAAACATTGACCTAGGTCTATTTTTCGTGAAAACTAGAAATTCATTTCTAGCAGAGCAGATGCGAATGAGCAGTACAAACGAAGCGATGCAACCTTGGTATGACAGGCAATCCGCGCAAGACGCCCCTCGGGACAACGATTACCGCACCCCTTTTCAAAGAGACAGAGCCCGCATTATTCATAGTGCAGCTTTTCGGCGTTTGCAGTCTAAAACCCAAATTTTAGCCATTCGACAAAATGACTACAGCCGAACACGCCTTACTCACTCTCTAGAAGTGGCCCAAATTGGCAGTGGTATTGTGCACCAGCTCAAGCACAGCCACCCACAAGAAGCCGAGTTTCAAGCTTGGTTAGCCAGCGACACCCTCATTGAAACCATTTGCTTAAGCCACGACATTGGCCACCCTCCGTTTGGTCATGGGGGAGAAATTGCCCTAAACTACATGATGCACAAACATGGCGGTTTTGAGGGCAATGCCCAGTCATTACGTATTCTAGGTAAGCGCGGTTCCTATTCCCCAACATTTGGTATGGATGTCACCCGCCGGACGCTATTGGGCATTCTGAAATACCCTGTACAACACGATGACGTGGTCGGCCAGTACCCTGCCCCTCATGACAATTTTCGCCAGTTTAAAGCTTTCCAATGGGAACCACCCAAATGCGTCTATCAAGAAGAAAGCGAACTTTTAGACTGGATTACCGACCCTCTTAGCGAGTCAGATAAAACACTACTTAAGGCAACCAAGCAACGGCCAGAAGGAAAACACGCCAAAGCCGTACATTGTGGTTTTGATACCAGCATTATGGATTTAGCAGACGACATTGCCTACGGCGTGCATGATTTAGAAGATGCCATTGTACTTGGCATGGTCACTCAAGACATGTGGCAAGAGCACCTAGCCCCAAAGCTTGCCCAAGTTGACTGCGATTATCTTTCACAAAATCTAACCAGCCTTGGCACTCAGCTGTTCAGTAAACAGAGCCACCTTCGCAAAGAAGCCATAGGCAGCCTAGTAAGCTGGTTTATTACCGCTTGCAGCGTAACCGAAAAAACACAGTTTGAGCACCCTCTGCTACGCTTTCAAGTGTGCTTACCAGAGCCGCAAAAACAAGCCTTAGAGTGTTTAAAGCAGTTTGAAATGGAACACATAATCAAGCGCCCAGAAGTACAAATGCTGGTGTACAAAGGCCAGCAAATGCTACTAGAAATGTTTGAGGCTTACGCCAGCGACCCTAGCCGTTTATTACCCAGTGAGATTGCGAAAGAATGGCACCAGGCTTCTCAACACAGCGAACAAGCAGGCCTGCGAATTATTTGTGATTACATGGCATCCATGACCGACGACTACGCCAGCCGCATGTACAACCAACTCTTCGTACCCAGCTCTGGCTCTGTGTTTGAGCCTATGTAGTGGTGCATTTACAAAATGCGGAAACAGCCGAGCAAGACGTTTACTCATTGAAGGGGCACATACCTATCGCTACCTAGCCAATACTTCAACCGATTTACAGACCCGGCAAAAGGGGTTACCCAAAAAAATTGTTGATATTGCATGGCAGGCTCAGTTACGCCTATGTAAGCGATATCAGAGGTTAATTAAAAAAGGAAAGCATTATAATTTAGTCGTGACCGCAATTGCTCGCGAAATGATTGCGTATATCTGGGCTATCTCAAGAGAGGTGATCATACCTAGAGTGAATCCGGCCTTACGCTTAGCGAGAGTGCCAGCGTGACAATCCAGTTTGAGTGGGAACGTTGGAACAAGCAACGGGGGTGGTACAAGCTCCGACGGCGTTAGGATGGCAATAGGTAAAACGACCTATTGAACCACGAACATAGACTGAAGAACCGGTGCCACGATGTATCAAGTAAGGTCAGCTCTGAATAGCCATAACCATTTAACCTACGAATACCAGCATGATAACCGACGACATTACTGGCTTCTTCCGACGTGCTCACTCATCTATTTTACGAAGTGACATTAGTCTATTTATTTAGACCTGACACCGTACGCCCTACTTGACATGGGGAGTCATATCAACGCCTCATTCAGAGGCAATAAAATAGTTGGTTAAAATTAGCGAGGCACGAGCGAAAACCAGCTGTTTTTTGTCCAGCTGAAATGACTTGTTAGGCCGTAGCCTCAACTACATAGTATTTTTCAGGAACAAAGCAATCTGATAATAAAAAGTGTGAGACAAACTCTCTATCTGTTATTGCGTTGAACCATTTTATAGTTCTTATGTTGCCACAGTTTGCTGATAGTTCACAAAAGACCCCCCTCGCAATATCATCATTCGAGACAATAATTTTATCAGCCTCTATTGCTGCATCAATTAAATGCGCATCCTTTTCTGCGATAGCAATACTTTTATCTTTCTCTAAATGATCATTTATAAGGCCTGTAATTGAACTTTCTGGCTTTATGAAGTGTACTTTTTTCTTTGCAATCATAGACGCAAACCATTTTCGAGCAAACAATGAACGATGCTTGTTCCACTCAGCCATTAAGGTTGGGCACATTGCCGCTTTATGTCCATTTTTAGATACTGAATCTAATAATGCTCTTGAGCCGCTGGATACGGGGTGCTCAGCTGTACCTGAAGACCTTGCAATATCGGCATCTATAATTACTGAATATTTATTAGCCACAGGCAACCTCTTCAACCGCATCAAGGTATAACTGCTCAACATTTAGACTTGTGTCATCAAAATCCTCTGGCCACTCACCAAATGCTCCGAATTCATCGAGAGTTGCTTGCGAAACCTCAGTTTCACCAGAATCATAGTTTTGAGTAAACCAATTTAAAGCCACCTTTTCTTTATCAAGTTGCTTCTTCACTACGGCGATTTGTATACCACGGATTAAGATAGAACTATGTGTTTCAATAATAACTTTTACTCCACGATTAATCGCTTTTGCTATTATTGATGCTAGTTTAAACTGGGCTTTAGGATGAAGGTGGAGCTCTGGCTGTTCGATGTAAACGAACTGCCCTTTTTTTGCTCCAATAAGAGCTACTAATACAGGTAGTGTTTGAGAAACACCAAATCCTACATCAGCAATATTTACACAGTCTTGTTCACCTGCGCTATTAGAACGGGATATCTGTATTTCAACACTGGTGTCATCAATTTTGACTGTTTTAATATTACTCGCTAAACCTAACTCAAGTAGCTGCTCTTTTAATTGAGAATATTTAGATTCAAACTTTTTCAATTTACTCCAATTACTTAATATACTAGCTACATATTTTTCAAAAGAACCAGGGTAAACGTCATCAGACGATGCTATTTTGTATGTACGTTCAGGATTTCCACGCAAACCTGGAACATGTATTAAACGTGTAACAAACTTTTGAAGCCTATTAGTTGGTTCTATGCCTGCTTTTAAACGAGAAAATTTTTCTCCTTCGAAAGATAACTCTGCACTTATAAAGCATTTTTCTCTGATTGCCTTCCATTTTGGTGTAAGATTTTCATTTTCATAGAATTTTCTTATAAAACCAAAGTCTTCTTCAGGCACAGAAGCTTCAATTTCGTCTGACTTCATTCCTAATTTTAGCGTTAATCCTTGAGGGATTTTTTCATTTAACAGCCTTACAGAATCGACTTGTAAGCCATAACCTCTCTTGTACTTATATACTACAACACATGAATTTGAATCAGTGTTCATCTCTACACTAAAAGATTTTTTTAAATACTTGGGTACTTTAGAAATGACTTGAGAAGAATCCGTAAGTTTTGCATTCTCTCCATAAAGCTCCAACGATCCAGAATCGTAATGGTTCTCAATTGTTTGCTTCAATATAAGGAAAGGTTGCATAAAACTAGACTTTCCAGAACTATTTGCACCAGATAATACTGTCAATCCGTCAAATTTTAGTGTTTGTTTAGAGGCTATTGATTTATATCCCTCTACTGATAACTCCATGTTTATTCCTTTTAATGTTCAATTCATACTACTTGGCAAGTGAATTTAGCGATAACGGCCTAACATCTATGGACACTCCGATTTTTGCAAGCAAAATCCAAGATAATAGATAATTGGGGTCAGAGTAAATTTAAGCTTACGCCAACCCATTTTAACTCTCGTTTAACTTAATTTTACTCTGACCCCATTTATTCCATTTATTCTGCTGAAGAATGAGGCGAGCCAAGCTTTTTAAATCCTGATGATTTACTTGTTAGCTTTTGATTACGCAATTACCTCAAGCCCTTTTTTTTCAGCTAGAGATAGCATTTTCAATGCTGCACCTCTAGGTTTACTCTCACCTTGTTCCCACTTTTTGACTAATTTATCACTAACATTAAAATAGCGAGCGAATACTGGCTGAGACAGATTATTTTTTTGTCGAAGAGTACGCACTTGCTCTGGTGTAAACTCATGAACGGTTGTTAAACACAGAGCATCAAACTTTCGCATCGTGGTTTTGTTAATGGCACCTGACTTTTGCAAACCTTTTGCTGTTTTGTGTACTGCTTTTAAAATGTCACTCATAATTCACCTACCTTAATGAGCTCGCCATCTTCAATTAATTGGTTAAGCTCATCCTGACTAAATTCTAAAAACTCTTTTGCTAACTCTTTTAGGGCTAGTTTCTCTTTTGAGTTGATATTAGCCCTATCACTTTTAGCAAATGCATATAGGAAAAAATACTTATCCCCTATAACTGCACCGACAATAGTACGGAATCCTCCACTTTTTCCTTTATTACCTGATGCAATACGCTTTTTGTAAACATTGCCACCTAAATCAGCATCAAAAAGCCCGTTACTCATTTCCTTACAAGCATTAACAAGATCATTGTCTGATAAAGCTTCTTTTTTCGTTAAAGAAGCAAAAACTTTGGTCTTATAGATCAAAGTATACTCCATTAGGGTATATTTTCAATATGAGGGAAGATTGACATAAAAGACAATAAAAAGAAAGCTAACGCCTACTATAAGCGGATTGTTATGTATGTGCCGAAAGGAATCACGTCCCAATCTCAGGAAAGGAAACCTTTTCTAAGCCAGGAAGTTCTAGTTGAGTACTAAACGTTTGAGCTATGTCCTCGTAAACTGAAACGGAGATAATTAATGGTGAGGCACGTCGAGTAACTTTCAACCACCGTCGAATAGTTTCATCGACATTTCGAGAATAATCTAAGTCCCTTCCAGAAAGAATCCTTTCTACAAAATGAGAACCAAAACATTCACCCACATTAGATAGAGCAGAGTTAACGTCCCGGTATTGCTTGAGAAAGTTAGCATCAACTGTAATAGCATTCGCTTGCGGACCAGTATAAATGTTTCTTTCTCTATCTTCAGGTGCTCCGGGCCAACGGGTACTATTGTATTGTCTACTCTGTTTGTTGTAGAACAGGTAGGTTAACTTTGGCGTATTTGAAACTAAGCGCCGTAGTTGTTGTACGCAAAAAGCAGGAAATGACCATCTCTCATAATAATCCGATCCTGACGCCTTAGCTTCATAAAATGCAACACCAGAAATTGGCTTAGTCTTGCCTGGAAACAGACGCGTTATAATAACTGCAATGTCTCCATGTGTTTGCTCTGCTTTTCCAGTTAATTTGTAAGCTTCAAAGTCAAACTTTGCACCTTCGAAGGGACTTTCAACATTAGGCAATTTATACTCTGCCATAACATTTCGGAGTGCTTCAATTACCTTGAACGTAAGTAAGTCTTCTTGCCAATCACAATCGGCGCACTGCGACAAAATTTGATCAACCACTTTTTGTATGTTCAACGATAGTTCTGAAGGGGTTTGAATAGGATCAAACTTCTTCCTAAAATCAGCCACTTCATATTCTTCTCGTTCAAAACCAAACTTAGAATAATCAAACTTCGTCACTTTAACTAAAACTCCATAAGTACCAACGCCGCAATAAGCGGCATAAAAGGCTTGGCTAAAATTTTTCGAGGAACGAGCACAAGCCAAGCTTTTTATGTCCGCCTTGATTGCTTTGTTATACCCCAACTAACTCGAAGCGTGGGCTACTTTATCTGGGTTTAAAACAAAGCCTGACTCCTTTAACCTAGCAGCAAGCCTGGGCACTGTTTCTTTAACGGATAATTGGGGTCAGGATAATTGGGGTCAGAGTAAATTTAAGCTTACGCCAACCCATTTTAACTCTCGTTTAACTTAATTTTACTCTGACCCCATTTATTTTAAACACTTCATTTAAATTAGACCGAAAATGCTAAGCGTTGAGAATCCCTCTTGAACGCTTTGTTAACTGTAATTTTAAAAACGCTTTAGCTTCCCTTATCTTTCCCTGCTGTTTTAAAAAATACACACCAAGCATCAATAGGATTATGGCAAACAAGCAAAGAACAAATACTTTCAGCGCCAAGATTGACTGTTGTTCTATACCTTCTGGTGAATTTAGCAACAGTTTTATCGAGTAGCCAAATATGAGTACTGATGTAGAACTACTCATAACATAATAAAAGAACTCTCTGATGGAAACCCAATAACCTAAACGGAAACCGAGCAAGTTGACAGTCGCGTATTTCTTTTTCATATGAAACGGAAGCTTTCTGTCAGTTAATACCACATAAGGTGCAACATGACGATACAGTTCAAAGCTTCGTTTAGGTGATGTGCTTTTAAACAAAGCATCTATAGTTGGGTAGGTAAACGAACGCTTATAAAAACCTGATATTAAGTTCTCTACTACGAACTTTTCACATGGATTAACCTTTCCATTATTGTAAGCGGAAAGGAGCAGTTCGAGATTCTTTTGACTAATAGTATGTTTGCTTGTCAAATGACTGACAAATATCCTTAGCAATGGAGCTAATGCAATGATTAGAAAAAACCATTTGAACAATGGGCTAAGCTCCGCTATTTGTTCGAATAAATTTGTCACCGAACCTCCTATTACAGTTAACGCCCAATTAATGGGCAAATAACGTTGGCTATAATTGGAGCGCAGCGAACAAAGCCAACGAATATTTGTCCCTGTTTAATTGCTTGTTATATGAAAAATCGATAAAACACCAAACCCTAAAAACAAACAATACCTGAAAGTTTAACTCGCCACCACAGCGAGCCTTTACATTTTGGAGCCACATGCCATTAGTAAGATAATTGGGGTCAGAGTAAATTTAAGCTTACGCCAACCCATTTTAACTCTCGTTTAGACAGCCATGCTTACAAGAGCCTATTGGCGGGAGCTGGCGTGTTCGTACACTTTATGGGAACTGCGTTCCCAGCGGTGCATTACGGCCTTCGGCCTAACGGCCCCCTACGGTTTGTATATTTGAAACAACAGGCGTGTTTAGGTATTTGAAATATGGCATTTCAACGAGGTAGGCGGGAGTTTCGAGGAGGAATGCCATTTTTAAATAGTGGCAATTCTAACAAGACAGCCATGTTTAGGAAGGACAATCGGCGGGAGCTGACGTGTTCGTATACGTTATGGGAACTGCGTTCCCAACGGTGCATTACGGCCCCCTACGAGGGTTAACCAGTTTGTTAGTTGTCGTAAATTCAATATGCGTGCTAACATTTGTGAGCACACATATAAGGAGCTTCCCATGGATACACGCATTCAATTTAGAGTGGATGAAGAAACTAAACGCTTGGCTCAGTTAATGGCTGAAAGCCAAGGTCGCACTTTAAGTGACGCTTGTAGAGAGCTCACTGAAGAGCTTGCTGAACAGCAACGTAAAATATTTACGCATGATCAATGGCTTTCCGAAGAGGTTAACGCCGCGTTTAGCAAATTAGAAAATGATCAGGGAGAGTTTGTCAGCCATGAGGATGCCAAATTGGATATGGAAGCTCGAAAAATGAAAATCAGAAATAAAGCACAAAGATGATCGTTTGGGAAAAAAGTTCGCTGGACGACCGTGAGGCGATATTCGAGTTTTTATACGAGTTTAATCCATTAGCGGCAGAAAAAACGGACAAAATAATTGAGAAAAAAGTCGAAAACTTAACTCAGCAACCTCTAATGGGGGTCGAGAGAGAAGGCATTCCGGGCAGGTTGTTAATAATCCCAGAGATTTCAATGGTCGTTTCATATGCCATAAGTCACGAAATAATTTACATTCTTCGAGTTTTACACCAAAAGCAAAAATTTCCTGAAGGCAATTAACAAGCATTCAACTTAACAAGCATTCAAAAAGACAGCCATGCTTATAAAGGCCAATTGGCGGGAGCTGGCACGTTCGTACACTTTATGGGAACTGCGTTCCCAACGGTGCATTACGGCCTTCGGCCTAACGCCCCCTACGGTTTGTATATTTGAAACTACAGGAGTGTTTAGGTATTTGAAATATGGCAGTTTTAACAAGACAGCCATGTTTACAAAGGCCTATTGGCGGGAGCTGGCGTGTTCGTATACTTTATGGGAACTGCGTTCCCAGCGGTGCATTACGGCCTTCGGCCTAACGCCGCCTACAGAAGTGAGGCATTTAAAATACCTCACGGAGGATGCTATGAGGTTCTAATCGCTATAGGTTGATTTGGTTAATCGTGAGAGCTTGCTTCTCTACCTTCACCATGTTGGCTAGTACTTCTTGCAATTCGTCCATACTGCTGAACTGTGTTGTTGGGTCGTATTCACCTTGAAAGTAGTTACCGGTTTCATCAAACACTTGGCCAAGCTGGAATTTGTCGCCCTTTTCACCGCGCCCGCAAATTAAATAGACATTAAGCTCCATGTACCCTCCAACAAGCATCATAATTAATAAGAATGATTATTATACATGGTATGAAGCTTTGATAAACCTATTCATTTCACCACAGTATTGGCTTAAGAAGTCACTTAGCCAATCCCCTAAAGAAAGTGATGAATGGCAAGGTTGGCGTTATCTTGAACTTTTTTGTCGCCAATAATTTCAGGCCAATGTGTAGCCTGATCTGCCAACTCTCCTGTAAGCCCTTTTTTGCTGCCCCACCAAATACCTGTTTTGAATGTTTTAGCATCCAGCAAAACATCGACATACCGCTTAGCCCCCACATCCACAGAATGCGCTTTTCCTAGGGTTTGCATAATCCACATCACGGTTTCCACAAGCAGCCTCTGACCAAAAGGCAAAGAAGATGAACCAGAGGTACCTCGTGCCATACCAGGGTCAATGGTGATGAACCGCATCGCTGGGTGCTTCCTCGCCATGCTCATGGTCCAAAGCGCTCCCATCAGTTTTGTTGCTCCGTATGTGTCGGTGTAAGGGGTCTTTGCAGTAAACTTAGAGCCGTTAGCTACAGACATCCATTCATCAACTGAACCCTCAGTAATAGGTGGCTTGGGGGCTCGAAGCTCAGGAGCGCCACGGGCTGCAAAGCTAGCGACATACATAACTGAGCCTGTTTGAGATAACTTGCCATTATCTATAAGAAGATCGGTGAAAAGAACGTGACCTAAGACATTAATTCCAAACACTGTCATAACGCCATCTTTAGTGACTTTAATAGGCTCATCACCACCGCCACCACCCGCATTTAGAACAATGCCATCTACCTTAGTATTAAGCTCTGTAGCCGCTTTTCTGCAAGAACTTAAATCACTTACATCTATTAGCAAAGTGTCAAAAATGTCTTTGCCGGTTAGCTTTTTAAGCTGTTGAAGCGCCGCTTGAGCTTTCGCCTCATCACGACATGCAAGAATGATTTTAGAAACACCCTCACGAAGGGCAAGCTGTCGCGCTGACTCGAACCCAAGCCCAGAATTAGCGCCAGTAATAAGAATTGTAGAAAGAGACATAACCAGAGACACCCTTGGTATAAATTAAAAAAACTTGGCAATCCAGAGTAACACTACTCTGAATCACCACTCTTTAAATGCTACCAAGCATAGTAAGCTCATAATGAAAAATAAGAAGGCGATATCATCTCGCTTTATTGCCTATTTGTATCAGGTTGGTCATTGATCTTGATAAATGAGAATTTAAAGATACCTATTTCACAGTGAGGTGTAATTCAACTGCCCTTGCCTGCATCTTTCAAGGAAAAAGCAAATACATACATTTGTAGACAAAATGCATGTATTTGTTAGCCGTTTTTTATTTCGGTGCTAAGCCCATATCATCAAGCCGAAGTAATATTTCCGTCTTTCTGGTTCTAGCTATTTCTTGCCAGTGAGCCCCTTCTTGCGCACCGATAATGGCATAAATAGAATTCAGCCCCGTTCCTTTAACTTTATTCTTTAGCTCTTGATATAAACGATAGGGGTCAGAAGCCATGAACTCTTCAACTGAATGTATATCAACCTGAGCCAGTATTTCCTCACTTTTAGGCCCAAAGCCTTTTAAGTCTCGTAACCTCATCCCCATACCTTTAACGATTCCAGCTCTTGATTATAATATAATACGCAAAGCCTTCGCCCGTAACTTTTTGCATATCCATTAACTTAAAATAATCACTGCACTTAGCACAGGTATTCACTTTTTCTCCTGCAGCAGCGGCATCAGACTGTGTTTTCCAATAAATCACATCCGCGTACTCATCATCATTTTTCTTGATGAGCTCACGTTTTATAAAGCCTTTTTGATTAATAAGAAAACCATCATTAACCGCATTTGCACTTGTGACTAACTGGTCATCCGTTACACCAGAGACTTTTACAAAAGGCGCCCATTCTATTGCTACTCCCTCTGCATTTACATTCATGTTTATAGTCGCAAGTGATAGAAAAATACTGGTTAAAATAAGTGTGCGTTTTTTAAAGTTCATAGCGTCTCCGGACATGTTGTGGGTTTAAATTGAGATGAGTAAGCAATTATATTTACTGCCTCCTGACAGCGTACTGTCAGGAATGTTTAGGAGGGCACAACGGAGGGTATTGATGTATTCGTATATTTGAAACAACAGGCGTGTTTAGGTATTTAAAATATGGCATTCCAACGAGGTAGGCGGGAGTTTCGAGGAGGAATGCCATTTTCAAATGGTGGCGATTTTAACAAGACAGCCATGTTTACAAGGGCCTATTGGCGGGAGCTGACGAGTTTGTTTACTCTATGGGAACTGCGTTCCCAGCGGTGCATTACGGCCTTCGGCCTAACGCCCCCTACGGTTTGTATATTTGAATCAACAGGTGTGTTTAGGTATTTGAAACAACAGGCGTGTTTAGGTATTTGAAACAACAGACGTATTTAGGTATTTGAAACAACAGACATATTTAGGTATTTGAAATATGGCATTCCAACGAGGTAGGCGGGGGTTTCGAGGTGGAATGCCATTTTCAAATGGTGGCAATTTTAACAAGACATCCATGTTTACAAGGGCCTATTGGCGGGAGCTGACGAGTTTGTTTACTCTATGGGAACTGCGTTCCCAGCGGTGCATTACGGCCTTCGGCCTAACGCCCCCTACGGTTTGTATATTTGAATCAACAGGTGTGTTTAGGTATTTGAAACAACAGACGTATTTAGGTATTTGAAACAACAGACATATTTAGGTATTTGAAATATGGCATTCCAACGAGGTAGGCGGGAGTTTCGAGGAGGAATGCCATTTTCAAATGGTGGCGATTTTAACAAGACAGCCATGTGTATATAGGCCAAACGGCGGGTGCTTACGTATTCGTATACTTTATGGGAACTGCGTTCCCAGCGGTGCATTACGGCCTTCGGCCTAACGCCCCCTACTTGTTATTGATGGTTATATTCTTTTCCGAGGATATATAGGTCTTGTTTGGTTTGCTGTGGGTTAGGTTGGGCGATGTTGGGTAGTTTGCCCCATTGGCTAAATTGGTGTTTTTCAAAGAAGTTTCTGCTGTTTTGGTTGCCGCTGTAAATATGGGCAATCAGGTGGGTAAAGCTAATGTGTTTGGCTCGTATTTCAATGTGCCTAAGTAAGGCGCCTCCCAGACCGAGGCCTTGGTGTTGGTTTTCAACGTATAGGCTTATTTCTAGTGCTTGGTCAAAGGCAGGTAAGCCATAAAACGCTTGCAGGCTGCACCACGCAATGACTTCTTGGCGGTTTTCAACCACGAGGAAAGGCTGCTGTTGCGAGGTACTTTCTAGCCATTCACAAACGTCGAGCAAGCCAAAACAAGGCGCTTGGCCTTGCTTACTAAAGGCTTGGTTTAAAATGGCTAGAATGGCTGGCGCATCTTCTAGCTCTGCATCACGTATTTGCCATTCTTTGCGTTTTTGCATGTAACCTGCTTACACGTTTTCGTGTCAAGGTTAGCCTTGTTCTAACAGGCGACGTAAATCAATAATGGCAGCGTTAGCACGAGAAACATAAGACGCCATCACCAATGAATGGTTAGCCAGTACACCAAAGCCGCTGCCATTAAGAATCATAGGCGACCACACGGTAGTCTGGGTAGCTTCTAGTTCTCGGATAATTTGGCGCAAGCTCACTAGAGCGTTCTTGTCCTGCAAGGTAAACACAAAGTCTACTTCAATGGCTCTAAGAATGTGAATCAATGCCCAGCTGGTGCCTCGCGCTTCGTAAAATACGTCATCGATCTTAGACCAAGGTGTTTTCACATATTGAAATGAGCCGGCGTCGCTCGATTGACGAGCACTGCTGTCTCCAGCTAGATCAGTGTTTTCACGAACATTGGCGACACTGGCCGATAAACGTTGTGACAGGCTACCAAGGCGAGTATTCACATCCGATAACCAGTCCGATAAGTTATCCGCTCGGGCATAAAACTGAGCTTTGTTTGAACCGCTTTCGGTTAAACGGTCTAGATAAGCTAATAGCTCCTTGTTACCACGACGGTATTCGCTTTCACTAGAAGGAAGCGCCCAACTGGTGGCATCAAAGTTAAATTGCGGTTCTGCCACTTTTAGATTCACATCTTCTGTGGACTGTGATTGAGAGCGGCTAAATTCCTTACGCAAGGCGCGAGCTAGGTCACGTGTTTGTACTAGCACTCCAAACTCCCAAGCTGGCATGTTGTCCATAAATATCCCAGGCGGCATAAGATCATTGCTTATAAAGCCACCGGGTTTATCAAGCAAGGTTTCCACTAACGTATGTAACGTGCTGGCTGTGGTGTACCCCACCACGAGCTTTTTGCTGTTATTAAGGTAACCTTGCTCAGCCGCTTTCTCTTTGGCTTTGTCTACCACGTCAAACTGATCTGGAGTGTTACTCCAATACATGCCTAGCAGACTCAAAAGCAGGACTAACACTAAAAACACACCCAAGATGACTTTCCAAGCGCCAGAAAGGTCCACACTATCTCGTAAACCGTTAAATTTATTTGTTAACCAAGACATTTGTTACACCTCAATCCTGTTGTAATTCAACCATGTGTTTTGTGCTGGAATAGGTCATGCCACGGACCCGAAATTCACTGACACGACTATTAATAATCTGATAAAGCAAACGCGCTTCTTTATCCTTTGGCCAATAAATTTCTACACCGCTTTGTGTGGCGGCCACTTTATCAATAATAGGCTGCATTTTCGCAATTATTTCCTCATCACTCAAACTAAACAGGTTTTTAGGCAGTAAATACTGTCCTTCTTTGGGTTTAGCGACAGGTTTAGGCTTAGCCACTTGTTGGCGCTTCTTCTTTAAATCATTGATACGAGTGGTCATTTCCGCAATTACTGGGTCTTCTGGGTTCGCCAGTTTGGCTTGCTCTAAGTATTGCTGTGCCTGTCCATAGCGACGCCCTTGGGCCGCTAGCCATGCCCATTGGGTGTAGCGATCAACAATTGCTGAAATACCTTGAATCGCATCAAAATTACCTGGGTCACGCCCTAAAGCAGCCTGAAAATATAGGTTAGCGTTATCTTCTTCCGGAGTGAGCAATCGGTCGCTGGCCAAGGCAAACTTGCCCTGCTCTATCAATCGCTGAGTGATTTTTTGTGCTGGTGTTAGCGTAACTTGAAGGGGCTCAGGCTTTGCCGCGCTTTGAGGTTTGGTAATGGCAGGAGCTTCATTAGCCACTTCTACTGCTTCATTGGATGCAACCTGTTCCGTTTCCTTGGTGTTTTGTCCTTGAGCATTTTGCTGCACGTTTGATTGACATGCCGACAGCAAAAATGCCGAAACAAGTAAAAAGATTGTTTTTTTCGTCAATTTCTTTCTCCGCCATAGCAACTTTTTTCTAAATTGCTAGTCTATACGCCTTGTTCATCTGAAGATACCTTTATACCAATGAACAGAGTCTACCTACTATTTAACTGATATGAAGAACAACATGCGCGTATTTGCTTTAATTATTATTTTATCCTCTTTTATCAGCCAAGTTCAGGCATTTACGTTTGGCTCCAGCTTTGACCAACAACCAGACTTCCTAAGAGTTGATCAAGCCTTTCAACTATCCATGTCTGCCCCAGAGCGAGGGCAAATTCAGGCAAACTTTCACATTGCCGATGGTTACTATTTATATAAAAGACAATTTTTACTTTCTGGAGAAGGAGCGAAACACCTGTACTTTGCTCCTTTTCCAGATGGTGAAAGCCACACAGACGCCTATTTTGGCGATGTCACTATTTTTAGAAATGAACTAAGCCTGCCTATTTATTACGACATCAATTTAGCCGCAGGCACTCACATAGAAGCCACTTTAATGTTTCAAGGCTGCGCCGACCGTGGCCTATGCTACCCTCCTGAGCCGGCTGTCATTAGTTTTCAAGTACCAGC
The DNA here is from genome assembly GCF_054780655.1 of Marinomonas epiphytica. Taxonomy (NCBI): domain Bacteria; kingdom Pseudomonadati; phylum Pseudomonadota; class Gammaproteobacteria; order Oceanospirillales; family Oceanospirillaceae; genus Marinomonas; species Marinomonas epiphytica. The sequence continues at coordinate 84,893 of NZ_BAAGVX010000033.1, forward strand.
GTTAGATTCAGCAACCCAAGCTTTGTTGCAGAACCAGAGCCACAGTTTGGCTGACAATTCGAACACTAACCAGACTGCTCAAATAGAAATTGCGCCTTCACAAGCCAATTTGGTGTTCGACACCTTAACAAACTCCAGTTTGTGGGTTGGCCTAGCGAGTGTTTTTGGCTTAGGGCTTTTGCTGTCCCTTACTCCTTGTGTGCTGCCTATGGTACCGATTGTTAGCGCTATTGTAGTCGGAGCCAAAGCTTCTAAGCTCAGGGCCTTGTTTTATACCCTACTTTACATTCTTGGCATGGCGTTAACCTATGCTGGTATTGGTTTTTTAGTGGCGGCATTTGGAGCCTCATTCAATTTACAAGCCCAGTTACAAAACCCCATCGTACTTGGCACAAGCGCGGTTATGTTTGTCATTCTGGCGCTGTTTATGTTCGGAGTATTCACCCTGAACATGCCAAGCTTTTTACAGCCTAACGTCTCTTATGAGCAAAATGAAAAATCTTGGTGGAAAAGCGGTTTCGGCAGTTTTGTTGCCGGTATTTTTTCCACCCTTGTGGTATCGCCATGTGTTTCCGCTCCCCTAGCCGGCATTTTGCTCTTCGTTAGCACGCAAAACGAGCCTTTCTATGGTGCTCTAATGTTATTTATATTGGCACTCGGTATGAGCATCCCCTTACTACTGGTTGGCTTATTTGGGCCGCGTATTCTGCCTAAAAATGGCGAATGGCTGAATGATATAAAACAATTGATGGGGTTTGGCTTGCTGGCGGTTTCGGCTTGGCTGGTGAGCAGTTGGCTACCTATCTTCTATGGCAATCTAATTTGGGCTCTACTGGCTTTACTGGTCAGCAGTTATTTCTTCCACCGAATTTTTAGTAGCCAATCACACCCTGTTCGCTGGTTCATTGCACTAACCGGCCTTTTATTCGCGATATTACAAACTCAAAGTAGTTGGCCTCAATCAGGTTCAGGGCAACCACAACAGGTTGGCAGTGTGAATCAAGAGACAGAAACGAATGGGCTTTTTGAAGCAAAAATCAATTCGTTAGGTGAATTGAACCAACTCATTGCTCAGGACAACAGCGCACCTATTATGTTGGATTTTTATGCAGACTGGTGCATAAGCTGCAAGATCCTCGAAAAAGAGGTATTTAGTCAACAAGATGTTAGCCAAGCATTACAACAGGTTCGACTTATTAAAGTAGACGTTACCGCAAACTCGCAAGCAAACCGTGACTTCCTTACCAAGTTTAACATCTACGGCCCACCGTCCATCATTTTCTTAGACAATGAAGGCCAAGAACTACCAGATTTATCCCTGATTGGTGAGCCAACCAAGGAACAAATTATGAGTAGATTAACGTATTTATCTCAAGTGTTATAACCATTGCGTATCACCAAGCCAAAGAGATGTTTACTTCTGTTTATTTTTTAATCTATTTTTTTAGATTAAGGATATTTTACGACAGAACTGGACAATATCCTGCTTTTTACCGATAATTTCCCGATACATAGCGACAGTTACTTTTTAAAATTGCATGCTTTTCACCTTCACAACGACATTGTTCGTTAATTAGCCAACGAAAAGCAATTGCCGCTAGTAAGGATTTTCACTGACCTGAACAGAGATTCAGGGCTCATTACACTGACAGAAGAGAGACATCATGGATATTCGTAAAATTAAAAAACTGATCGAGCTTTTAGAAGAATCAAACGTCTACGAAATCGAAATTAAAGAAGGTGAAGAAGCAGTTCGTATTAGCCGTGGTGGCGCAGTAGCCGTTGCTCCTGTTGCAGCCGCACCAGCACCTGTTGCAGCCCCTGCTCCAGTTGCAGCCGCACCAGCAGCCGCTCAAGAAGAAGCACCAGCCGCTGTTTCTGGTCACTCTGTAAATTCTCCAATGGTTGGTACTTTCTACCAATCTTCTGCTCCAGGCGCGAAACCATTTGTTGAAGTGGGCCAAAAAGTTAACGTTGGTGACACTATCTGTATTGTTGAAGCAATGAAGATGATGAACCAGATCGAAGCTGACAAAGCCGGTACCATAGGTGCTATTTTGGTTGGCGACGGCGAGCCAGTTGAGTTTGATCAACCTCTTGTTACCATCGTTTAATTCAACACAAAGGTTTCACCATGCTAGATAAGGTATTGATTGCAAACCGAGGCGAAATTGCATTGCGTATTTTGCGCGCTTGTAAAGAACTCGGTATCAAAACCGTTGCGGTTCATTCTAAAATTGACCGCGACTTACTTCATGTTCGTTTAGCCGATGAATCTATTTGTATCGGACCTAACCCTTCATCTGAAAGTTATCTTAATATTCCTGCGATCATCAGTGCCGCAGAATTAACAGATACTTCTGCGATCCACCCAGGTTACGGTTTCCTAGCAGAAAACGCAGATTTTGCTGAACAAGTAGAAAACTCAGGCTTTGCTTTCATTGGCCCGCGTGCCGAAACAATTCGCCTAATGGGTGACAAAGTTTCTGCCATTCACGCCATGAAAGAAGCCGGCGTACCAACCGTTCCTGGTTCCAATGGCCCAGTGCCAGAAGACCCAGAAGAGTGTTTGCGCGTGGCTCGCGAAATCGGCTTCCCTGTGATCGTTAAAGCTGCCGCTGGTGGTGGTGGTCGTGGTATGCGCGTTGTTCACAACGAAGGCAGCCTATTAAAATCGATCAGTGTGACTCAATCTGAAGCAGGTTCTTACTTTGGTGACAGCACGGTTTATATGGAAAAATTCCTACAAAACCCTCGTCACGTTGAAGTACAAGTACTTGCTGATGGTCAAGGTAATGCCGTTCACCTATACGACCGTGACTGTTCATTACAGCGCCGTCATCAGAAGGTGTTGGAAGAAGCTCCAGCCCCAATGCTTGACGAAGAGTCTCGCCAAGCTTGTCTACAAGCTTGTGTGGACGCTTGTATTAAAATCAATTACCGCGGTGCAGGGACTTTCGAATTCTTATACGAAGACGGCCGTTTCTACTTCATTGAAATGAACACCCGTGTTCAAGTAGAGCACCCTGTAACAGAGATGGTAACGGGCGTTGACATTGTTAAAGAGCAATTACGCATTGCGAGTGGCTTACCACTGTCTTTAAAACAAGAAGACATCAAGCTTAACGGCCATGCGGTTGAAGCGCGCATTAACGCTGAAGACCCTAAAACCTTCATGCCAAGCCCAGGTAAGGTTGATTACTTCCATGCCCCTGGCGGCATGGGCGTACGAGTAGATTCACACCTATACAGTGGCTACTCTGTTCCACCTACATATGACTCCATGATTGCCAAAATCATTTGTCATGCCCCTGACCGTACAATGGCTCTTAAGCGCCTTTCTGTCGCTCTAGACGAAACTTTCATTGACGGCATCAAGAGTAATATCCCACTGCAGAAAGATTTGGCAGAAGACGCCAACTTTATTGCAGGTGGTGTCAACATTCATTACCTTGAGAAAAAACTTGGTCTATAAGCACTAAGTAACAGTCCCTAGTGAAGTTTTTCACTAGGGACTGTTAATTTCTACTCGCGTCTACTCGCAAGCTTCGCTATCCTATTCTTGTTTTCACCTGCTGGATTTCATTTTATGCCTTGGCTTCAAATACGCATTCACACCTCACCCGACCATGTTCCCTCATTTGAGGATACCCTGTTGGAATGCGGTGCTTTAGTCGTTACCTTCGAAGATGTTTATGACGACCCAGTTTATGAACCAGACCTGAATACGACACCACTTTGGCAACACACCAAGGTGACTGGCCTATTTGAGGCAGATGCCGACATCGAAAAAATTCGTCCGGTTGTCATGCACCGTGCGGAAACCTTAGGCGACCATGACATCAATCTGAAGATTGAAATTTTAGAAGACAAAGATTGGGAAAGAGAGTGGATGGACTCATACCATCCTATCCAGTTTGGCGAACGACTTTGGGTTTGCCCAAGCTGGCGTGAAGTACCTGAACCGAATGCCGTTACCCTAATGCTCGACCCAGGCCTTGCCTTTGGCACGGGAACACACCCGACCACGGCTTTATGTTTAAAGTGGCTTGATAGCATAGATTGCCAAGACAAAACTATTATCGATTACGGTTGTGGCTCTGGTATTCTTGGCATTGCAGGCTTATTGCTGGGAGCAAAGCAAATGGTGGGGATCGACATTGACCCGCAAGCAGTCGAGGCGACGCAAGCCAATGCTGATCGCAACCAAATTGACCCAAGCCGCTTAGAAGTCAAACTGCCTCCTTATGAAAGTGACCTTCAGGCAGACATAGTGGTAGCCAATATTTTAGCCGGCCCACTGGCTCAATTAGCACCTACCATTTCGGCACTGGTTAAACCAGGTGGACAGTTAGCCCTTTCAGGCATTCTGGCTAGCCAAGCAAACGAAGTAGCCGATGTATACAAACAATGGTTTTCTTTAGAGTCCATCGCTGAATCCGAAGAGTGGGTTCGCATTGTTGGCACCAAAAACTTTTAATCTGTTAATAAACCAAGGAAGTATTTGTCTCCATGAGCACCAGCTTAATTACCCGTTGCCCAAAATGTTCCACCGCATTTAGAGTGAGCGACGACATGCTAAGCATGGCCAAGGGGAAGGTACGCTGCGGACAATGCTTCCATATTTTTACTGCTCAAGATCATCAGCTACCTGAAGTAAAGAGTAGCCCACAGAACCCTAAACCCACTCCTGCTAAAAAGGCCACGCATACTGCAACCTCCCCAAAGGCTGCAACCGCTAAAGCCACGTTCCTCCAGCAGGATGACTTAGAAGACCTTGACTTACCCGTCAATCCAGAGTGGCTTGACACCTTGTTTGACGATGAAGAACCAAAACTGGCGGATAACAAAAAACCTGCGAGCAACACCAAGCCTGCTAAGAAGAGCCTCTCAACTTCTCCATCCCAGCAAGAAACACCCAAGAAACAAAAAAATAGCTCGGCGTCCAAAACCACCAGTCCGTCAGCACATGACGAACCTGCCCCATGGGAGTTAGAACTAGCAGAGGTGGAAGCCGCCCTCAGTAGCCAACCTATTAGTTCAACGGCCCCAGCCAAACCTAAGGTTCAGCCTAAAGCTAAACCAGCTGAAACACCAACAGAGCAAGAGCAGCCTGATTACATGGTGGCCTTGCAATCTCTTGCCCAAACCGCTTCAGAGCAACAACCTAAACCTGCGGGTCAACATTCAGCCCTTGAACAGTTGTCGGCCCAGCAAAACCTTGCCCCTTTATTAGAGGAAGAGCCTAAAAAAGTTAAGAAAAAGGGCCTCACTTGGCTTTGGCTAACCGGAAGCTTAGCGGGCCTACTTTTACTAGCAGGCCAGGTCACCATGCATTTCTTTGAGCAAGGTAGTAACTCCGCAACTTTTCGCGGTCTGTATCGGACCATTTGTACGTACACTGGCTGCATTTTGCCCGCCTACGAAGATGTCAACGCCATCAGTATTCAACATGTTCGCATTCAAAGCCACCCCTCTCAAGCCAATGTACTGTTAGTTAACGCTATCATCACTAACAACAGCCCTTTTTCTCAGGCGATGCCAAACATGGCGTTAGAGTTTTTCGATCTTAATGGGGCACCGGTAGCGGCCCGTTTATTTGCTCCAAACAACTACCTACATAAAGATTTCTTAGACATTACTTATATGCCACCGAATACCCCCATCCATGTGGTAATCAGCATTAAAGACCCTGGTGCTAATGCGGTGACTCATCAATTGAAGGCATTGCCGGCTAACACTCAAGCCTACTGAGTGTTATTTTGCAGATAAAGTGAAAAAGAACAAAAAATAGTCAGTTTTTTACCCTGTCAAGACTTCAAAAACAACAAACGCCTAGGTATCATTCACGCCCGCTCGACAGTGTCGCAGATCTTTAATATTAGATTCAGTTTTCAGGAACATCATGGCTTTTGCTATCGGACCGTACCAAATCGATAATCCTGTAATTCTTGCCCCTATGGCAGGTGTTACCGATTTGCCGTTTCGTCGTCTCTGCCGTGAGCATGGCGCAGGTTTAGTGGTATCCGAAATGGTGACCTCTGACGTTCGCTTATGGAACTCAAGCAAAAGTCGTCATCGCTTAGTGCATGACAGTGAAGTCTCACCTCGCTCAGTACAAATTGCAGGTGGTGACCCTGAAATGATGGCTCAAGCAGCCCAACAGAATGCGGAGTTAGGGGCACAAATTATTGATATCAATATGGGCTGCCCTGCTAAGAAAGTCTGCAATAAAGCCGCAGGCTCTGCGCTGTTGAAAGACGAAGCCTTGGTTCGCGAAATATTAGAGTCCGTTGTTAACAGCGTTAATGTGCCAGTGACTCTAAAAATACGCACTGGCTGGAGTCACGACCAAAAAAACGGTCTTAATGTGGCTAAAATGGCTGAAGACATTGGTATACAGGCTTTAGCTGTACATGGCCGTACTCGTGAGTGCAAATTCAAAGGGGATGTAGAATACGATACCATTGCCGAAATCAAACAAAACTTGAGTATCCCGGTGTTTGCTAACGGTGATATTAAAGACGCTCAAACGGCAAAATTTGTTAAGGACTACACAAAGGCAGACGGTTTAATGATTGGCCGTGCCGCCCAAGGTCGCCCTTGGATTTTTAACGAAATCAATCATTACCTACAAACCAATGAAATCCTTCCTACTCCTTCTTTTGAACAGATTAAAGAGATGGTGTTAGGCCACGTTAATAAGCTACACAGCTTTTATGGGGATTATCTTGGTGTGCGCATTGCACGTAAACATGTAGGTTGGTATTTACAGACATTAGCAGACAAAACGTCATTTCGTAGCCGTTTTAATCGCATTGAAGATGCGCAACAACAGCTCGAAGAAATAGATTCTTTTTTTATCCGCTTAAGTGCGGGTGAATTGATAACATAGTGCGTATTTATTACGTACCAATAAATGATTAGCTTTAAACTAGAAGGTCAATCTGTGGTAGAACAAACTCTTACTCAAACGCTTCAAGCGGCTTCTTCAGAACAATCACAAACATTGCGTGATAATGTAGAAAAAGCGTTGCAAAATTATTTCTCTCATCTCGATGGGCAACCAGTCACCGACTTGTATCAATTGGTCTTGGCTGAAGTGGAAGCGCCATTACTTGAATCCGTTATGAGCTATACCAAGGACAATCAAACCAAGGCCTCAACCTTGTTAGGTTTGAACCGAGGCACGCTGCGTAAAAAACTGAAGCAGTACGGCATGTTGTAAATAAAAAAGGGCTTTTGTGCCCTTTTTTCGTTTTATCCCTTTGTTAATTTAGTGTTAATCAATTGCGAGAACCAAAATGGCAGACTCAAATACAGTAACTCCTATCAAAAGAGCCCTAATCAGTGTTTCGGACAAAACCGGCATCGTTGACTTCGCCCGAGGCCTTGTCGACCTTGGCGTAGAAATTCTTTCTACTGGCGGTACCTATAAATTACTAGTAGACAATCAAGTAGCTGCCACAGAAGTTTCGGATTACACAGGTTTTCCTGAAATGATGGATGGGCGTGTCAAAACACTTCACCCTAAAGTACATGGTGGTATTCTTGGGCGCCGTGACATTGATGGCGAAATCATGTCACAACATGGCATCAATGAAATTGACATGGTGGTCGTGAACCTTTACCCGTTTGAAGCTACCATTGCTCGCCCTGATTGCGACTTACCTATGGCCATTGAAAACATCGACATCGGTGGCCCGACCATGGTTCGTTCAGCAGCAAAAAACCACAAAGACGTGGCGATTGTTGTCGACCCAAGCCATTACGAGAACATTTTAAGCGCCATGCAAGCACAAGGCGGTCTTACTTTTGATGCTCGCTTTGACCTAGCTGTACAAGCGTTTGAGCACACTTCTCACTATGACGGCGCCATCGCTAACTTCTTGGGTAAAAAAGTTCCTGGCGGTAGTGAAGACTTCGCTCGCACTTTCAACTTGCAATTCAACAAGCAAGAAGAAATGCGCTACGGTGAGAACCCTCATCAAAAAGCCGCTTTCTATGTTGAAGCAAACCCACAAGAAGCCTCTATTAGCACTGCAAAACAGTTACAAGGTAAAGCTTTATCTTATAACAACATCGCCGATACTGACGCCGCACTTGAGTGTGTTAAGTCTTTTGAGCAAGCCGCTTGTGTCATTGTAAAACACGCTAACCCTTGTGGTGTTGCTACTGCAAGCAGTCAGCTAGAAGCCTATGACCTTGCCTTCCAAACTGACCCTACTTCTGCATTTGGTGGCATAATCGCTTTTAACCAAGAGCTGAGCGCAGACACGGCGCAAGCCATTATTGATCGCCAATTTGTTGAAGTTATTATCGCTCCTAGCGTTAGCCCTGAAGCAGCAAAAATTGTCGCTGCCAAACAAAACGTGCGCCTATTAGAATGTGGCCAATGGTCTGCAGACAAGCCTGCCGCTCTTGATTACAAACGTGTTAATGGCGGCCTATTGGTACAAGACCGCGACGACGGCAGCATCACACTGGATGACCTTAAAGTTGTTTCTAAGCGCCAGCCTACAGAAAAAGAGCTGAACGATTTATTATTCGCTTGGAAAGTCGCAAAATTTGTTAAATCCAATGCCATTGTGTATGCCAAAGATGGCCAGTCTATCGGTATTGGCGCAGGCCAAATGAGCCGTGTTTACAGTGCTAAAATTGCTGGTATCAAGGCGGCTGATGAAAATTTAGAAGTAGCAGGTTCGGTAATGGCATCGGATGCCTTCTTCCCATTCCGTGATGGTATTGATGCAGCGGCTCAGGCAGGCATTTCTGCTGTTATTCAGCCTGGCGGCTCAATGCGCGACGAAGAAGTTATTGCGGCGGCTGACGAAGCTGGCATGGCGATGGTCTTCACTGGCATGCGCCACTTCCGCCACTAAGTTAGATATTCAACCATAAAGGATGAGCAGATCATGAAAGTTCTTATTATTGGTAACGGCGGGCGTGAACACGCCCTTGCTTGGAAAACAGCAGAATCTGCTGATGTAGAAATCGTTTATGTTGCACCCGGTAATGCGGGCACGCAAATGGAAAATAAGGTCGAAAACGTAGATATCGGTGTTACTGATATTGCAGACCTAGTTGCTTTCGCCAAAGAAAAACAAATCGATCTAACGATTGTTGGCCCAGAAGCTCCGCTAGTGATCGGTGTAGTGGATGCATTTGAAGAAGCAGGTCTGGCTATTTTTGGCCCTAGCCAAGCAGCCGCGCAGCTTGAAGGCTCTAAGGCCTTCACCAAAGACTTCTTAGCTCGACACAATATTCCGACGGCATTTTATGGCAATTTCACCGAAATCCCACCCGCCGTAGAATACATTAAGCAACATGGCGCACCAATTGTGGTAAAAGCTGATGGTCTAGCGGCTGGTAAAGGCGTGATTCTGGCCCAAACGGAAGAAGAAGCCATTGCTGCTGTGGAAGACATGCTAGAAGGCAATAGCTTTGGCGATGCTGGTAGCCGAGTAGTGATTGAGGAGTTTTTGTTTGGTGAAGAAGCCAGCTTTATCTGTATGGTCGACGGCGAAACCGTCTTACCTATGGCAACCAGCCAAGACCATAAGGCTCGCGACAATGGCGACAAAGGCCCAAACACTGGCGGCATGGGTGCTTACTCCCCTGCCCCTGTGGTAACACCAGAAATACATGATCGCATTATGAATGAAGTAATTATGCCAACTGTGAAAGGCATGAATGCGGAAGGTAACCGTTACCGCGGTTTCTTATACGCTGGAGTGATGGTGGCTCAAGACGGTACACCTAAGGTTCTAGAATATAACTGCCGCTTCGGCGATCCTGAAACTCAACCTATTATGATGCGCCTACGCTCTGATCTTGCCAAGATGTGCCTAGCTGCCGTGAATGGTGAGCTAGACAAGGTTTCGGCTGATTGGGACCCTCGTGCAAGCTTAGGTGTTGTATTAGCGGCTGGCGGTTATCCTGCAAGCTATGCCAAAGGTGATGAGATCACAGGCTACGATGTTGACTTACCAAGTCACCAGAAAGTTTTCCAAGCTGGCACCAGCATCAAAGAAGGCAAATTGGTCACCAATGGTGGTCGCGTGCTATGTGCCGTTTCTCTTGGGGACACTGTCGCCGAAGCTCAAGCTGGCGCTTATGATGTTGTAAAGCAAGTGACTTGGGACAAAGTCTACTTCCGTACGGACATTGGCCATCGCGCTATTTCCCGCGAACTCGCTAAGTAATATAATGCCCTCGTAGCTTCTGCTACGAGGGCATTTTTTTCCTTCAGCTCTTCCAATATCATCCTCAAACACTTTTACAAGCTTAAATAATCATTGCCGCATCTGGTTCTAAATTCTCCTAATCTAAAGCCTCACAAGCCTCACTCATTTGATTACAAAAATTATACAGTTCTACAACAATCAGTCGTGTTACTCTTCGCCCTTATCAGCTTCCCCGCTTTATAAGGATATCTAATGTCAAGTTCTACTCATTCCCTTAAGACCGACCTTTTCGTCTATCGAGCTTTACTGATTCAAGCTCCTATCCTTTTGCTTAGTGGTTCTGTCGGTGAAGCTCTTTTTCAATTCACCCTAGTAAGCTCACTGATTTTCATTACGTGTGTGCAAGCCTGCTACAGCCTATTTAAAGGTACTCGCACTTTTTCTATCCTTGCTGGTATTTTAATGATGATAGCTTCCAGCCTATTGATTCAAAGTCAGCTAGGGCTTGTGGAAATGCACTTTCATATTTTTGCTTCAATGGTGCTTTTTTTGATTTATCAAACATGGCAGCCTATTTTAGCGGCCTTGTTGACTACAGCGGCTTACCATATCGGCTTTATGTACGTGCAAATGGCAGGTGTGCATTTAGGGGACATGCCGATCAAAGTCTTTTCAGGCCACCACAGCATGAACATAATGATCGTACATTGCGTTTTCGCTGCTTCAGAAGCCGTTTTGCTGTGTTTCATGGCCAACTTGATGACCGCTCAATCTAAAGCCAATACCAATATTGCTAACGCCATTGAAGAGATATCTGACAACAACAATTTATCTATTCGCATTGAAAAACCAACTTCCCATGCTGAGCAATCGTTAAATAACCTATTAGAACGCTTATCTGAGTTATTTACTGATTTCCAACTAATCGCTCAACAATTAGGCCAATCCAGCGACGAAATTAAAGCAGTCAGCCATGAGACAGGCCTAAATGTTCAATCAAGTAAAAGCTTCTCCTTAGAAACTGCAGCAGCGACTGAAGAAATGTCTCAATCTATGAAGTCCGTGAGCGATAGCAGTGAGCAATCTGCTCTGATTGCCGAGCACTTACATGACAACACAGTGAAAGACAAAGGTGTTTCTTTAAGCATCATGCAAGACATGGAACTACTCACTCAAGACACAGCTCAGGCCGCGGACTCATTGCAAACTCTAAGGGGAGATGTTGACTCAATTAATCAACTTTTACAGGCCATCCGCAGTATTTCCGAGCAAACAAACTTATTAGCCTTAAATGCTGCGATAGAAGCAGCCAGGGCTGGTGAAACAGGCCGAGGCTTTGCTGTGGTGGCCGATGAAGTACGCGCGCTTGCCCAACGGTCTGGAGATACAACAGATGAGATTGAACGGGTACTGGAAAAACTTAATATCAGTGTTGGAACTACCGTTAAATCCATGGAAGCAAGTAAGAACCGCACCAACGCAAACGTGCAATCTGTGCTGAGTATTTCTCAGAGCTTAGAAGAGCGCTCCAATGACGTAGACAGTCTTTCTCAGCACAGTAAAGTCGTTGCTGAAAATACCGCTGAGCAAAACATCGTTATGCAATCCATCAGCGAACAAGTGAGCAAAAATGCAGAGGAAATTGAAGGCATTGCGAATCAGATGCAGGTACTAATAAAAAACACCCATAAAATAGATAATGTGACCAAGGAATATCAAGAAAAAGCCAGTATTTTTACTGTATAGCGGTAGCTTAAAAGAAGTGCGCCAGCCACATTAAGCTGGCGTGCTTGTTATGATTTAAGTTGCTTTTCTTTCTTATCGAGCCATGCCTTGAATACCCGACCAGCTTCCAGCACTAATAAACCAAAAATGACACCTCCCATCCAATCTAAGGACAATAAAAAGCCTATTGCGATGAGCATGCCATAGCCATATAGCAGGTTTAAGCGTAATTCAGGTTTCCTTTTACGTGCCAACCAAGTAATCGCCAATAATAAGATTCCAAAGTAAAGATAATACTCTACTAAAATTGGATATAGCATTCTGTCCCCTATCTAGTTAATAATGATAACCTTGTCTTACCATGATCGGACTAGCACTTTGTTATCACGTTTAATTTTACTCTTTTTACTCTGCCTCTCCAACTTAAGCTTTGCTGCAAATAAGATTGCGATTATTGACGATGAGCACAACGCTTTTAACATTGGTCAGAGTGGCGACTACTTTCTTGATAACAGCGGCCAATTATCCCTAGAAGACATCCAGTCAGATAAATACAACCATCAATTTCGTCCTCTAAGCCATGATTTTTTACAGTTCGGCATACCACAGGGGAACATATGGCTACGCTCTGACTTGGCCATTCGAACAACCTATGATGTTCCCGTTTTGCTAGAAATAAACGCCTTACGTTTAAGGCATTTAGAGGTGTATTTACCAGCGGTATATGGCAACCAAAAGATACGGGAGTTACGCCAGTCCCCCTATTTAACTGCCCAGTTTACACAACAGCCTTACTATCAATTCTTGATGCCGAATGCTACTCCGGTAATACATACCGTATATATTAAAATGGCGTCTCAATTACCCATAAATACCAGCATTTCTTTTAAAACCCTACCTTTAGCAGATAAAGATCAACACAATAACTATATTGTCTCTGGCCTCTTGATTGGTGTGTTGTTTATTTTACTACTCACTAATGTGTTTCTCTTCATCAAAAGCAAGCACCCCATGTATTTTGCTTATGGCACACTGATTCTCGCGGTAGCACTACTTCACCTGTCATTTCATGGACTACTAGCACAGTTTTTACCTATTTTTGCAGGCATACAAGAATCCATTTACAACTTTTCTTGCTTAGCTGCTGCGAGTTCTATTGTATTTTTTGCTCGCTACTTCATTAATACCAGAGACTCCTTCCCCTTGTTAGATAAACTCTTTCATTGGTGGGGAATTATGTTAATGATGCTGGCCTTTGGCTTTGCCTTAACGCCTGAATCACTGAACATCAAAATTCTATCGATTACGACTTTCAGTACTATGCTGTTTTTAGCCGTTCATGCTGTGGTTGCTGTCCTAAAGAATTTACCCTACTGCCATTATTACTTAATCACCCGACTCATTATCTTAATTGGCCACTTTAGTTGGCTAACTACTGCCTACGGGGTTTTACCGAATCACTTTATTTACTATTGGGGACTAACAGCCACCTGCATTATTGAAGCACTGATTTATTTTATTGCTGTATTAGCACGACAAAGCTCAAACCAGCCAAACCTATTACACAGTCAGGATTACTTAAAAACCCGAACTCATGGAGTACTTACAGACTTAGCGAGTCGCGTACGGCGTCATATTTTGGTTCTTGAAAACAGCCTTTCTGGATTAAAAGAAAAAAAGGCCGAAAGTGAAAAAAAGCATATGATTGCAATGGGTCAGGTTGCTACTGAGAATATTAAAAGCCTAATTTCCCGTGTCGACCAAATTAATGCTTTTCAACACGGCAGCTTAGATGAACTTGAGCAAACAGCCCAACTTGACCAGATCATTGAACGGGCACAGACGAATTTTCAAAAATTAGACCAAGATAACACTCAAGTAGAAATCCATTCCCATGATATTGAAAACGTGGAAATCCTTAGCCATGCAAAAGTCATTGAGCACTTCCTAAAAGTGGCCATACTAGAATTGAGGCTACTCACAGAACAAACTCTTACCATAAATATACAGCTCGTCGTCGCTGACAATACGGGCAAGGTGACCTTATCTATGATTTTTTCACCTGTACACAGCAAAGCCTTTGACGACAAAGGTAAGAATGACCTAGGCATGAGTTATTTACGCTTAATCACTCACTTTTTAAGGGGAAAAATTGAACCCCGCATGTCTAATGGAAAGCGTATCATTCAAGCTCAACTACCCGTTAACATCCATAGACATAAACCAGCCCCTCTTAATCGTCCACAAACCCCCTTCAATCTGCTTCTCTTAGGGCAAGAGGATGAGGATCTTCAAAAGGCGTTAACTCTCTTACAAAAACAACAAAGGGACATTATTCAATATACAAGTTTAGCTGAGCTAATCGGTTATTTGAGCCAAACCGACCAACGCTCTCACGGCACTATTGTGATTATCTTTGATAACGGCGGGCAAATACCTCATATTACGCAACAAAGAGTGCGCCCCCATATGCAACTGGGCGACCAATGTATTTTAATTACTGATAACATTAAAATTTCACACGATTATGCCAAACTACTTGGTTATGATGCCTTAATTAAGTATAGCGAGCTTGACAGCAAACTTAACCCACGAATTGAGAAACTGATTGATCGTGGCGACAAGTTAAAACGTGTTTATTTGTCTAGGGTCAAATCTTTACAACAAATCATCCCTTGATACTCAATGGAATGCACTGAATAATATAATCAAAAGGAGGCCTTATGGACTGTATATTTTGCAAACTCGTGCAGGGTGAAATCCCAGCCACTGTACTTTATGAAGACGATGATGTCATTGCATTTGAAGACATCATGCCGCAAGCACCGACACATTTTTTGGTGATCCCTAAACGTCATATCAGCACCCTAAACGATTTAACTGAAGAAGACGCGCCAGTGGTAGGCAAACTGCCAATTGTGGCTGCTAAAGTAGCGAAACAAAAAGGCATCAGCGATGCGGGTTACCGTGTCACCATGAACTGCAACGAAGACGGCGGTCAAACCGTTTATCACATTCATATGCACGTATTAGGTGGCCGTTCCATGACCTGGCCCCCAGGCTAAAGGAGCAAACATGCTATCTTTTATCGACAAAGGCATACTTCAACTCGATCGCGCTCTACAAACCCTAGTACCTAAAGCGGCTCAAGCACATCGAATCTCGCCTGCTGAATCTGTTACTAACGAAGCCATGACAGCCCAGCAAGAGCGCCATGCGGCTGGACTTATGCGTATCAATCATACTGGCGAAGTGTGCGCCCAAGCCTTATACGCTGGCCAAGCAACCACAGCCAAGCTCGAAACAGTACGCGAAGAAATGGAACATGCAGCTGAAGAGGAAATTGACCACCTAGTATGGTGCGAACAAAGGCTCTACGACCTCGGCAGTAAAACCAGTATTCTCAATCCGTTTTTCTATGGTGCTTCTTTTGTTATTGGTGCAGGAGCCGGCTTAATAAGTGATAAATTAAGCCTAGGTTTTGTAGCAGCAACGGAAGATCAAGTGTGTTTACACCTAGAAAAACATTTGGTCGCTTTACCTTCCCAGGACTTAAAAAGCAAAGCAGTGCTAACCCAAATGAATATTGACGAGGCAGAACACAAAGCCGCCGCCTTACAATCAGGAGGGCTGGTTTTCCCACAATCTGTCATGACATTAATGACCCATATTTCTAAAGCGATGACGCTGACTACTTATCGGATTTGATTATGAACCGTGACCTTCACTCTATTCGACGTGATTACCAATTTGAAGACTTACTAGAAGAGCAAGTGGGTTCAGACCCATTGGCATTATTTGATCAATGGTTAGAAAAAGCCATTGAGCTGTGTCCCGATGACCCTACCGCCATGATGCTCAGTACCGTTGATGAGTCCCTGCAGCCCCATGCTCGTATTGTACTTCTAAAACAAAGAGATCACAGCGGCTTTTCTTTCTTTACTAATTATAACAGTGACAAAGGCCAACAATTATCACTCAACAATAAAGCCTGCTTAACGTTTTTTTGGCCTGCACTATCACGCCAGGTAAGGATTGAAGGACAGATTGAAAAAACGACTAAGGAAGTTTCTGAAACCTACTTTGCTAGCCGCCCAAGAGGGAGCCAGCTTGCCGCCAGAGCGTCTAAACAGAGCCAGCAAGTGGACAATAGAGAAGCCCTTCAGAGCGCCTTCCAGGCAGAGGAAACACGCTTTGCAGACACTGCCGTGCCCTGCCCCGACAACTGGGGTGGCTATGTTCTAAAACCTAACTACATAGAATTTTGGCAAGGTCGTCCAAGTCGTTTACATGACCGTTTGTGTTTTGAGCAGCAAGCAGGCAGTTGGCAGCGAAGCCGTAAAGCGCCCTAAGGCTCAATCCGTTAGCAGGAGGCGAAAGGTTAGGCTTATTCGCTCCTGCATAACGCGTTTACGAACCGGCAAGCTGTGTTCCCAAAGCACTTGGGTTGAGGCTTCCATCACTAACCAAGAGCCCCCTTCTAACAATAGGCTATGTTTTATCTTGGGGTTCTTTTTCAAGCGAAACACAAAATCCCGACTTACTCCCAAACTCAACATAGCAACTTGTGGCGCTGGACCTAACACTCTTTCGTTATCGGCGTGCCAGCCCATGTAGTCTTCCCCATTTTGATACCAATTGAGCAATACACTATTAAACTCTTGACCAGCTAAAGCCTCTGCTTGATCTTTAAGCACCCGTAATTCATCAGGCCATCCGACGCCCCAGTGATCCTTACCACTGTAACGGTATCCTAAGCCTTTTTGGGCCACAAAAGCGACTTTCCTAGGAACAGCTACTTTCTTGCCAAACATGAGCAATTCTTCTTGCTGCCAGGACAATGTGCGTTTTAGGTAAGTAAGCCAGTCTTGCTCACTTGAGTGAAATTTTGAGTATCGGTATGATGGCTGTAACTTCATTAATTGACCTAATTCATGTCTGTTTCCACTCATAAACGCAGCCAGCTTTTAGACGCCTACCGAGGGCTTGCTGTATTGCTCATGATTGCTTTTCATTTGTGCTGGGATTTGCGCAATTTTGGCTTTGTTGAATATAACTTGTATGACCCTTTTTGGGTAAATTTTCGACGCCTTATTTTACTGATCTTCATTACAGCAATTGGCTGGTCCGCTTTTCTCGCTACCCAAAGCACTAAAAATCTTGCCTCTAATAAGCGACATTGGTTGAGAGAGGGTAAGCTTTTGGTTTGCGCTGCCGCCATTTCTTTGGTGACTTATTTTGCCTTCCCTGATCAATGGATTTATTTCGGTATCCTCCACTTTATTTTACTGGCTTCTATTCTGGTGAAGCCATTCTGTCGTTTCCCTATTGGTGCGAGTTTTATTGGCGCAGGGGTCGTTATGCTCTACCAACATACAGAGCTTCTGCACTTTCCTAATGCCTTTAATCTGATTAGCGAATACCTCCCCCTGCCTAGACGCACTCTTGATATTGTTTTTCCATTCCCCTGGCTTGGGGTAGCATTAATTGGTCCACTTTTAGGTTACCTAGGCTTACACCGGATCGCCCTCCCCCAACATCTGCTTAGTGATTTTTTGGCTCTTTTAGGTCGCCACGCTTTACCCATTTACCTGACTCATCAGGTCTTCTTATTTACGCTCGTTGCTGGGGCAAAAATGCTTCTTAACTGGCTTAGCTGATTGCTTTTTGTGCACTCGTTTTTACTCTAAATAAATATAAAAAAAATCCCAAAATAATTATTTTTAATATTGCCAAGCACCAAGTTTAAGAGTCATAAGGCAAGAAAGGTAAGTAACCACTTAGGCCTCTATCTAATTCGCAAAATAGACATAATTTCAAGTCTTGATTTTCCTTTTAATGAGAACTATTGTTCGTCACATCTTACGAATTATTACTACATCTAGTATGTAGATTGAGACCTACACACTAGATACAGTAGCTACCTCTTTTACACATTGCACTGATGGGAAGTTAATGCATGAGCACTATTACAGTGACCAAACGAAATGGGAAGACCGAAAAAATCAACCTAGAAAAAATCCATAAAGTCGTGACATGGGCCGCAGAAGGCTTAGAAAATGTTTCGGTTTCTCAGGTTGAATTAAAAGCGCAAATTCAGTTCTTCGAAGGCATTCGAACCACAGACATTCATGAGACTCTGATTAAGTCTGCTGCGGATTTGATTTCTGAGCAAACACCAGATTACCAATATCTAGCTGCACGCTTAGCCATTTTCCATCTACGCAAAAAAGCCTTTGGCGATTTTGAGCCTCCGCATTTGCAAAAGCATGTTGAGAATCTAGTGGCTCAAGGACGTTACGATGAGCACCTATTAAAAGATTACAGTGCCCAAGATTTCGACACTATGAATGGTTTCCTTGACCACTCTCGTGATATGAATTTCTCTTATGCTGCGGTTAAACAACTTGAAGGCAAGTACCTAGTTCAGAACCGTGTGACTGGTGATATCTATGAAAGCCCTCAGTTTATCTACATTTTGGTAGCAGCATGCTTGTTTGCAAATTATGATAAAGCAACTCGCCTTGACCTGATTAAACGCTTTTATGATGCCGTTTCACAATTTAAGCTGTCTCTACCAACACCTATTATGTCTGGCATCCGTACCCCAACTCGCCAGTTCAGTAGTTGTGTACTGATTGAATGTGGTGACTCACTGGATTCTATCAATGCAACCTCCAGCGCTATCGTTAAGTATGTTAGCCAACGAGCTGGTATCGGTGTCAATGCAGGAGCTATTCGTGCACTCGGCAGCCCTATTCGTGGTGGTGAAGCTTTCCATACCGGTTGTATCCCGTTCTATAAACATTTCCAAACCGCTGTAAAAAGCTGTTCTCAGGGCGGTGTTCGAGGTGGTGCAGCGACGGTCTTTTACCCGATTTGGCACTTGGAAGTTGAAAGCCTATTGGTTCTTAAAAACAACCGTGGTGTTGAAGAAAACCGTGTACGCCACCTAGACTATGGGGTGCAATTTAACCGCCTAATGTACCAACGTCTTATTAAAGGCGGTAACATCACACTGTTTAGCCCTTCTGATGTACCCGGTTTATACGATGCTTTCTTTGCTGACCAAGAAGAATTTGATCGTCTCTACACCATGTACGAGCGAGATGAGAGCATTCGCAAACAAAGCATTAAGGCATCAGAGTTGTTTACCTTATTCGCTTCAGAACGCGCTAGCACAGGCCGTATTTACTTGCAGAACGTGGACCATTGTAATACTCACAGTCCATTTAACCCGTCCCTAGCACCGGTTAAACAAAGTAATCTGTGTTTAGAGATTGCACTGCCGACCAAACCACTTAATCGTATTGACGATCCTGAAGGTGAGATTGCTCTTTGTACCTTGTCGGCATTCAACTTGGGGGCCATTGAAGACCTCAGTGAGTTAGAAGAGCTTTCTGAACTAATCGTTCGTGCTCTTGATGCACTGTTAGATTATCAAAACTACCCAATCCCTGCAGCACAACGCTCTACTGAGTTGCGCCGTACTCTGGGTGTAGGTGTGATCAACTATGCTTACTACCTTGCCAAGAATGGCGTACGTTACTCCGATGGCAGTGCGAATGAATTGACGCATAAAACATTCGAAGCCATTCAATACTTCCTATTGAAAGCGTCCAACAAACTGTCTAAAGAGTTTGGTCCTTGTTTAGCGTTTAATGAAACAACTTACGCTCAAGGCATTTTACCAATCGATAGCTACAAAAAAGAGGTCGATGCCGTTTGTTCTCCTGAACTCTTCTACGACTGGGAAAGCCTGCGTAGCGAGATTAAAGAACATGGATTACGTAACTCAACACTGACAGCATTGATGCCATCTGAAACCTCTTCACAGATCAGTAATGCAACGAACGGCATTGAGCCACCACGTGGTTTTGTATCAGTAAAAGCCAGTAAAGACGGCATTTTAAAACAGGTTGTTCCAGAGTTTGAACGCCTGAAAGAACAATACGAATTACTATGGAGCATTCCATCTAACGATGGTTACCTACAATTGGTAGGTATTATGCAAAAGTTTGTTGACCAAGCTATCTCTGCTAATACAAACTACGATCCACAAAAATTCGAATCACAAAAAGTGCCTATGAAGGTGATTTTGAAAGACCTTCTTACTGCTTACAAACTGGGTGTTAAAACTCTGTATTACCACAACACTCGTGATGGGGCAGAAGACAAACAAGAAGATATGGACGACTGTGCAGGCGGCGCTTGTAAGATCTAAAGTCGGATAAGCAATAACAAAGCCTCACTATGTGGGGCTTTAGTCTGTTTAACCTATCAGCTACAACATTTTAACCTTAGGCTAATTTGCCTAAATAGAAAGGAAAACACTACCTAATGAGTTACTCGACTTTCAATCGAAAACATTTTGATAGTACGAAAGAACCTATGTTCTTCGGGGAAAACGTAAACGTTGCTCGCTATGATCAACAAAAACACCCGATCTTCGAGAAACTTATTGAAAAACAGTTGTCTTTCTTCTGGCGCCCAGAAGAAGTGGACCTTTCAACCGACCGTAAAGACTTCTTACGTCTTGAAGCCCATGAACAGCACATTTTTTTGTCTAACCTTAAATACCAAACCCTGTTAGACAGTGTACAAGGCCGTTCACCAAACGTGGCTCTTTTACCCATTGTTTCTTTGCCAGAGCTAGAAACTTGGATTGAGACTTGGTCTTTTAGTGAAACCATTCATAGTCGTTCTTACACCCACATTATTCGTAATATTGTGAACGATCCAACTAAAATCTTTGATGACATAGTCACCAATGAAGAGATCACCAAACGTGCTGACAGTGTATCCGTTTACTATGACCGCTTAATTGAAATGGTAAACCTTTATAACACCATGGGAATGGGTACTTTTAATATACCAGGCAAAGGCGATGTGGAAATTTCCATGCCTGCGTTAAAAAAGGCACTGTATTTAACCGTGGCCTCAGTAAACGTACTGGAAGCCATTCGTTTCTATGTGAGTTTTGCATGCAGCTTTGGTTTTGCAGAACGTACTCTAATGGAAGGCAATGCCAAGATCATTAAGCTAATAGCTCGTGATGAAGCGTTACACCTTACAGGCACGCAACACATGCTTAACCTAATGGCATCTGGTAAAGACGACCCTGAAATGGCTCAAATTGCTGCTGAGTGTAAAGAGGAAATGTGTAACATCTTTATTGAAGCAGCAGAACAAGAGAAAGAATGGGCGGATTACCTCTTTAAAGACGGCTCCATGATCGGTTTAAATGCCCAGATTCTGGGCCAGTATGTTGAATACATTACCAATGTTCGTATGCAAGCCGTTGGCTTAGAGCCTCATTTCGAAACCAAACATAACCCTATTCCTTGGATTAACGCTTGGCTTGTCAGTGATAACGTTCAAGTAGCCCCTCAAGAAGCTGAAATCAGCTCTTATCTTGTTGGCCAGATTGATAACGACCTTGACGAGTCAGATTTTGACGATTTCGATATCTAATCATGACACCACCAGAAGATAAAATCTTACACAGGGTAAAACTGGGTAAAAAAGAAATTCTGGTCACAGAAGATGAACCCTTGCTCGTACAATTGGAACGAGCAGGGATTCATGTTGAATACCAATGCCGTGAAGGCTACTGCTCATCATGCTCTATTAAGCTCTTGTGGGGACAGGTAAGCTACCCTTTTGAGCCCCTTGCTTGGGTTCAAAGCGGCTATTTATTGGCCTGTTGTGCCATCGTCAAAAGTGACATTGAAATCGCCTTTTTCGATTAGTTTTCGATTAGCACTGCAAGAGCTCACAGGTTAACTTAGTGTTCTATAGGCTGCGTAAATACGTGTAATGGTGGTAATCCAGCAAATTACACCAAATCCATAGGCCAGTGCGACAAAATGCTCAGGCATCACACAAATCAACAGCAAAAAGACAATGGTTTCCGTACCTTCTGCTAGCCCACCAATAAAGTATAACGATTTTTTGCCATAATCGAGGCGTTCGATATTACGTTTTTCAGCCATAATCGCAAAGGCGAGAAAGCTACTTCCTGTCCCCATGAAAGAGAGAATCAAAAAGCTCGCAGCCAGAGCATTGTGCTCAGGGTCAGCTAGAGCAAAGCCAAAAATCACCCCAGAATAAAAAATAAAATCCAGTGTAATGTCCAAATAACCGCCCAAATCAGTTGGCCCTTGAACCCGAGCAACAGCTCCATCCAAGCCATCCATTAAGCGGTTTGCTAAAATCAGTACAAAGGCTAACTCATACCAGTTAACACTTAGGGCTGGGATTGATAAACTACCCAACAAGAAACCGACAAGCGTAATCTGATTCGCTTTAATTCCCTGATGATCAATCTTTTGCGCCAACTGCGCTAAGGGCGATTTCAGATGTTTAATAAAAAATCTATCCAGCATGGTTTGGACTTCTCTTAATCTTGACTGCGGATTAACGCTCGTCTTGTTACAATTAGGGCTCAACGCCAGTTCATAAGGTATATATGATACACGCAAAGCAATATGGTTCCCTAGAACCGCAATTAATTGTAATTCACGGATTATTTGGTAATGCGAATAATTGGCATTCCATCGCGCAAAAGCTCGCGGAGCAATTTACTGTCCACTGTATAGACCTTCCGAATCATGGTCGCTCCGCAGCCATGGAAGACGCTGACTATCCTAAAATGGCCCAATCGGTATTAAATTGGAGCGCACAACAAGGTATTAAGGAGTTTTACTTACTCGGCCACTCTATGGGCGGCAAAGTCTCCATGCAAATGGCCTATTTAGCCCCTGAACGCATAAAAAAACTGATTGTGGCGGACATCGCCCCCGTTGATTACCCTGCCAGCCATACGAGTATTTTTGCTGGCCTAAAAGCCTTGGAAGACACTCAGCTGACGTCACGTAAACAAGCAGACGATGTGTTAAGCCAATACGTAGACATTAAAGGTGTAAGGCAGTTTTTGCTCACCAATTTAGAAAGGTCTGAACAGGGTCTACAGTTGACTATGTCGAGAGCCAATATCGCCGACAGCTACCAAACCATACTGAAGCGACCTCCTATCGATGGCATTATTGATACCCCAACCCTGTTTATAAAGGGCGAACTCTCAGACTACATCATCGCTGACTACCAAACTGCTATTAATGCCATTTTCAAAAAAGTCAGTTTTAAGATGATTCCTGATACAGGCCACTGGCTACATGCAGAGAAGCCATTACCCTTTACCAGCTTAGTAAAACGCTTTCTGCAGTCATAAAAAGTAGGATAACAAGCCTAAACTTACTCAAAGCAGCTGTCTTCTGAACACAGGCCAAAGTTATCTTTTATGTAATTTTGAGTGGGTAGCACAATGCCATAAGCTTTAATCAGATAAGGGTTAAAGTTGACTCGCATTGGCGATGGGTAAGCAGGACTCGCTAAGCTTTTCTCGGCGAGCCAGCGATCAGTCATTTGTGCTAATAGACTTAATTTAGAGTCCATATTCGTATAAATCGAAAACAAAGCGCCAGCTTTCACAAAAGGCAGTGAAGGTCCTACCATTAAATGGCGCTTATTAAATAGTAGCCTCAACACATCTTGTGCTACGCCACCTTGGTACAACTTGGTATCGATAAATGACAGTAGTAGTTTAGAATTTTCTGTCGCCTGATTCACTGCTTTAAGCACCGCCACACGTCCAGTACCACTTCGCATAAACTGAAACTGTAAGCCAAATTCACTGGCCTGCTTTTCCATGACCTCAGGGTCAATGGCAAGGCCGTCACTATATAACAGTGTAATTGGCCTTTGGTCTAGCCAGATCTGCTTCAATAGAGGTAAATACTGTTTAAAAGGAGCACCTGAGAAAACCGCTGAGCTGAGCCACAGACACTCAGACTGAATAGCCTGATACTCATACTCCCCTACCAAAAAACCAATCACCGCGGCTCTAGGTTGCAACCGGCACAAAGTATGAAGACTTTCCTGCCCTAATGTAATAATGAGATCATCAGAATTGACCCGATGAAGGTTTGAAAACATTAGGGATTGGCGTACAGAGGTGACTTTTTCGCGCAGTGTCAATCGCTTTGATATCTCTAATGCCAAGACACGGGCAGAACTTTCTTCTGTGTCATGCACCAGATATATCTCAGCCCTTACCAATAAAGGCATGAGAAAACATAAAATGCAAAAAATCCTTTTCACTGCTCTCTTCAATCCACTTAGAAGGTTATATTTGCAAAGACATATCCATAGCTGTCGTCTGTTAGTGTGTTGCGAGCAGATAGTAAGGGGTTATTATCCAAACGTTTCTCTATGCCACCACCTAATTGAGCTTTATAAAGCCCAGACAAAGGCAGTTTATACGACAACCAAGAATTCACTAACTCATAGTCTCTTCCTGATAACTCTTTTGCATAAAGATAATAGCCCTGCACTGACCAGTTGTCATTGATAGGTACACTACTTAACAAAGAAACAATAATCGGTGTGGTGTATTCTTGAATAGAGCGGTTATCTGAGTCTGTTCTTTGGTAGGCATAGCTAAAACGCGTCAGGGCTCCAGACCTAGATCGCCAATCCAGCTCAAGCTCTGCCCCTCGAATACGAATATCTTCAGTTTCTCCTTCGGTAACTGCGTGATCTGCTAAGCTCAGATCAGTAGGCACGACAAATTGTTTGCGGCTTACCATAAGACCCTCTACATCATCATGGTAGAGTCGTAAATCCATAGACGCACCTGCCCTAGGCCAGCGTTTGTAATAGCCCACCTCGTATGAGGTAATCCGTTCCTCTTGCTCCCCATTGACTGCATGAGTGGTCACCGAAGTAGAGCCATCTTCAAGCACATAATGCCATTTGAAGTTTTGATCCACTATATCAGGGGTTCGTACCGCTTTAGAGACATTAAAGCGCAAGGAATCGTGCTCGCTGGCTTTAAAAGTCACACCGAATTTAGGGGAGAAAAAAGTATCCGTCATTTTACTGTCTTCTACCATCGCCCCTGTGTTGATCACCCACTTGGGCGATAGTCGGTACTCTACATTACTAGACAGGTGCGACACAGAGTCTTGCGCCTCCCCAGATAAATAGGTTTCTGATTGGGCTTTATCGACTCGATAACCTGTGCTGGTAATGACTCGTAACTGATCTGTTGCTGACCAGATACTTTGCATTGAGAAGTCACTGCGCTCTTCCAATATATCGACTGTGTAAGCAGAGTGTATATCTACAGCAGACACTTCCCCGAACACGCCACGATAAAATAAAGGCGTCAAATTGACAGCATGGCGCTCATCGGAGTCGGAACGGTCATAATAATATTGCACTTTTAGCTCATGATCCGCAGAAACCTTTTTACTGTAACTTAGCTTAATATGCTCACGGTCAACGATCTCAACAGGCTTATTGGTATCATAGTTTCCACTACCGTAATCTTGCGGGTCTTTGTCACTTTCTAAATGGCTAGCACCAAGATCTAGATTAAACAAACTGTCCGACGTTTCCCGCAATACATAGAGATTCCCCATACGGTTGCGGTAGCCATCATGTCGTTCTTCAAAATCTTGGTTAACATCGTAACCATCGATTTTGCCACGAGATGCAGAAGCCCGATAACTCCATTTTCCATTTAGGCCGCTATATTGGCCATAAACTCGTGAATCTCCATTAGCAGCAGAGTAAGCCGTTAGCTGCCCTCCCAAGGACTCCAGTGGGGACTTGGTAATAATATTAATGACCGCGAAAAAGGAGTTAATGCCATAACTGGCGGCATTTGGCCCTCTGTTAACTTCCACTCGAGCCACATCTTCAATACTGATTGGCAAGGCAGCCCATTGCACCCTCGCCAACCCTGCACTGTACACAGAACGACCGTTTATCAAGACCTGAATGCGTCGGTACTGATCTACTTGAGTACCATGATAAGACACGATTTTAGTACTTGAACTGTGATACGGAGCCACGGTGAAACCAGGCACAAACTGCATTAGGTCTTCCACATAACGCATATTTGAACGCTGTATAAACTCGCCATCTAAGACGGATAAACTGGAGGATACATCCGACCTGGGTTGTGGTAGCTGAGAAGGCGTAACGACCATATCCATATCCAATGACAAGCCACTTGCTTCCAACTCCAACAGTGAAGGTGTATCGAATAGTGGAATGTTATCTTGTGCAAAAGCCCCCATACTTAATAAGGAGCAAGACAAGCTTATGAACTTCTTATACATAGGGTTATTTTACTCTGTGATCGTTAGCAATATAGGTACCCAGAATCCGTACATCTTCCGAGAAAAAACCTAACTCCTCTAACGCAGCTTGCATTTTAGGGGATTGAAAATGGGCTTCAACGTCAACATAGAACTGGCTTGCAGTAAAGTTGCCATCTAGCATGTAACTTTCCAGCTTCAACATGTTAATTCCCTGGGTAGCGAAGCCTCCCATGGCTTTGTAAAGTGCCGATGGAATATTACGAACGCGAAACATAAAAGAAGTAATGTAAGTTTGATTCTTTTCATAAACTGGCATTTTTTGCTGCTTAGAGAAAACTAAGAAGCGAGTGGTATTGCCCTGATGGTCATTAAAATTACTTTGTAAAATCTCTAACCCATAAAGTTGAGCAGCGAGTTCAGATGAAATAACCCCTAAGCCCTCTTCACCTTGTTCGGCTAAAAGCTTGGCTGCACCAGCCGTGTCATACATGGCAACGTTTTTTGCTCCCAACGCTTTTATATTAGCATCACATTGGGCCAAGGCTTGGGGATGGCTGCCAACCCGTGTAATCTGCTCAATAGAAACACCACTGTGAGCCATTAAACAATGATTAACAGGCTCAAAGTGCTCTTTTACTACGTATAGAGGTGTACGCTTTAATTCTCGGTAAATTTCTTCAACTCGTCCGGCTGTTGAGTTTTCTACCGGAATCATGGCGTAAACCGCCTCTCCTTTCTCAACCATTTGCAGAGCCTCTACAAACGTGGCACAGTTGACGCTCTTAAGATTGGGAAAGCTATGTTTACAAGCGAGATGAGAGTATGCTCCGGGCTCACCTTGATAAGCGACCAAGTGAGAAGCTTCTAAATTTAAATGGGTATCTGGCATAATATTTACATCTAAATAGGAATTTCCTTACGATATCAAATTCCTTTTTATTTATACATTTTATATTCGCCTTTTATTAAACACAATTCCTACCACTGCAAGCAATATGATCAAAGCGTGTGTTATTAAACTTGTAAAAGCCTACCAGTTTCTGATCAGCCCCTTGCTTGGAAACAACTGCCGCTTCTACCCAACTTGCTCATCTTACATGATTCAAGCCATAGAGCGATTTGGCATTTTAAAAGGCACCTACTTAGGGCTAAAGCGTCTATCAAAGTGTCATCCGTGGCATGAAGGAGGAGTCGATCCAGTACCGAGTTGTGGTTGTAAGAAAGACTGTACTGAGACGCCAGACTGACATCAGGCTCCCACTACATGAGACATAAACAGATTAAACTTGGGATATTTGCAGTTTTAAATCACTGGCGATCAAAACTGCTTGAGTACGATTATTGATTTCTAATTTACGGAAAATAGCGGTCACATGAGCCTTTACTGTCGCTTCTGAAATCTCCAACTGATAAGCAATTTGCTTATTCAACAAGCCTTCATGCATGTAACACAAAACCTTGAATTGCTGAGGGGTAAGCTCAGAGACCCTTTTTTGCATTGACAGGTCGGCTTCAGCCTGTCGATTAACTTGCTCGGAAAGAGCCTCAGGTAACCAAATATCACCTGCTAGAATGGCATGAATGGCCGCCCCATAAGTAGCGGGTTCACTGGTTTTGGGAATAAAACCTAATGCCCCCGCTTGAATGACTCGCGCCACCAGCTGCACATCGTCACTACCAGAAATTACCGCTACAGGCACATCAGGGTAATGACCACGAATGTGAATCAGGCCGTATAGATCACCACTGCCTGGCATGTTTAAATCCAACAGCAATAGATCTAGGTCGGACTGCTGCTCTAAACATTCAATTGTCGAATCTAAATCCGACGTTTGCAGGATATTTAGACCGTCAATTTCGGTACCAAGCGCACCAACCAGTGCGCTGCGAAACAAAGGGTGATCATCTGCTACAACCAATGAAATCACGAGTCTTCCTTAATCAGACATATTGGTCATACATTTAATCGATTCTCGATCAAATCGTCAACCACACTTGGGTCTGATAAGGTACTGGTATCCCCTAAAGAGTCATGCTCATTGGCGGCAATTTTGCGCAAAATTCGACGCATAATTTTACCTGAACGGGTTTTTGGCAAACCTCTATTGGCCCACTGAATGAGGTCAGGGGTGGCAATCGGACCGATTTCTTGACGCACAAACTGCTTTAATTCTTTCGTAAGATCGTCACTTGCTTCAACACCAGAAATGGTACTGACATACACATAAATGCCTTGACCTTTAATATCATGGGGGTAACCCACAATGGCCGCTTCTGCTATTGCAGGGTGAGCAACAAGGGCACTTTCAATTTCTGCAGTCCCCAAACGATGCCCAGAAACGTTTAGAACATCGTCCATTCGGCCTGTGATCCAATAATCTCCGTCAGCATCACGAAGAGCACCATCACCGGTAAAGTACATACCTTCAAAAGTGCTAAAGTAAGTTTGTTCAAAGCGCTCATGATCGCCGTATACCGTACGAGCTTGTCCAGGCCAAGAGTCCGTAATGACTAGACCGCCCTCAACTTGCTCCCCTTGTGCTGTCTGTATTTCCCCTTGCGCATTGACTAAAGCAGGTTGAATGCCAAACAAAGGGCCAGTACAAGCACCAGGTTTAGGGGCTGTATTAACAACACGCGGCGACATCATTAAACCGCCAGTCTCTGTTTGCCACCAAGTATCAACAATCGGGCAACGACCTTTACCAAGGCTGCTGTGATACCATGACCAAGCTTCTGGGTTAATTGGCTCTCCGACACTCCCCAACACTCGAAGAGACTCGCGGTCACTGTCTCCAGTTGCTTCATCACTTTTTGACATTAGGGCACGAATCGCAGTCGGCGCCGTGTATAAAATAGACACCTGATGTTTATCGACAATACGGCCAATGCGGCCATAGTTAGGATAGGTTGGCACCCCTTCAAACAATACGCTGGTAGCACCATTAGCGAGTGGTCCATAAACCATGTAGCTGTGTCCAGTAATCCAGCCCACATCCGCTGCACACCAATAGATATCATCATCTTTAAGGTCAAACACCAACTCGTGGGTCAGAGCTGCATACACCAAATAACCACCTGTGCTGTGTACAACACCTTTGGGTTTACCAGTGGAACCAGACGTGTACAAAATAAACAATGGATCTTCTGCTTGCATGGGCTCAGCTGGGCAAACTGTGCTTTGCTCACTGACCAACACCGACCAGTCAAGGTCACGTCCTTCTACCCAATTAACCTCTTTTTGCGTGTATCGATAAACCAAAACTGCCTCAACAGAAGGGCAAGCGTTGTTTTCTAAGGCTTTATCAACATTGTTTTTCAAAGGCACTTTATTACCGGCTCTGCGACCTTCGTCCGCCGTGATGACCAGTTTAACATCACAATTGTTTAGTCGGTCGGCGATGGCGTTAGCAGAAAAACCACCAAAAATAACCGTATGGATAGCACCAATTCGAGCACAGGCCAACATACTGTAGACGGCCTGAGGAATCATCGGCATATAAATCGCGACTCTATCACCCTTTTGAACACCCTGCTGTTTTAGAGCATTCGCTAAGCGGCCGACTTCATCGTGCAACATTTGATAGCTGATAGATTGGCTTGGTTGACCTTCTTCATCTTCTTCAAAGTAATAAGCAATTTTGTCGGCATTGTTTTCAAGATGACGGTCAATACAGTTATGGGCCACATTTAGCACCCCATCCTCGAACCATCGAATGTCTATATTGCCAGGGGCGAAAGAAGTATTTTTTACTTTGTTGTAAGGCACAAACCAATCGAGACGTTGCCCTTCTTTGGCCCAGAAACCTTCAGGGTCTTGTACTGACTCTTGATAACGACTGGCAAAGTCAGACTGACTCACATTTGCCTGATTCGCGATATTTTCTAATGAGGATTTATCGATTAGTTCCATGTCTTGCTCCATTGTTAAACTTGTTATTTGGATGCGTAATACAGACTACTATAATGGCACCGCGCTTTTAGACTATTCCACTTTAGTCGTACAAGCGCGGTTTAGGGTATCTAACAGAAGAGCTAAAAGCTTGAAATCAGCTCACCATCGTAACGGGTGACCAAACAGTCTTTTTGCTGTTGTTTGAGCATATTACAAAAGTCCACACTGTAAGCTTTACTGATAAAAGGGCCGACTTTAAGTTGGTGCATAACCCAACCATTCACCTCTTTGGTGTTCACTCGCGGTGCGAGGTCGACGTAATCACTTGGCGCTTCTTGACTGATCACACGCCATCCTCTTACGGCTTCTGCACGACTGCGATAGGAAGCGAGTTGTACACCGTAACCCGATGGCTCAGAAGGTTTTGTCGTTGATATTGAAGCAGCGGCTGGCTTAGCGATTGGTTCGGCTTGAGCCACTTTTGCTGTCGCAACTGGCTCGCTGACAACAGGAGCACTCGCCACAGGAGTGCTAGCAACTGGGGTAATCACAGGCACAGTTTCAACGGGTGTAATCACTGTTTCGTTAGCAGGCGCCGGATACGAACTGGTACTGCTAGAACTGTTTGGCTGCCCTTGCATTTGCGCCAGTTGTGCTTCTAGCTCATCAAGACGCTCCAACTTTGGCTGAATACTCTGCCATTTTTGGTCATGCTCTTGCACCATGTCTTGAAGCTTTTCATAAGTCATAAAAGTATTTGAACCATCTGTTGAACAAGCCACTAACAATGCAGAAGCAGACAACATAGACACCAGTCTTAACATACTCATCAATTATTCCTTAGCTTATTTAAGCAAGCAATTTAAAGAAGGTTCGACCCTTAAGCCCTATTTATAAAGATCGGACACTTTCTCTATCCATTCATAATTTGGTTTTGCGCATACAAAACTGCCGCATACCTGATAAGTTTGCCAATAAATACTATCGGCAAAAATAAGGTTAATGGCATTTTCAACACTCCTGATACTAAGGCAATTCCATCCCCAACAACAGGCAACCAACAAAAAAAGACACTCCACCAGCCATATTTAGAAAACCAGCTGGTGGCTCTTATATAAGTTTTCTCATTAACCCAACGCCAGCGCCGCTGGCTAAATTGATATGCATAGCGCCCTATGTACCAATTGAGCATAGACCCTAGAGTATTTCCCACACTTGCAACCAATAATAAGGTCACCACAGCGTATTCCCCTTGATCTGCATAATATAGCAACACCACCTCTGAGCCTAAGGGGAACAATGTGGCCGAAATAAACGCCGTCACAAAAAGGATAATTAAAGCCATCCATAACGCCTTCTGTCTGTCATAAAGCCACTCTAAAATCTCAATTTAAACAAATGATACAAGAACAGACACAAGCAATGACAAAAAAGGCACGATACTTGAAAGCAATATCGCGATAAGTGCTATATCATTGATTAGTCTCAATCTTTGGCTATAGTAGCTTAAACAATTTAACGCTACGCCAAAACTTACTATGTTAATTGTCCAAGGACCCAACATGTCGTTTGATACACAAGAAAAGCTCGACACTCTTTACAAACACATTCAGGCCGTTATTTTATCAAGACAACACCCAGTGACTGGCTTATTCCCTGCCAGTACCAGCATTAATAACCATGGTAACTACACGGATGCTTGGGTTCGAGACAATGTATACAGCATTCAAGCAGTATGGGCCTTGTACCTTGCCTACAAACGCGCAAATAATCCTGACAAACGAAGCCATGAATTAGAATACGCGTGCGTAAAAATGATGCGTGGTCTGCTGTTTGCCATGATGCGACAATCTCATAAAGTCGAAAAATTCAAATACAGCTTAGACCCTAAAGATGCCCTACACGCCAAGTACGACACAAAAACTGGCCTTGAAGCGGTAGCGGACGATGCTTGGGGACACCTCCAAATTGATGCCACCAGCTTTTATCTGCTCATGCTAGGCCAAATGACCAAAGCTGGCACCTCTATTGTTTTCTCTAGAGAAGAGTTTAACTTCATTCAGAATCTCATTTATTACATTGCCCGCACCTATCGGACCCCAGACTATGGTATTTGGGAGCGTGGCAACAAGGTCAATAATGGTAAGGCCGAAATTAATGCTAGTTCAGTAGGTATGGCAAAAGCCGCCATGGAAGCCTTAGACGGCTTAAACTTGTTTGGCGAAGATGGCCCTGAATGGGCCGTCATTCACTCTTTCCCTGACGCTGTTGCAAGAGCCGGCTCTGTATTAGAATCATTGCTTCCCAAAGAGTCTCAATCAAAAGAAGTGGATGCTGCTGTTCTTAGCATCATCAGTTTTCCAGCCTTTGCTGTGAACAACGAAAAACTCACCAACAAAACACGTAAAGAAATCATTTCAAAATTAGGTGGCCGTTATGGTTGCAAACGTTTTTTATTAGATGGGCACCAATCTGTCTTAGAGGACCAAAGTCGAATTTACTATGAATACGATGAGCTCATTAATTTTGAACACATTGAGTCTGAGTGGCCTTTATTTTTCACTTACCTCTATATTGATCGGCTGTTTGCCAGAGACTGGGAGAGTGCTAACTACTACCGCCATAAACTTGACACTCTAATGGTAGAAAAAGACGGCCAAAAATTATTGCCTGAACTCTACTACGTTCCACAAGAGAGTATTTTAGCTGAAAAAGAAAAGCCAGGTTCTCAAGACCGTGTCGCCAATGACAACTTACCTTTAGTGTGGGCTCAAAGCCTCTATTTGGTTGGCACTATGCTAGACGATGAGTTAATTCGAACAGATGATCTTGACCCTCTCGGCCTGCATCGTAATCAACACAAAGCCCATAAGGTAACCACTTCAATGGTTATTCTTGCCCAAAACACTCAGGTGAAAGACAGACTGCAAGCGGCGGGTTGTTTATGCCAGACATTGGATGAAATAGCGCCCATTAAAGCCATTAGTGCTGAGCAGTTGGTCAAAACCTACCAGCATTTAGGCGCTTCACAGCCACTGTCTCTGACCGGACGACCAGATCGAGCGCTAAACAGTTTGGCAACATCACAGGCTTTTTGCATCAATGAACAAAACTACTTATGCCTGTCTTGGATCCAGAATGAAGACAAAGACTACCGTAAAATAGACCCTATTTTATTTAAGTCTCATATTGAAAATGAATTAACGGCCATTGCTGAAGGTTGGTATTACCGAGCTAACGCTGTATTCACACTGCTCATCGACGAAGCCATTAGCACGATGCAAGGCAGTGATGAGCTATTTGAGTTCATTCGCCAACTGCAAAACCGCGAACTCGATGAGTATCGCGTCATTCCTCAGTCGGCAAAAAATTCATTTAAGTCTGGTAACCGCCGGACCATGAAAATAGAACCAAGATGGCAAAATGAACTTGGCATTCACCCAGCTCATCACGACTACAGTTGGCCACTTGGCAAGGATTACAAAGGTCTAAACCAAAATACCGAAGCGCAAGACACAGAGCAACTACTGGCTCATTTGCTTGAGCAACCTAGCTCGCAAGAAGCCCTAGATATACTGTTAGAGCTGGCCAATCGAAAAGCCTTATTGCAAACCGTACCCGGCTCTATTCCTGCCGTAACGGCTCAAAAAGTTTTAAACTCTGTTTATATACAAGCACTGCTAAAAGAAGAATGGCGCTCAGCAAGGTTGTTGTTTTCGCAAATTATTAAACCGTCTACGGACCTAGCTACCTATATTGCTGACATCACCGTGCGCCAGAGACAATTAGTCATAGGCGAAACACCTGAGACAGAAGTCACAATAAACTCCCCCATTCACCAAGATGACATTTTAGCCATGTTGCTAAAAACCTCATCGAGCTCTTTATCCTTGGTCATTGCTCATGAAGTCATTGCTGTAGTGGGAACGCTAATCAAACTTCACCCTGAGTCCTTCAATGGCATTCGCACCATTCGTGTTCACAACTTAGCTTGCTTGTGCGCTCGAAAGCTAGAGGAAAACAATCAAGCTTCAGTATTTGAAACCTTAGCGAACATATCACCAAGCCAACTCTATGATACTTTGAAGGAAGAATTTAACAGTAAGAACGAAGAGTTCCACTATGTTGCTAATCATGTGCGATATCACCACAGTTTAGATAAAGAAAACAGCCAACTTAATGATATAGATTGGTTTGAGTGGCGCTCAAAACAAGGCTTACTAACCAAACTGCCTAACTCTATGCTGCAACAGCTCTGGGAATGCCTCAGTCAAGCAGACACCATTGTGTTCGGTGATTTGCAAAGTAACACCACATTAGATTGTAAATTTGCCGCCAGCTCCATGACTCCAGGCGAAGATACTTTTGCGATACTAATTGAGTCTCTCACCGCAAACATTTACCCTAACTGGTATAAGAGTTTGATTTTTGAAGCGTTATACGCCTTTATCCAGTATTGTCAGCGTCATAAGGAATGTCATTTTTCAAATGAAGTGATTCTGCCCATACTTGTGTCACAAGCGGCTCAAGATCATGCTAAACATTATAATCTAACTCACCCAAATGAGGCCTCTTCAGAGGCCGCACTCGATGAGTTAGCACAGTTAACGCCAACTAAAGCAAATCAATATTTAAGCGTGGCCGTCGGCAAGTTACATCAATCTAATACTAATTAAATCGGTTACGTAAAGCTGGAGAAGTGAATGGATATACTTGAAACACAACTTGTAAAAGACATACTGAACACATGTTGCTCTGACCCATTCGGTTGCCTTGGCCTTCAATCATCTCCAAGCGGCTTAAGCTTAACTGTGTGGCAGCCAGATGCTGAACAAATAGAAGTCATTGCTATCGATACAGAGGATTCCTATGGCATCATGCAAATGAGCCAACAAGCAGGCTTGTTTTTATTGACTTGGCCAGATAAAACAGAGCCATTCCCTTACCGCCTAAGAATCACCTACGAAAATACTCGTGTGGATATTCTTGATCCTTACCAATTTACCGAAGCAACCTTTACCGACCCAGAACATCATCAGGCCTCCTTATACAAAAGCCAAGGAGCAATTGCAACGCAAGCCCCTCTTTCAAACTCTATAACAATTGATGGCACTCGTTTTGCGGTCTATGCGCCTGCAGCACGCTCTGTTTCTGTGGTAGGAGACTTTAATGGTTGGGATGGTCGTATCCACCCTATGTCTAGCAATGGTGATGGTATTTGGCGCCTGTTCCTTCCAGACGTTAAACATGGTGCTCGCTATAAATTCGAAATTCGTGCTAATAATGGAGAGTTACTTCCCCACCGCACTGACCCTTATGCGCAACAAATAGAGCAGTACCCGTCATTTGCGAGCGTTACCTGCTTTAACAACAAACACGATTGGCAGGACAGCCATTGGGTAAACCGTCCAATTGCAGGTATATATGAAGCTCCCATGAGCATTTACGAGCTGCATCTTGGCTCCTGGCGTCGAAAAGAAGGCAACCACCCTCTTAGCTATTTAGAACTCATCGACGAACTTGTTCCCTACGTAAAAGACATGGGCTACACCCATGTGGAGCTCCTTCCAATCACTGAGTTCCCATTTGATGGTTCCTGGGGGTACCAACCAGTAGGACTCTATGCAGTGACCTCACGTTATGGCTCTCCAGAAGAGTTTAA
Source organism: Marinomonas epiphytica (assembly GCF_054780655.1). NCBI lineage: Bacteria > Pseudomonadati > Pseudomonadota > Gammaproteobacteria > Oceanospirillales > Oceanospirillaceae > Marinomonas > Marinomonas epiphytica. The sequence goes on from NZ_BAAGVX010000033.1 coordinate 120,536, forward strand.
AGCGCTTGTGGATGCCCTGCACCAAGCCAATATTGGGGTCATTATGGATTGGGTCCCTGCGCATTTCCCAGCAGATAGCCATGGCCTTGCCAATTTTGATGGAACAAAACAATACGAATACCCGGACCCTAAAAAAGGCTGGCACCCAGAATGGAACTCCTTAATCTATGATTTCGGCAAAGAACATGTGGTGAACTACTTAATCAGTAATGCCGTTTATTGGCTCGAAGAGTTCCACATTGATGGCCTGCGAGTCGATGCTGTGGCGTCCATGCTGTATCTTGATTACTCACGTGAAGAAGGCGAATGGATTCCCAATCAGGATGGTGGCAATCACAATTATGAAGCCATAGCCTTCTTGCGGCGTTTAAATGAAACCGTGTATTTAAACCACCCCCGCTGCTTCACTGTTGCTGAAGAATCAACGGCATTTCCAGGTGTGTCCAAACCCACTTATATGGATGGCCTCGGCTTTGGCTTTAAGTGGAACATGGGCTGGATGAATGACTCATTAGAGTACATGCAAAAAGACCCTATTCACCGTCAATACCACCAAGGCGAGTTGAGTTTTAGCATGGTGTATGCCTTTGACGAGCAATTTGTCTTACCTATTTCCCATGATGAAGTTGTGCATGGCAAACACTCAATGCTGGATAAAATGCCTGGCGATAGCTGGCAAAAATTTGCGAATTTAAGGGCTTTTACCAGTTATATGTACTTTCACCCTGGGAAAAAACTCAACTTTATGGGCAGCGAATTTGCACAAGGCCAAGAGTGGAGCCACGAACGTTCCCTTGATTGGCACCTACTGGATACTGATTTCCACCTAGGCCAGCAACAGCTTTGTAAAGGCTTAAACCATCTGTACCGTGAGGAAGCCTCGCTGCATCTTGACCACTCGCCAAAGGGCTTTGAGTGGATCAGCCATGATGACAGCACAAATAGTATTTTAGCCTTTGTTCGTAAAGCAAAAAAATCCGATCAACATACCCTTGCGGTGTTGAATTTCACCCCAGTTCCTCATAGTCAGTACCGTATTGGCGTCCCTCAAGCAGGACGTTACCAAGTCATTTTCAACTCAGATGACAACCAATACATGGGCAGTGGGTTTGTTAAGAACACTCTGTACGAGACAGCAAACATCAGCAGCCATGGTCGTGAGCAAAGTATCGAATTAGAAGTTCCGCCACTGGCAGGTATATTGCTCAAATGGCTAGGAAATTCATAAATCCAACTAAGGTAGGCAATAAGCATGAGCGCAACTTGCAGTAATGGGCACCCGTTTCCACTAGGAGCCAGTATCACCCAACACGGGGTAAATTTTGCAGTTCGCTCTTTTGATGCGCAACAACTTTGGTTGTGCCTGTTTAACGAAGATGGCCAAGAAATTTGCCAGTATCCCTTTATGGCCAAAACTCACGACACTTGGCATATGGAAGTAGCAGGCCTGTCTGAAGGCCAAGCATATGGACTGCGGGCGCAAGGCCCTTTTGACCCATCTGCGCAATTTCTCTTCAACCCGCAAAAATTACTGATTGACCCTTATGCTTTAGCCTTATCAGAAAAGCTAGTTTGGCACCCAAATCAGTCGGCGATAGCACAAGACAATAGCGCCTGCCCGATTGACTCAGCCCCTTGGGTACCTAAATCCATCGTGGCATCAGCCGACACATCTGCTAGCCGCCCCGCACGAGTGAAGGTAAAAGACACCCAACGCTGTATTTATGAATTACATGTTAAAGGGTTTAGCAAGCAACTGGACATTGACCCCAAGTTGCAAGGTACTTATTTAGGGGTTATCAGCGAAGCGGGGATAACCCATTTACAACAGTTGGGCGTCACCACCATACAGCTCATGCCCTGCTTTAGCTTCGCCAATGAAAAACACCTACAAGAACTGAAACTCAGTAATTACTGGGGCTACAACCCTATTAGTTTTTTTGCCGTTGAAGAAAGCTATGCGCTCCAAAACCCTATTGAAGAATTTAAGCGCATGGTCGATGGGCTGCGCCTTGGTGGCTTTGAAGTCATTTTAGACGTGGTCTACAACCACACGGCAGAAAGTGAAGCCAACCAAGCCAGCGTGTGTTTTCGTGGTTTGGACAACCGGCACTATTATCGCCATCAAGACGGGCAATATCTCAACTACACAGGCTGTGGCAACTGCATCGACACCTTTCAGCCCAATAGCATTCGCCTAATTTGTGACAGTATGCGCTATTGGATGGAAGTCATGGGCGTAGACGGTTTTCGTTTCGATCTAGGTGTCGATCTTGGCCGCATGCAGCACGACTTTTCTGGGCAAGCTCCCCTATTACAGGCGATACGCCAAGACCCACTATTGAGCCAAGCCTGTTTGGTCATGGAGCCTTGGGACATTGGTCCAGGGGGATACCAAGTTGGTCAGTTTCCCAACGGGTTCTTAGAATGTAACGATAAATACCGTGACACCATCAGACGTTTTTGGCGCGGTGATCAGCACTCTATTGCCGACTTCGCAACTCGAATCATGGGCTCCAGAGATGTCTTTCATAAAGGCCATAGAGACCCTCTACAATCTGTTAACTATATCACCTACCACGACGGTTATACGCTCCACGATCTGGTTTCCTACCACGACCGCCATAACCTAGCCAATATGGAAGGAAACCGTGATGGCCATACAGAAAACATTAGCCAAAACTTTGGGGTTGAGGGTGAAACAGAGCAGCAAGACATTCTTGAGAAACGCCTCAATCAGCAGTTATGTTTTATCGCAACGCTACTGCTCAGCCAGGGCACACCACACCTGTTAGGCGGAGACGAGCTCAGTCACAGCCAACAAGGAAACAACAATGCCTACTGTCAGGACAATAAGTTAACCTGGTTAGATTGGCAAACCAGCCCAAGCCGAACTCAACTCGAAAACGCAACGGCACAGCTACTAGCAATACGCAAACGCTACCCTATACTGGCTAACATACATTTACCAGACGACGACCTTTACCAACACCTAACTGCAGATCAGATTACCTGGCTCAATGAGCAAGGTGGGGAAATGCAAGCTGATCACTGGCATGAAGCCGCACGAGGCTACCTTGCCATCTTATTAACACCCGCCCACCAGCAAGAAACGCTTTGGTTGGTGTTCTATCGCGATGACACGCCTATGCAAGTACCTTTGCCGAGCTCACCAGCCTCCCTAGAGGTGCTATTTAGCACTGCTGGAATGCAACTTGAAAAGCAACACCTTGTTTGTCATTATCGCGGCGTTTTAATTGCCCGCTACCGTTAACCGGAGACTCTTTTGTCACACCCTTTTTCTGTTCTTGTACCCGACGTTATTCTTGATGCTGTTGAATCTACTGGTTTATGGAGTGACTCTCGCATTTATCCACTCAACAGTTATGAGAACCGTGTTTACCAAGTCGGTATTGAAGACGCTGCCCCCATCATCGCTAAGTTTTATCGCCCTCAACGCTGGCAAACTTCACAAATTCTAGAGGAGCACCAAGCCCTACTTACTTTGCAAGGCAAAGGCGTTTCAGTTGCGGCTCCACTGTTGTTAAATGGTCAAACTCTGCATTCTTTTAAGGGCATCGAGTTTGCTTTGTTTGAACGCATTAGCGGACCTTATCCGGAAGCTGACAACCTGGATCACCTGTTTCAAACTGGAGAATTGATTGGCCAATTACATCAGGCTCTGGGTGACAAGCCCTTCGTTCATAGAAACAGTGCCACCCCTATTAAACACATTGAAAACGCAGCGCAAAGCATTTTAGGTGGACCGTTTTTGCCTAACAAGCTAAAAGCCGATTACCGCCATAAGATACAAGCCCTTAAAGATCTATGCCAAGCCAGCGTACAAGGCTATTGGCCAAAACAACTGCGGCCTATTCACGGCGACTGTCACCGTAGCAATATCATTATGAGGGATGAACAGGCTTACTTAGTCGATTTTGACGACTGCCAAAACGGTTTAGCGGTTCAAGATTTATGGCTTCACCTAACCCAATCCAATAACCCAGCTTTACAACTTAGTGAGCTCATTGAAGGGTATGAAAGTTATCAGAGTTTTGATCGTGGCGAATTAGGATTAATCGATGTCTTTAAATGCACACGCATTATCCAATACCGAGCTTGGTTACAACAGCGCTGGCAAGACCCCGCTTTTCCTAAAGCGTTTCCTTGGTTTGCCAGTGAAGACGCCTGGATAACGCACTTAAATGAGCTTGAACAGTGCCGCCAAGATTGGGGGCAATTTCATTTATGAGCCAGCTAGAACAAGCATTAACACGCCATTTCGGTTTTTCCGAATTCAGAGAGGGCCAGCGCCAAGCCATAGAAAATTTACTTCAAGGGCACTCTACTCTAGCCGTGTTTCCGACAGGTTCAGGAAAGTCCTTATGCTATCAGTTTACGGCTACTCAACTCCCTCATTTAACCTTGGTTGTATCACCCTTAATTGCCTTAATGCACGACCAACTGGCGTTTTTGGACGCAAAGAAGATTCCTGCCGCCAGCCTCGACTCCACACAAAGCAAAGAAGACAGCCTCAAAATCATGCAAGAGGTGAGAAACGGTCAAATAAAAATTCTCATGGTCTCTGTGGAAAGATTTAGTAACGAAAACTTTCGTCGCTTTCTTGCAAGCCTGGCCATTTCTATGTTGGTGGTTGATGAAGCACACTGCTTATCAGAATGGGGGCATAATTTTAGACCGGATTATCTTAAGCTGCCCAAACTACAAAGAGAGTTTCGTATTCCTACCGTTTTACTCTTAACCGCGACAGCCACTCGTCGGGTGCAAAAAGACATGGCGCAAAAATTTGCCATTTGCCCTGAACATATTGTTCAAACGGGCTTTTATCGCCCCAATCTGACTATTGAGCTCAAAGCCGCTCCTAATGATCTAAAGCACACGCTACTAATGAATGCCCTAAAGGAAGAACAAGGCGCCAGCATAGTGTATGTCACCTTACAAAAAACAGCGGATCAACTCGCTCAACAACTTCAAATACTGGGGCTGCAAGCGTCTGCTTACCACGCCGGCTTAGACAGTGAAACACGCAGTCACATTCAACAGAGTTTCATGTCTAATAAGTTGAACGTGATTGTGGCCACCATTGCCTTTGGTATGGGCATAGACAAAGCCAATATTAGGCAAGTGATACACTATGATTTACCCAAGTCCATCGAGAACTATAGCCAGGAAATTGGCCGCGCAGGGCGAGATAATCAAGCTAGTCGGTGCTTACTGCTCGCCAACTTAGACAACCTCTACACACTTGAAAACTTTGTTTATGCTGACACACCAGAAGCCCACAACATAGAGCAACTTTTGACACACATTCAAACCAGTTGTCAGCACAGCCAATACAACACTGAATGGCACACACAGCTTTTTGCCTTATCGCAACTTACCAATATCCGTTCGCTGGTGTTAAAGACGCTCTTAGTACAACTTGAGCTACAGAATATTCTTCAGCCCAAATACAGTTACTATGAGCAAGTTCGACTAAAATGGCTGCTCGCCAAACCAGACGTTCAAAGTCTTGACCCTAGTTGGCACAATGATTACCAGGCTATTTTGGACTGTATTCGCTACAAAAAAATATGGGGGACGCCGGATTTCGATTACTTAGAAGAAAAACATGCTATTGGCCGTGGCAGAGCACTCGCAATATTAGAACACCTAAATGAAACCCAGCATATCAGCTTAGAAACCAAGGTACTCACCGAGGTTTATCAGGTCAACCTAGCTGGTCTGAAAGAGCCTAATTTACTCCATAACTTAACCGCGTATGTAAAGGAAAAAGAAGCCTCAGAAATTGCTCGCATTCATACTATGCTACGATTTTTTAAGCTTGATCGCTGTTTAAGTCATAATTTAGCTCGTTATTTTGGTGATCAACAAGCCCCTGAGCAATGTGGTCATTGCTCGGTGTGCCGAGGTTCAGTGTTAAGCTTCCCCCCGTCTAACGTGGACACAACTTGCCAACCGACCGAGCAACTTCAACAAGACATGCAATCTTTTATGGCTCTGGTTGCCAATCAAGCATTGTCACTGCCGATCACAGAAACCTTAATAACACGTTTTCTCATGGGCTTTAGCCAGCCGATTTTCACACCATTGAAGGCTCGTAAACTCGCCGCCTATGGTAAATATGAACATGAATCCTACCTAGCATTACGCCAAACTGTCAGCCAGTTATTGGTCGATAAGATCTAACATTAACTATAATGTCGTATTTCAATAAGGTTGTTATCACAGTCATTTAGCAGTAAAAACTCATACTCTACATCCTGCTCTTGAGAAGCTGATGGCCCTTCTAACAGGGGTATCTCACAAGTCTTCATATGTTGCACAAACAATTCTAATGGCTCTGTTGTGGTTAAACAAAAATGGCCTGCCCCTTCCATAGCATGATGCCGAATTTCACTGCCTAACGTTTGAAATTGAATATGCACACCCGCCAATTGAATCCCCTTGTTGGATTCTCGTTCTGACGGACTAAGCTTGAATAATTTTTGATAAAAAGTGACTGAGTGCTCAGGACTCGCAACAGTGAGCACCAGATGATGAAATCCATGTATCATAGCGACTCTCAAAAAACAAAATATTAAGGCACCATGCTAGAAGCCTATGCCTAAAAATTCAAGTTAAGGAGGTATTTCAAATAGATCCGCTAAAGTAAGCTGACCGGTAATCAAAGCCAACTTTTGGCGTTTTGGTAAACGCTTAATACGATACTCTAACTGCATCGCTTCACGCTTCGACGCTACTTCACATTGCCACATTAATTCTAACGGCGCCTTTCCTCTAAGGTAGCGAGCACTTTTACTGGCCCCACTTTGGTGTTCCTGAAAGCGCCGATCAACGTCTGTAGTCACGCCTGTATAAAGCGTATTTAATCGTGTTTTAATCATGTACAAGTGCCAAGGAGCGCTTTCGTTCACTAATTTAGCCCTCTTGAGCACGGTTCGAACTGAGTGTTTTCCACTGGCATAAAAGACACAGCAGGATCAACCCACCAGCCAGAACATTACTCCATTGCCAACCTATGCTAGACATTAATAAAGCCGGTGTCATGGCACCTAGCATGGCCACAAAAGCAATCCCTGTGTCTCCTATACCTTGCCAACGTTTGGCTTGAGCATGACCTTCTAACAACACTGAAATAAGCGCACTGCCTCCCACGTAAGTGAAATTCCATGCTAGCCCTAAACAAATCAAGGACACCACCATAGCGGCATAACTATTAAATAGGTTATTGATCAGAGCCGTCACCATAAAAAATACAAAACCTGCCGTAATCACTTTCTGATGGCCAAAAGAAGTCAGTAAACGCCCCAATATAAAAGAAGGCGCAAACATAGCGACCACATGCCATTGAATGGCCAAGGATGAATGGTCAAAGTGCACGTGGCTATGGTGCATTTGCAATGAAGACTGAATCATAATGAGGTTCATCACACCAAAGCTAAAAGCCGCTGTCATAACGGCAAACAACAAACCTTTTGGCATACTAGACAGCCTATCGGCCTGCTGTTTTTGCTTCCCATTGTCACTATGCTTAGCAACTTGATCCTTCGGAAGGCAAAAAATTAACACTAGGTTCACTAGCGCTAACACAGACAAGGCACCGTAGCTTAGGGAGAACAAAGCAAAGCCATCCACCTCACGAAGCATACTCGCAATGCTAGGACCTAACACAGCAGCGACCAAGCCCCCTGCGACCACCAAAGACACCGCTTTCGATTTAGCAGCGCCTGATAACCGATCAACTGCAGCAAAACGGTAGTAATTGGCACAAGCGGTAAAAGCCCCTAGCAGTACATGGGCCAGCATTAATAACATAAAAGAGTGGTTAACCACGGCCCAATAACCGACTAAGCCTGCTAGCAGCAGTGAGCAAGCCCCTAGAACAAACCCTAAGTTTCGTCCTTTACGTGTCATCACAATGGAGACTGGGTAAGTCACCAGCAACATGGCTAAAAACTGTAACCCATAGGGTAAGGTCGCTAAGCTTTGCGAGGGAGCAATAAGGCTTCCTACTGTTGCAGCAACAGACACTGAAATGACCGCTGCGGTTAAATTAATTGCCTGACAAAAAAAGTAACCGTAAATATAAAGTGGTAATGTGGTTTTCTGCTGTTGTGCGCTCATGTAACCCCTTTTGATTCTTCGATGACGCTCTGGTCGCAATTAGTCCGCAACAATCATAGCTAATGTGGCGGCCGTTGCGAGCCCCATTATGACATTGAACCTTCTTTGTCTCACTTCATTAGTGAGTAAGCGTTTGATCCCCATTCCTAAACAAGCCCAAACTGAGATGACAGGAAAGTTTACTAACGAGAAGACCAACACAATCGCTAGACCAGATTGCCAGTAAAGATCACCGGACACACTAAAAGCACTAACAGAGCTAATGGCCATCATCCAAGCTTTTGGGTTAACGTACTGAAATAGCAAAGCTTGCACTAAGGTCATGGGCCTGGACTGGGCAGAGTCAGAAGCAATTTCGCCCACGGGGGAGCTGGCAATCTTCCATGCAAGCCAAAGTAAATAGCCTCCACCAAGCCATTGCAATAGAGTATACAAACTGGGCATCCAACTGAATAAAGCCCCCAAGCCCAATAACACTAGACTAATCAAGCTGGCTGTACCGATTGTAATACCGAACATATGAGGCAAGGTTCGATAAAAACCAAAACGTGCGCCAGATGCTAACAGCATAACGTTGTTAGGCCCGGGGGTACCAGACATGACTAAAGCGAACAAGGCTATTGCCAACAGGCTCGACCATACCATTACAGCCTCCTATTAGCAGCCCGAAAGGCGGCTATTTGTTTCAGCACTTTTGTCCATTTAGCTTTGTTTGCTTCAACCGCTTGTTGCTCTTTGCTTAAGCCAACATCCTTTAGGTGCTGAGCACTTAAACGCGCCAACTGGCGACGAGTTCGACAATCAACAAAACAGTTCTGTATGTGAGCTAATAACGCAATAATCATCATAACCACCCTCCTAACATTGAGATCAACCGGAATACCTACTAGGTTATGAAACTCCTCAAAAACAATACAGATATAAAATCGTAGAAAAATACACCATACAGAAAGCTAAAACTTACCCTGTATGCCCAATTAATCGCCTATCTGTATGGTAAATTTCAATACAGAAATAGACTATTATATAGAAAATCGTTTTTTTGGAGATCTGTATGCCTCTTTACAAAGACTTAGCTGAACGCCTTGAAGATCACATTAAACACGGCTTTTATCAGGGTGAAGGCAAACTCCCCTCAGTACGCCAACTTGCTCAGGAGCACGGAGTCAGTTTATCCACGGTACAAGAGGCTTATCGATTACTCGAAACACAAGCTTTGGTCGAAGCAGTTCCCAAGTCTGGCTATTTTATTAAACAAAACAACACACCCGTCACTAAGCTGCCCAACATTTCGCGCCCGCCACAAAGGCCATTAGAGGTCTCTCAGTGGGAAGAAGTTTTGTCGCTATTAATGAACCAAGGACAAGACACCGAAATTCAGCTACAACATGCTGTTCCTTATATGGAGGGCCCGAGTTTATCTCCACTACTAAAAAGCTTGGCCGATATTATTAAGATGAAACCTAAATCTGGTATGGCCTACAGTGACATACGTGGGGTACCAGAATTAAGACAAGAGCTGTGCCGTATTGCGGTAGCGTCTGGTTGTCACTTTCACCCTGACGATTTGGTAGTTACATCAGGTTGCCAAGAAGCACTCTCTGTTTGCTTACGAGCCGTTACCGAACCGGGTGATATCATTGCGGTAGAATCTCCTGGCTTTTATGGCTCGATGCAAGCAATAAAAGCCGCCAATTTAAAAGCTATGGAAATCCCGACCCATGCGGATCGAGGCTTGAGTTTAGAGGCTCTTGAACTGGCCTTAGACCAATGGCCCATCAAAGCGATATTTGTTACCCCAACGTGTAATAACCCGATGGGATACACTATGCCCGAGGAGAAAAAAGAGCGCCTTTATCGAATTGCACAAAGTTATGACATTGCCATTATTGAAGACGATATTTATGGAGACATCTCCTACCAATTCCCCAGACCCCGTAGCATTAAGTCCTACGATCAAGACGGCCGAGTTTTATTGTGTTCGTCTTTTTCAAAAAGTGTTTCACCTGGCATGAGGGTCGGCTGGATTGCACCTGGTAGATACCGAGATCAGGTCACCCATATTAAATACGTTAGCAGCTCCATGTGCCAAGTCTTCCCACAATTAGCCCTGGCCAAGTTTATTCGCCAAGGCCAATACGCTAAACACATACGTAAAGTGCGATTAAGCTATGAAAAACAAAGAAATCAGCTCCTAAAAGCCATAAAAGATTATTTACCAGAACATGTTCGGGTGAGCTACCCGCAGGGCAGTTTCGTTCTTTGGGTCGAGTTGAGTGAAGACATTGAAAGTCTTGAACTTGAAAAGCGCTGTCGTCAGCAGGAGGTTAGCTTTGCACCAGGATCTTTGTTTTCCGCAACCGGGAAATACCGACACTGTTTCCGATTGTGCTTTAGTGATTCAGACACAGAAAAAACGCGTCGGGGAGTAAAGGTAATTGGTGAGCAATATAAGGCTATGTTAGCTCAAATAGCGTAATCTAAAGTTAGACAATGATCGCAATGATACTGCCAAGAGTTCCTACGCCTTTAAGAATTTTGCCAGCGAAGTAGGCATCGTTATCTTCTTCCTCTACTAGTTTCTCCTGTTTAGGATCATCCAGGCCAAACACACCATGAGCAAAGGATTTAAGGCCACTGGCTTCTTCCTTATTAGACTCTTTTTCAACACTTTCCTGCGGTGCTTGAGACTCAGCTGGCTTAGACACAAGGGGCTTATTCTGCACCTGTATCGAGTAAGCATTAACAGCACTTTGGTTGATCGGAGATATCATTAACACAGTTCCACTAAAAGAGTCTTGCTAAGGGTATCGGCAGACTTTGCCATAACTTGAGTATTTTTTACTGTCGATCTGGGTCTGAATTTCCCTGTTATTTCACTCTTATGTAAAGAAATGAAAATAAGCTTAAGCTATACGTGAATTTGCGCATAATTTACGTATCACATCGAGTTTCAGATAACCCAAGCTCATTAGAATATTAAGTTGACATTAACATGACTGTAAACAACCTCATTAAGGTTGCGACTCTTTGCTCTAGCCTGCTGCTCATGGCATGTAGCACGACCAATGAGCAACCAGATTACTCACAGCTCGCCAGCCAAGAGCTGAGTCAGGCAGATACGTCATTGAGCCGTTGGCAACAGCTTGATGAAACTGAAACTACCCATTATTTAAATGATCTGATTAATAATCCAAACCTTGATCAACTTATTAATACAGCCTTAGCAGCCAACCCCAACCTGCAGCAAACCTTATTAACCTTAAAGGTCAGTGAGTGGCAAGCTACTAGTATTCTAGGTGAGCAGAAACCCAGTGCGGAAGCTGGGTTTTCCGGAAAGAAAACTGAGCACAGCAGTGCTAGCTATACAGCCGATGTTACCATTAGTTGGGAACTGGATCTTTGGAACGCCCTGTCTACCGAAGCCGCGATTGCGCAAACCAGTGTGATCAGCAATCAAGCGTTATATCAAGCAAGCCAAGACACGCTAGCGGCAAACGTCATGAAGTCTTGGTTAGGCTTAATTGCTAAGCAAAGAGCCATTAACATCGAGACCAAACGTTTAACGTTATTAGAAGCGAATGAACAACTGATTTTAAAACGCTTTCGTAATGGCCTTGGTGACTTAGAAGAGCTGGATGAAGCTCGTACCAGTACGTCTAAATCTCGCAGTGATCTAGCGGGATTTAAAGAAGCCCTTGCCATTGAGAAGCGCACCTTACAATTGTATTTGGGGCAAAGCTCTCCTCTTGAATTGAAATCTGTTAGTGATTACCCTGCATTACTCCCCGATTTATCTGCCTTTGCTCCCCAAAGCCTACAACGTCGTCCCGATTTAAAAGTAGCTTACCTTGCCATAAAGAGCGCGGATCTAAACACACAACTTGCTTATAAAAATATGCTACCTAGCGTGAGTTTAAGTGCTTCTTTGAGTGAAACCGCGCAATCTCCCAGTCAGGCTTTGTTTGGCTCACCGTTATGGAGTTTACTCGCTTCTTTAACTCAACCGCTTTATCAGGGAGGCCAGTTAAAAGCGGCGAAAGAAATTGCTCAACTGGAAACAGCGCAATCTTTCCAAGCTTATAGGGACACCTTATTAACGGCTGTCAATGAAGTGGAAAACGCTCTTGGTCAAGAAGCCGTTCTGGCCGTGCAAGAAGCACATACTCGCGAGGCGCTACAAAGTTCCCGTAAAAACCTACAACAATATGAAAACAAGTATCGCGCAGGGCTAGTGGAAATAAGTGATTTGATTAGTGCGCAAACCAGTACATTTGATCTTGAGGCTGATCTTGATGACATTATTTATCAGCAACTCAGTAACCGCATCACCCTTGGACTCGCCTTGGGGCTTGGAGTAAAAACACCATGAAGTCGATTTTTCAGTGGGTGAGCTTTCTTGTGGCTATCGCCCTATTAATTGCTACCTATTTTTTTATTAGTGATGCCCTTGAAGCTCAGCAATCTAAAGTGCGAAAAGCACGGCCTGAAGCCGCAGAAGAAGCGGTTAATATTACGGTAATGGAAGTCACGGCAGGAAGCTATGCAGCCAGTATACAGGCATCAGGGCTGGTTACGCCTCGCTATGAGCTGAATCTTACCAACCAGGTCAGCGGTGAAGTGGTAAAAATTTCTGAGCAATTCGAGCCGGGTCAAACTCTCGAAAAAGGCCATGTCTTAGCCAGTTTAGCGAACCCTCAATTACATACTGACTTAGCCAATGCCCGTAACACCTTAGCGAGCGCCACTCTTGCATTGAAAGAAGAGCAACGCCAAGGTACCCAAGCTAAAGCCGAGTGGCAAGCAGCTGGCTTTCAAGATGCTCCGGACTCTGATTTAGTCCTAAGAGAACCGCAATTGGCCGCAGCTCAAGCAGAGGTAGACGCCGCACTGGCACAAATACAAAACACTCAACAAGACCTTAAACATACCCAGATCCAAGTCCCATTTGATGCGCTGGTCGTAACGAGAGACATTGCTCTTGGTTCCTACTTAAGTGCCAACACCCAGGTTGCAACGTTATACAGCACAGATAGAGCCGAAATCAGCTTAGATTTGTCTAACTCCGACTGGCTTAAACTACCGGATGACAAAACACTTTTATCTGGCTGGCCAGTGACCATTCACAGCATAGATACTCAAGCTTCATGGCAAGGCAAGGTTCTGCGCATTGGTAAACACATTGATCAAGATACCCGCATGCGCACCCTCACGGTTAGCCTTGATCGACCTTTTGAACAATCACCGAACTTATTACCAGGCTCCTTCGTGACAGTCAACCTCAAAGGAAAAGAAATTGCTCAATTATGGCGTTTGCCGAGCTCTGCTTTAAGCCAGAAAAGTGAAATCTGGTACTTGGATCAAAACAGTCGATTAGCCGCCTTTGAGACCACCCCTCGCTTTGTAGATCAAAACTATGTTTATATCGATATCCCATCTGATATGCCGCAAGGCTCTTACCAAGTACTGGTAAACCCTTATAACAGCTATGTGCAAGGCACCTTGGTTGACCCCATTCTGCAGGCCCAGAAAGGCTCTATAGGGAGTCGTCCATGAGCCCGTTTGATCAACCTAAAGGGATTATTCCATGGTTCGCCAATAACCCTGTGGCAGCCAATCTCCTGCTCATCCTCATCATCACTTTAGGTGTCGTAAACATGGGGAGCATTAATAAGGAAGCTTTTCCCAGCTTATCTCCTAATCGGGTCAACATTTCGGTCAGTAACGACAGTGGCTCGGCGAAAGAAAATGAAGAAGGTATTGCCATTCCGATCGAGCAGGCGCTGCAGGGAACGTCTGGAATTAAAAACATCACCACCTCCTCCAACGCCAGCTCAACCTCTGTGTCCATCGAAATGGTGGATGGCTATGACATTGACACTTTAATGGATGACGTAAAAGATGAAGTTGATCAAATCACCTCCTTTCCCGATGATGCCGACCCCGCCGTCGTTTCTAAAGCGGTTCGAGAAGAACACTCCATTTGGATTCAGCTCTATGGGGACGCAGACCGCAGAACCTTACAAAAATTAGCCGATGAGCTAGAGTCTGACCTATTAGCTCAAGAAGACATCAGTGCCACCTCAATTTCAGGCTGGTTAGACCCCATCATTAAAATTGAAGTGGATAAAAATAAACTTCAATCTTATGGTCTAACGCTTACTGACTTATCCGATGCAATAAACGCTGAATCGTCTACTGCTAAGGTAGCCACGTTACGCAGTGAAGACATTTACTTGAGCATTAGTGCCGCCGAGCAAGCCTATGTAAAAAGCCAGTTTTCTAACATAGTGCTGCAAACCAACTCGAACGGAGGCCGTTTGCTCGTCTCTGATGTGGCAAATATTCAAGACACATTCGATGACGATGATTTCTCTCTATCTCGCTTTAACCGACAAAACAGCCTTGCGATTCAAGTTCTAACAAAAGGCGATACTGATATTTCAGACTCGGTTATTGCGGCAAAAGCCGTAATTGCAACATGGCAAGAAGCAGGTAAATTGCCTTCTAATGTTCAGCTGGGCACTTGGTACGACCGTAGTGAATCCATTAATCAACGCCTTGAATTAATGGTAGAGAACGCCGTCACTGGGGTACTTCTGGTGTTTGTACTCTTGGCTATTTTCTTAAACATCACCGTGGCTTTTTGGGTTGCTATGGGGCTGCCGTTCATATTTTTCGGCACTTTGTTTTTTATGGGTACCGACAGTATTGGACTAACTCTCAATATGTTTACCACTTTTGGTTTCATTATGGCGTTAGGCATAGTAGTGGATGACGCTGTGGTGGTCGGAGAAAGTGTCTACACTGTACGTTCAAATGAAGGTGATACTTTAGGAAGCACCATAAAAGGTACACTTATTGTGGCTGTACCCACATTATTTGGTGTGTTTACGACCGTGGCTGCCTTTTGGGCTTTGTCGAACATTGAGGGACGTTTAGGGCAACTCTATTCCCAATTTGCGATTGTGGTTGCCATTTGTTTGGTACTATCGGTAATCGAGTCAAAGCTTATCTTACCCGCCCACTTGGCTCACATAAACACTCGCAAATCCACTCGTAGCAACCCTATAGCGAAACTCTGGGCTTATGTTCAACATGGCGCTGATAGTGGTTTAAACTGGTTTAGCGATCGTATTTACCGCCCCACTATCGACCTTGCCTTACAATATCGCTATGCGGTGCTTACGGCATTCATTGCCATATTTGCACTGGTGATTGCTATGCCGTTTACCGGGGACATTAGAACCAGCTTTTTCCCGAGAATCCCTGGGGACACAGTTCGTGGCAATTTGACCATGTATAACGATGTTAGCTATGGACAAACTCAAACCGTGCTACTGGAGTTAGAGCGAGCCGCTTATCGTGCTGATAGACTGTTGCGCAGTGGCGAAGACTCTCCTAGGGGAGAACGCCCTAGGCCGCCTAGAGAGCAAAACGGTCAGCTGCTCAACAGAGAATTCGCCGATAAACCTCAGCGCGGTGAAGGTAAAAAGCCGTCCCCTGTGGGCGAATCCGCCATTAAGAATCTACAGGTCACCGCTAGTGATGATCAGTCAGGCAATATCCGCATTGAATTAATCACGGATAGACCCTATACCGCAGCGCAATTCGCCAGCAAATGGCAGCAATTAGCAGGCTTGCCAGAAGGTGTTAAAAACTTGCGAATTCGTAGTGCTCGGGAAACAGTAGATGCCCTTCGTATAGAGCTTAGAAGTAATGATAGCTCAGTGCTAGACGGTGCCATGCTGGCCTTATTAAAACAACTCGAGACGCTTCCTGCAGTCAGTGGCATAGAACAAAACACGGCCCCTACCGAGTCGAGAATGGTACTTGGGCTAAACGACCAAGGTAGACTCCTTGGCCTGTCTACCAGCTCCCTTGCCAGCCAAATCAGCAAAAACTTTGATGGCGACGAGGTACAAACGTATCAAAGGGATAATGCAGAAGTTGAAGTGCGCTTGGTATACCCTGACAGCCAGCAAGAATCCCCTGCAGAAATCATGAACACTAAAATCATTCTAGATGATGGTACACGTATTCCATTATCAAGTGTGGCGACACTCCACCAAGAAGAAGCAGAAACCACTATCGTTCGTATCGACGGAAAACGTTCGTTGTATTTATCAGCAGAAGTCGATAAAGACACCATGTCTGCCACGGAAGTCGTCGAATACTTAGAGAAAGCTGTTGTCCCTCAACTAACAAGACAATTTGGTGGCGTCAGTGTGTACTTTTCTGGAGAGGCAGAACAGCGAGCGGAAACGCAATCGTCCATGTCGAAAATGTTTATGATTGCTCTACTCATTATTTACGGCTTGCTGGCCATTCCACTGAAGTCTTACTCTCAGCCACTGATCATTATGATGGCCATCCCCTTTGGTATCATTGGCGCTCTGCTAGGACACTGGATGAACGATTTAACGTTAGGTATTTTCTCATTAAATGGCATATTGGCACTCAGCGGTGTGGTCGTAAACGACAGCTTGCTGCTAGTGTCACGGTTTAACAGCTTAAAACACGACACGGGGCATATCCATAAGGCCATCAGCCTTGCCTGCCGTAGTCGCTTAAGAGCCGTTTTATTGACCTCTTTTACCACTTTTGCCGGCCTTATGCCTATTTTGTGGGAAACCTCTCGTCAGGCACAAATGCTTATCCCTGCGGCAGTCTCTCTAGGCTACGGCATTATGTTTGCTACTGTGATTACTCTAGTGCTCATTCCTGTACTCTTAATGGTAAAAGAAGATTTGCACACCCTATATGGAAAATCCATAAACCTGTTCAAAAATCGCGACACAGTAAAGAATGTTTAGCCCTTTATTTAGATATAAACACATTTTTTTATGTTTCTTTTCACTATGATTGAGAACCAGATTTCAATAAACCATGGTTCACTAAAACAAGATTACAAACAACAAATACAAAGCCAACTAAAACGAAATTTAAATCTAATAAATAAAGAGAAATTAGAACAAAATGAACCTTGATAACATAGACATGCAACTCCTTGCTTTAATTCAAAGCAATGATAGTATTTCAACAGAATCTTTAGCCAACCACGTTGGGCTCTCTAAAACCCCCTGTTGGCGCCGTGTTCAAAAGCTTGAAAGCGCGGGTTACATTCAAGGTAGAGTGGCGTTATTAAACGCAGACAAGCTCGACTTAGGCGTGTCGGTTTTTGTGCAAGTAAAAACCAGCCAACATGTCGCTAACTGGGCAGAGGAATTCACTAAGGTTGTATCCGACTTCCCAGAAGTCATGGAGTTTTATCGAATGGCTGGGGAATACGATTACTTGTTGCGAGTACTCGTAAAAGACATACCAGCTTACGATCGTTTTTATAAAAAATTAATCAGTGCTACCTCTTTAACAGACGTCACTTCAAACTTTGCCATGGAGCAAATAAAGTGGACGACTCAGTTACCGCTAACCTTTGAAAACGAAGGAGCTAACGAGTAGCGTTAAGGTGTTAGCACTCAAAATGAGGCTTTACCATGCGTTGCGAATCATCAAGAACACAATCCACAACAGATCGCTTAATTGACAAAATTCGCCAAGGCATTATTGGTAAAGACGCTCTTATTGAAACTCCTTTTGGGGCCCGCCAACTGACCTATGCAGATTACACGGCATCGGGCAGAAGCTTGGAGTTTATTGAACAAAGTATTCTAGAAAAAGTATTACCCTGGTACGCCAACACCCATACTGAGGCTAACGCAACAGGCCAACAAACCACCCAGTATCGGGAACAGGCTCGTCAACAAATTAGAAAGGCCGTAAATGCCCATTCTGATGACCTGGTGGTGTTCTGCGGCCAAGGGGCAACCGCCGCTATTCAAGTTCTCATTCGTCAACTTGGTTTAATGAATTTGAGTGATCAAGAACGCCAGCGCACCTGTGTTCTGATTGGGCCATACGAGCACCATTCCAATGAGCTGCCTTGGCGTGAACTAGGGGTAAACCTTATACGTGTTAAAGAATCGAGTAGTGGCGGTATTTGCCTTGATGATCTTGAACAACATTTGCAGGCTCAACAAGGCAAACGTTTAATTGGCAGCTTTAGTGCGGCGTCAAATGTCACTGGGATTTTAGCCGACCAAAATGCCATCACCGATTTACTACAGCGTTATCAAGCTCTTGCCTGTTGGGACTTTGCTGGGGCTGCGCCCTACGTTACGTTAGACATGAATCCACAGGGTCATAGTGCAAAAGACGCCATTTTTTTCTCGACCCACAAATTTATTGGCGGCCCAGGCAGCCCGGGTATTCTAGTCGTAAAAAAACAGCTTATTGAGAACCTAAAGCCCAGTATCATTGGCGGTGGTACTGTGTCATTTGTGACACCAAATGACCATCAATTCCTTCCTGTTGGCGAGCGCCGCGAAGAAGGTGGAACACCAGGAATCGTAGAGTCTATTAGAGCAGGAATGGTATTGGCATTAAAACAGGCTGTGGGGTGTCACTATATTGAACAAAGAGAACAAGTACTAAACGAAAAAATCACACAACGCTGGTCTGAGCACCCACAAATTGAATGTTTAGGTCACACATCTGCCCCTGCCCTAACCATTACAGCGGTGCGCATTAAAACGCCAAAAGGCTATTTACACCATGGCTTTGTTACTGCGTTATTAAATGATTTATTTGGCCTTCAAGTACGCGGCGGTTGCTCATGTGCTGGACCATACGGACATCAATTGCTCAATATAGATAATCATAAAAGCCAACGCATTCAAGAAGCCTTGGCGTGTCAGGAAACGCTCCTTAAACCAGGTTGGGTTCGTTTCAATTTAAACTATTTTATTGAAGATTCAGAAGCCAACTTCATACTGCAAGCTTTTGAATTTGTAGCGCAACATGGTCTCAGCCTACTGCCTTACTATGCTTATAACAAAGCAGAGGATCTATGGCATTTTCAAAATAAAAAGGTCGCCCGTTCAAGCTTCGAAACACTCTGCCAGAGCTGGCTAAGCCCGAATGATAATGCAACTACAAAGTCTGAAAACTCACCTCCTAAAAGCCAATACATTGCACTGGCTCAAGAGGTTGTGAACGCTTGTTTGTCAGGCCAATATGAGCACCAAGAGCAGCCATTTAATCACCAATTTGATAACCTAAGAGATTTTGTACTGGTATCAGACCTAAAGCGAAGCGCCCTCACCTAGGTCAAAAATGTCGCCGACACCTAGTACGCCACTGCTTAACACATCAGCACGTAAACCGCCTCTATGGTGCCAAGCAGCAACAACCTGAGCAGGATGACACTGACTAGTAGCGAGCTTTTGCCCAAGTTGGGCACAAGGCTCGCATAATTCGACGCCATAGAAACGAACAGTTCCAACACTGAACTCTTTTCCAACTAATTGGTTTAACGATACACCTTGTGTCACAATGTTACGTCTGGTATCTGACAGGGTAATGACCTGACCGAACTCTTCGTTAAAGGCTTGAATTGCTTCGCTTTCGACAAAGGTTATGTTTTGACCTTCCTCCTGCATTAGACCGTAATGCCGATCCCCTACGATACCTTTCCCTTTGGTTACTTTGACTGCCGTCATTTCCTGTTGGACTGAATCATGTTGTGAAGCGATAAAAATGCCTGTAATCATCCTGCTCTCCCTGCACGTAGGTAATGTTTGCCACATCACCAATATAAGCTCATTTTATGATAAAGCACAGGCCCTTTATAAAAAGTATCTCCTTCAATTTGCATTGAAAACTTTTCGTAGAAGGAGGCGGCCGTCACTCGGGCATCACACCAAAAACCTGTAACCGTTGGGTCTCCTTGTAGTTCAGCCAATATCGAGCGCAACATAAAACCGCCCACACCACGACCTTGATAGGAGGCTTTGGTTGCAAATTTTCGTAATCTAGCTTGCCCATCTTGTATGAATATTGACGCTACGCAAACAAGTTCCTCCAGATGATATACCCCGTAATGATGGCCTTCGTCATCTTCTTTAAGGCGACAGGTATCTCTACTAAGTTCAGGCCACAACACGGCTTGGCGAATGGCTAACGTTTGTTCCGCTGAAATCTTAGTAATCTCTAGTTCTGAATTTGGTATTCTTTGCTTGTTCATCATAGCCACTTTAAACCGTCGTACGGATGACTTTTTAAATAAGCTAAGCGGCTGGCCAAGTTGCCCTGATGTAGCTCTAACTTGTGTCCATCTGGATCTAATAGATACAAAGAGTCGCCTTCGCTGCTATTGCTTTGCCAGACTCTTAAACCTAGCTCGTCCCTTCTTGTAATCAAATCTTGCATTTTTGCCTGATCACAAGAAAAAGCAAAATGACTGTAATCTTGGCTAACTTGTGGCTCGCCAAGAGTTAAGCAAAGCCAGCAATTTTCAAGGCTCAAATAAGCCCCTCTGCGCCAGCTAACATGGCCATGAAACCCTAGGGCTCCTTGATAGAATGCCAATGACCTTGCTAAGTCGGATACCGTTAGTGTTATATGGTTCAAGCCCCCAATTGACTGGGATTGATTAACACTTTCTTCTGCTTTGATCTGTGCATAAATTTTACTGGCTTTTTCAAAGTGGTTATAAGCGTGCTTTTCAATCCACCAGCGAGCAGCACTCATGAGTCGCTCTGGGTCATCATTCTTATTAGCAAAAAAGGCATAAAAAGAAACTTGTACGCTCTCGCCTTTCTGACGGATCTTATCTTCACAAACTGTGGCTATTTTTTCTCTTAATGCTTGATCCATTAGGACTACCTATACGACTAAAGTCTGACTTTCTTCTTGCCACTCCCCTGTTAAAGTGAAGAGGCTCATAAAAATAATTATAAGGAGATCTACCGTGTCCGATAATAGCACTAATGCAGAAAAATACTGGCAAGCAAACCTCCGGCTGATACTAGGCAGCTTAGTGGTTTGGGCGCTGGTTTCCTATGGCTTTGCCATTTTATTACGTCCTCTTTTGTCCGGCATTCACATTGGCGGTACTGATTTAGGTTTCTGGTTTGCCCAACAAGGGTCCATCATCTCATTCATCATTTTGACTTTTTTCTACGCGTGGAAAATGAACAAACTTGATGAAGAATTTGGCCTACAGGAGTAATGAATATGGATCAATTTACCATTAACCTACTCTTTGTAGGGGGCTCTTTTGCCCTGTATTTTGGTATTGCTATTTGGGCCAGAGCGGGCTCAACGAAAGAATTCTATGTAGCCGGCGGTGGTGTACACCCTGTGCTAAACGGAATGGCAACCGCAGCAGACTGGATGTCGGCGGCCTCCTTTATATCCATGGCAGGGCTTATTGCCGCAGGTGGGTATGCAAACTCAACATTCCTAATGGGCTGGACCGGGGGCTACGTATTACTGGCTATGTTGCTCGCTCCTTACCTACGTAAGTTTGGTAAGTTCACTGTACCAGACTTTATTGGCGATCGTTTTTACAGCCGAACAGCCCGTTTAGTGGCCGTTGCCTGTTTGATTATTGCTTCTGTAACCTATGTTATCGGCCAAATGACCGGTGCGGGTGTGGCGTTCTCACGCTTCCTTGAAGTAGACAAGAACACTGGCTTAACCATTGCCGCTATTGTCGTATTCTTCTATGCGGTACTGGGTGGTATGAAAGGGATTACTTATACTCAAGTTGCACAATATGTGGTCTTGATTATTGCCTATACAATCCCAGCTGTGTTCATCTCGTTACAACTAACCGATACGTTTATTCCAGCCATAGGCTTATTCTCTGAACATACTGAATCTGGCATTCCTTTATTGCAAAAGCTTGATGAAGTGGTGCGAGAACTCGGCTTTAGAGACTATACCGCCGATGTCGATAACAAGCTCAACATGGTGCTGTTCACCCTGTCCTTGATGATAGGTACAGCTGGTCTTCCGCACGTTATTATTCGTTTCTTCACGGTACCAAAAGTAGCGGATGCTCGTTGGTCTGCTGGTTGGGCGTTGGTATTCATTGCCTTATTGTACCTAACAGCTCCAGCAGTAGCTTCTATGGCTCGACTAAACTTGGTAAACACTATTTACCCTGAAGGCCCTACCGCTCAACCGATTGAGTACGCAGAACGTCCAGACTGGGTGCAAACTTGGGAAACAACAGGTCTAATCAAGTTCGAAGACAAGAACAACGATGGACGAGTTCAGTTCTATAACGACACGCCTGCCTTCCAAGAAGAAGCGACTGCACGTGGTTGGGAAGGAAACGAGCTAGTTGTAAACCGAGACATTCTTGTATTGGCAAACCCAGAGATTGCTAATTTACCAAGCTGGGTAATCGGCTTGATTGCAGCAGGTGGCCTTGCCGCCGCCCTATCTACAGCAGCAGGTTTACTATTAGCCATATCCTCGGCGGTCAGTCATGACTTAATTAAAGGGTCGATCAACCCTGATATAACGGAGAAAGGGGAACTCAAGGTTGCCAGGGTGTCCATGTTTGTTGCCATTGTGGTAGCAACCTATTTAGGCATGAACCCACCCGGCTTTGCAGCTCAAGTTGTTGCCTTGGCATTCGGCATTGCTGCCGCCTCTATTTTCCCAGCTCTGATGATGGGTATCTTCTCGAAACGCATCAACAGCACTGGGGCCGTTGCAGGTATGTTGGCGGGTTTGGGCTGTACTCTTGTGTACATTTTTATGTTCCTAGGTTGGTTCTTCATTCCTGGAACAGCGACCTTCGCTAACACACCTGATAACTGGTTATTTGGTATTTCTCCTCTGTCTTTTGGTGCCATTGGTGCGGTGATTAACTTCACAGTTGCTTTTGTGGTATCGTCAATGACAGAAGAACCACCAAAAGAAATCCAAGACTTAGTAGAAAGCGTGCGCTACCCACAAGGTGCGGGTCAAGCAGTTGATCACTAAGTAAACTCAAGCAGGCCTACCTAGTGTGGGCCTGTCTTCTTAACAAGAGAAAGTCTATGATTTGGGAATTAATTGCGACTATTTTTGCAGGTATTGGTGGTGCAGGTATCGCACTATTATTGTGTAAGCTGACTAGACAAAACGCACCAAAATGGCTGGTTCCTACCTTTGCTGGCATGGCGATGCTGGGTTTTCAAATTCAAGGAGAATATGGCTGGTACGAACACCAAGCGAGTTTACTACCTGAAGGTGTTGTTGTTGTAAAAGCCGTTGAGGAAAAAGCACCTTGGCGTCCTTGGAGTTATGTGGTTCCACAAACGATGCGTTTTATTGCTGTGGATGTTGCCAATTCAGCTCGTAATAAAGTAAACCCTGATTTAATTCTAGCGGATCTCTATTTTTTCGAACGCCGCAGTCTGGCAAAAAGAGTCCCGCAAGTTATTGACTGTCACCTTGGTGCCAGAAGCGACTTTTTAAAAGCCAATGAAGATTCAGTTGATCAACCTAAGTGGCACAATTTAAAAGCCAACGACCCTCTACTAACCACACTGTGCGGTTAGCTATATGAATAGCGCTCACCTTTAAGGGGTATTTCCTCACTTGGTGTTCAATGTCTCTTTCTGCATAATGGCAAGCTTTCAAATTTGGGTGTTATGCATTAATGATCAGTCCAACAGAGAGAGACGCCGTTTACAAGACCATATTTTCTCGACGTGATGTACGTCGTGAATTTACCCCTCAAGCCATTCCTAATGACGTTTTAGATCGTATCCTATTAGCCGCTCATCATGCCCCCAGTGTTGGATTCATGCAGCCATGGGATTTTATCGTAGTCAAGAATCCAGACACCAAGAAAGCCATCAAAGCAGGCTTTATAAAAGCCCATGAAGAAGCCGCAGAACTGTTTCAAGGTGAACGCCAAGCACAATACAAAAGCTTAAAGCTTGAAGGTATAGAAGAAGCACCTTTAGGTATTTGCGTAACATGCGACCGCAGTCGCACGGGTCCTGTTGTATTAGGTCGTACTGCCAAACCTGAAATGGATTTATTCAGCTCCGTTTGTGCGATTCAAAACCTATGGTTGGCGGCTCGAGCTGAAAACATCGGCATGGGCTGGGTGAGCATATTGCACGACGAGGTACTAAGAGAGGCATTAAGCATTCCAGACGATTTAGAAATTATTGCCTACCTATGCCTTGGTTACGTCAGTGAATTTCATGCCCAACCGGACTTACAAAGAGCCAATTGGCAAACCCGGCGACCAGTATCGTCTGCGGTCCATTATGAAAAGTGGGACAGTTCAAAAGAGAAGTCATAAATAGTTGAGTTTTTTTCAACTATGAAGGTAATTTTTATCGTTTGTCTTCTTAACAGCCGCTCTCTATCATTAGCTTATCCGGTAATTTTATTACTAACTAATGACAAGGAACCTATTATGGACACTCAAAAATCAATCGTTGAAATGCTTGAATCTGTTGACACTTCTTACCTTTCAGAGTCTGAAAAATACATGGCTATGGCCAATGCTCAGCGCGCTGAATATGTTGCAGACCTAATTGTATCTGCCACTCAAGGTGTAAAAGCTTTCTTCTCTGCACTTAAAGCTAACCTTAACCCTTTCACAATCAAACACGCTTAATCAGAGCATTTGATTTTTAAGCCACTTTTTCAAGCTGGCATTTAGGAATGGCTGCGAAAATAACAACTTAAACGCACCACCCCTAAGCCCTTCCCCACCTATTGAACTTTCCCACTACCCTGCACCATACGATTCTGCTCTTCACAAGATACTCTAATTGTCTGTTGTAATGACTTTTTCAAGCCAAATAAAAATAGCAATTCCACCAGAACAAACAAAGGCCCTATTATCAACCCAACAATATCGTCAACAAACGCTGGCTTTTTTCCTTCAATGTAATGACCGATAAATTGGAACACCCAACCTACCACAAATAAGCCTAGGCCTGTTGCTAACCAAATGACCGTATCAAGGCTGGCAACATAATGAGAAAACCAAACACAAACCAATAAAATTCCTGCCATTAAAGCACCAAGTCCTTTATCTAACCGTAAATAAAATAGCGACACTAGAATCGCTGCAACCATCGCCAAACTTATAGAAAATGTATGTATAGTGAAACTGACTTTGGCAAGCAGCACAGTAATGGCGATTAAAATCATGGGAATACCGACAAAATGAGTGGCGACATTACTCGGATTTTGATGGTAATAAGCGTATTGGGACAAGTGTTCAGATAAGTTCTTCATAAAAATTCTCTTTTTTTATTATTTTCTATATTTATATCAAAACTGAAGCTTTATACACCTTAATTATAATTTTGCGGTCCGCTTGTCAAGTTTGAACAATAATTTCCTTTACGAATGACACAGCTCGGGGCAAAATTTTCCTTTTAAACGAGCGGAGCTTGATATGTTTACTTGGCAAACTCATCCTTTTAGCCACTTTTCTACATTGCGCCTTTATCAAGTATTAAAGCTTCGCTGTGATATATTTGTGGTTGAACAAAACTGCCCTTACCCTGAATTAGACAACCTAGACATTATCGATGACACTTTTCATGTTTATGCCATTGATCAAGATCAGCCCTGTGCCTATGCACGCATCATGGCACCTGGTTTGGTTTATGAAAATGCCTTAAGCCTAGGCAGAGTATTGGTTGCACAATCTCATCGGGGTAGCAAGATAGGCCACTTACTAATGGACCAATGCCTTACTTTTTGCCAACAAAATTGGCCCAACACAAACATTAAAATAAGTGCCCAAGCTCACTTGCGAAAGTTTTATGAAAGCCACGGTTTCCATACAGTTTCAACTCCCTACCTAGAAGACAATATTCCACACGTTACCATGCTGCGTGAGCCTAGCTTGGGATTAATTGCTGAATAAGAATGCGAAGCTCAGGTATTAACTCGGCTTCAAACCAAGGGTTTTTCGCTAGCCAGAAACGATTTCTTGGGCTTGGATGGGGCAAAAGCAAACGCCCTTCTTTTAAACTACGGCGCCATAGGGCGACCTGCTCAGTCACTTTGAGGGTTTCATCGAAATGGTATTTTTGAGCATACTGACCTAGCACTAAAGTGAGCTTAATCTGTGTTAGCTGAGCGAGGACCTTCTCTCGCCAATGCTCTGCACACTGGGCAATTGGCGGTAAATCTGCCACTTTCTTCCCCGCTTGAACTTTATGGCCAGGAAAACAGAAACTCATTGGCAAAATAGCAAAGAGAGTGGGGTCATAAAAAAGTTCATCCGTCACTCCTAACCACTGCCTTAAACGAACCCCACTTTGGTCATCAAACGGCTTACCTTTGTCATGGGTTTGTTGACCAGGCGCTTGCCCTGCTATGAGAATCTTGGCCGAAGGGTGTATCTGCAATATAGGCTTAGCAGGGTTTGGTAGAATATTGTCACAAAGGCGACACTGGCGGACACTCGCTTCTAGCGCATTAAAGTCACTCACCTTGTTCATATAACTCTAATGGTAAGCCATCTGGATCATTAAAGAAGGTATAGGCTCGGTTAGTGTATTCGTCTATGCGGATGGGTTCGACTTCAACTCCTTTGGATTGAAGATATTGGCTCGCCATGGCGACCGATTCGACATTAAAAGCAAGGTGTCTAAGCCCTTGCGCTTCAGGCCGTGAGGGACGCTCTGGTGCTTTCGGAAAAGAAAACAACTCTATTTGCCCACCTTGAGGTAACGCTAAATCTAACTTATAAGATTGCCGAGCTTCTCGGTAGTTCTCTGCGATTACCCTTAAGCCTAAAATTTGCGTATAAAAGGCTTTTGACCTCGGGTAGTCTGAACATATGATCGCCACATGGTGAATAGATTTGAACACTTTCTCTTCTTCCTTATATCCGAAAAATAAATGGGGTTATCAGTATTTTATTGATCCCAATATGGGTTATCCCCAAAGTAACTGGAAAAGTAATCGATAAAAGCACGCACTTTGGGAGCTAACAAACGTGAGCTAGGGTACACAGCCCAAATGGCCGCATCTGCCGCCAACGGGTGATCCTCTAATACGACCACTAATTCACCGGATTTAAGCTCTTTATAGGCGCTCCAAGTGGCATTAATAGCCAAGCCTAAGCCTGCACTGCAAGCGTCACGCATGGCCTCGCCATTATCTGTTTGAAACTGCGCCTTGGTTTTTGCTAAGTACTCTCCCTGAGGAGACTTAAAACGCCACCCGTCTACGCCAATCAAATTAATACACATATGATTATCAAGATCCTTAGGGGATTGCGGATAGCCATGCTCAGCAAGGTAACTAGGAGCGGCACAGACAACACGTTTGTCTGTAGCCAACTTACGGGCAATCAAACTGGAATCCTTTAATTCTGCATTTCGAATCGCAATATCAAAACCTCCCTCCACCATATCGACAATGGTGTCTGATAAACGTAATTCCAGAGAGATATCAGGGTATTGGGTAAGGAACCCCTTAATAGCAGGCACTAGGTGCATACGCCCAAATGACGCCGGTGCAGTCACACGTAATTTACCTGATGGCGAATGATTACCTGCACCTACGGCATTTCGAGCAGCCTCCATGCTAGCAATGACCTCTTGTGCATAAGGTAGAAAGGATTCTCCCTCTTGAGATAACGACACCTTACGAGTGGTTCTATGCAGCAGTCGAACACCTAAGCTCTCTTCAAGCTTGTTGAGGTGATTACTGGCAACCGCAGGCGATAAACCTAACTCAGCACCAGCTTGGCTAATGTTATGAGTCGCTGCGAGACGAATAAATAGCTTGAGATATTCAGCATTCATTTTCAAAAATTCTTATAAAGTCATTCAAAATTAAACAGGATTATTTAAATATACACAAGAAGATAAAATAGTGCCACTTAACAACGAAGCATACCAAGCGAGAACATTATGGCCTATTACTCCGTACTTGAAGTCACTCCAATCTCTCAAGATTGGCTAGCAAATTATGTAGCAAAAGCTGGCGATCTGGTCACCAAATATGGGGGGCAATATCTAGCAAATACCAGCAACCACGAACGTCTAGAGGGCAAAATTACCGATCAAGAAGAACCTGCCGTTCGAGTCATATTGGTATGGCCCAATAGAAGTGCGGCAATCGACTTTATGAACGCCCCCGAATACCAACCGTTATTAAAAGCAAGAACCGCCGGCTCCCATAGCCAACATGTATTGATTGAAGGTTTGAACTAAACCTACGACGTTGCAAAGCATACTGAGATTCCCTCTTGTATGTTTTGCAATGAAATTCGAGCGTTTTTGTTATTTGTTTGCGGTTTCCTGCTCAGTACCCTTATGCAACTGGACATCATTAACAATAACAAGGATTCCATATGATAAGTACGGTACAAATTAAAGTTCGAGGCTTTCACTTAGACATATTTCAACACGTTAACAACGCTAGGTATCTAGAGTTTTTAGAAGAAGGCCGCTGGGCTTTTTTTGATGACTTTGGCATGGGGGCAGACCTCATGCAGCAGGGCATTGCTTGGGCGATCGTTAACATTAATATCAATTTTCGCAGTGAAGCCAGCTTTGCAGACATCCTAGAAGTACAAACTGTGTTTTCGAGCTTGGGGCAAAAAAGTATTACTATGTCCCAGCGTATTGTAAACGCTGACACTAAGGCGCTAGTAGCTGATGCCCAGGTCACTTACGTATGTTTTTCAAAACAACAGAAAGCTGCAATTGAGTTGCCCGAGGATTACCGCCAAAAGATTCAAGAAGCAATCACCACTTTTGAAGATGCGTAAGCTTTAGAACGAAAAAAGCGGCACTCGCTGCCGCTTTTAAGTGTGTAGGCCAATTTATGCTTTAGTGAGCAC
Source organism: Marinomonas epiphytica (assembly GCF_054780655.1). Taxonomy (NCBI): domain Bacteria; kingdom Pseudomonadati; phylum Pseudomonadota; class Gammaproteobacteria; order Oceanospirillales; family Oceanospirillaceae; genus Marinomonas; species Marinomonas epiphytica. The sequence continues at coordinate 149,373 of NZ_BAAGVX010000033.1, forward strand.
CACCTTCACCGTGAACATGACCATGTTCAATTTCTTCCGCTGTGGCTTCACGAACCTCGATGACTTCTACATCAAACGTTAGTGTTTTACCGGCCAGTGGATGATTACCATCTAGCATCACACCATCGTCTTCCACACCGATTACCGTCACAGGTTGCTGACCACCCGGTGTTTGCGCCATGAACTGCATACCCACTTGAATCTCATCAACACCTTGGAAATTCTCACGCGGCACTTTTTGAATAAGTTCTTGATGAATCGCGCCGTAAGCGTCTTCTGGGGCAACTTCCACGTCCAGCTTTTCACCCGCCGACTTACCTTGTAGAGCTTTATCTAAGCCATCAATAATGTTTTGCGCGCCACTTAGAAAAACTAAAGGATCTTGGCCCACTGAGGTATCTAGGGTTTCACCTTGTTCATCTTTCAATGTGTAATGCATGCTGACAACGGCATTTTCAGAAATTTGCATGTGCTTCTCCAACTTTTATGTGTCAGGAACGAGTGATTGATTCAAGCAAATTTTTGCAGTACACCGTCACGTCGCGACCCCTTAAGATAGCTTGAACCAAACCAAGCCATGATCGAATCAAAATAGATTGGGACTAAAAAACAAATTTCTAGCCCAAAGATATAATTCTCTCAGGATGGCGCTAGCATTTGACTATTTTGCACCGCTGTTTCTAGTCCAAAATAAAGCTCTACACCGGTTAGCGTCGCATTCACCGCCACAGCAGCCAGAATTAGTCCCATGACTCGACTAATGACACTTGCACCAGCTACACCAATGATTTTTTGAATATGCGTTGCTAGCAACATTAAAATAAAGGTAATCAATAATACGCTGAGCATCACCCCCGTTGTCACTGCCTGATGGACGACGGAAAATCGATTATTATCCGTTAGCAGCACGGCGGCCATCATAGCACCAGGAGAAGCGATCGAAGGGATAGCAAGAGGATAAACGGCACTGTGCATGCCCTTTTCGATCATTCCCACTTCTTCATCTGGCTTACTTTCCCCAAAGATCATAGTAAGAGCAAATAAGAAGAGCACCAGCCCTCCCGCAATCTGAAAGGCGGCCAAAGGAATCCCCATTTCATCCAGTAAATATTCCCCTGCAACTACAAAAAAGAGCAGTACTAAGCTGGCTATAAGTATGGCCTTAAAGGCCACTTTACGAGCAAGTTTTGGGTTAGTAAAACGCGCTGTAACGGCAAGGAATACAGGTATGGTTCCAATGGGGTCTATTACTGACCATAAAATAACAAACTGTTTGAACCAATCTTCCATTTATTCCTCCAATATTTACACCTGCCCTTTAAATAGGGATAAATCTAGAAATATCAAGAGCATAGGATTGACCTAACCAAGCTATACCCTGAGTATGATCTAAATAGTTATTCCCCGTAACAGGGTGTAAAAAAACATCCAAGTTCTGACGATTTAACATCAACCAAGGCACAATTTGAGCAAAAGTTTGCGGAGCAAAGGACAACTGACAACTCCATACAGGGTGCGGCCCAACTGGCCTTTCATGAAAATGCCCGACCTGAACTGGAAATAACTGACTCGCACGCTCCGCTATTTGCTTTGCTAACGCCAAACCTACTTTATCATGAAAATATAAATGCGCATGGTAAGCTCTAATGGAAGGTGAAGGATTATTAATCATTACCTGACGCTCCTCTAAGTGAATTTCCAAGATATTATCATTTCAAAAACTAAGTTAAGATACGATAAACAGAAAGGGATTTTTTCTAAAAACGAAATAATTTACCCTTCCTGCCGACCATAGTCGTAGAGGATTTTGGCCGAGTATGTGGTACATTTTTAGTGTTGTAACTTTGCTTAGCTTGGGTTGCTAGATATGACTCTATTCTGGATTTTGTTGGCTATTTTATATGTCTTAGGCCTTTTTTGGATCGCCCTTTGGGGAGACAAAGAAAGCCCATTAGCAAAAAAGCTCACTCGCCACCCTATCGTATACAGTCTCTCTCTTGCTATTTACTGTACCGCATGGACCTTCTTTGGCTCCATTGGTGAAGCAGCACGCTCAGGTTGGAGCTACCTTCCCATATTACTAGGGCCCATTCTACTCTACACCTTTGCTTACCCTTTCTTAAAAAAGCTAATTAATGTCAGTAATAAACAGAATATTACCTCTATCGCCGACTTCATATCATCACGTTATGGTAAGCGCCCTTTTACCGCGCCCTTAGTAATTCTTATCGCCATGCTGGCGGTAATCCCTTATATTGCCTTGCAACTTAAAGCCTTAGCATTCAATTTTTCTTTATTCGTTGATCAAGGCGAGTCTTCCGCCACGTTCGTTGTTTTCATTGCCACTGCCATGGTGGGCATCTTCGCCATGTTATTTGGGACTCGTAAAGTAGAAGTTACCGATTATCGCTCCGGTATGATGTTGGCGATTGGTACTGAATCACTCTTTAAGCTCATCGCCATTATTGCCGTGGGTGCGATTGCATTTTGGATGCTGAGAGATTTTGATAAAGAATCGATTATCGCTAGTGTCGACTCGAGTGTTTGGCATGCTAATAGCTGGGTTTCGTTTTCTTTTATTATGCAAACCTTTATGTCAGCGGCTGCGGTTGTCTGCTTACCCCGTCAGTTTCATGTGACCGTAGTAGATCATCAGCACGGCGCTCAATTTAATATGGCACGGTGGCTATTCCCACTGTACTTGATTATTTTCGCTGCCATTATTCCCCCTATTGCCATTGCTGGGCAGGTCCTATTTTCTGACCAGATTAATGCTGATACCTATGTGATTCAATTAGCACTGGGGTCTAACAACCTAGCCTTACAGATTTTAATTTTCTTAGGGGGCATTTCTGCTACCACGGCCATGATCATTATGGCGACCTTCGCCCTTAGCATCATGATCAGTAACGATGTCATTTTGCCTCTTATGTTGGCTCGTGCCTCTGCCCAACAACAGATCTTACCCGTTTATCAAAAGCGTATTCTACTTATTCGGCGCATCGTAATGCTGGGTATATTAATGCTGGCATTTTTGTACTATCAGACCATGGCCAACAGTGAGTCTCTTGCTGGCACTGGCATACTGGCTTTCTCTCTTGTTTTACAGTTAATGCCTGCGGTTGTCGGGGGATTATATTGGCGCAGAGGCCATGCTTATGGGGTCTATACAGGATTAACCTTAGGCTTTTTGTGCTGGTTACTGTTCACCATGTTGCCTTTAACAGGCAATATGGATTGGGGCCTCGAGAGAAACCAATCTCGATCCGATCTTATTAATATTGGCACCCTCATTAGCTTGGTCGCCAACATTTTTGGCTACATTGTGGGCTCTCTACTTTCCACCGAACGCTTAGTTGACCGTCTCCAAGCCACGGCCTTTGTTAGCCCCGCCACGGAGCTTGAAAACCGTTTTTTCAAACCAAAAAGTAAAGCCACTAATGGGGATTTTTTCGTCCTACTCGAAACCTTTTTAGGGCAGCAGAAATGTCAACAAGTGCTGTCCCATTTCCAGCGCGACTACAGTGATAGCCTTGGGGCAAACGCGACACCGAACCGCCTATTTATTGACTATTGCGAACGTATTCTTGGAGGCGTATTGGGAGCCTCATCAGCACGGACCATCATTAACTCTATCTTGATTGATAAACAGATCAAGGTAGAGGAAATGGTGACCTATCTCGATGAAACGACCCAAGCGATTCAGTTTAGCCAGAACTTGTTATTCGTTTCAATGGACAACCTGGACCAAGGCATTAGTGTGGTCGACAAGGACCTACGTATTGTTGCGTGGAATAAAACTTATTTGGCCCTGTACCCTTATCCCGATGGCATGTTAAGAGTCGGCTTACCTGTAGAAGAGCTGATCCGCTATAACGCTATTCGTGGGGAATGTGGCGTTGGTCCAATTGAAGAGCTCGTTCATAAACGTCTGGAACATTTGAAACGTGGGACGGCACACCGTTTTTTACGCCGCCGAGCCAGCGGCCGAGTCATAGAAATGGTTGGTAATCCATTACCGGATGGGGGTTTTGTTACCAGTTATACTGATGTCACTGATCATATTGAAAGCCAGCAAGCATTAAAAGAAGCCAACATTGATCTAGAAAAACGTGTTGCCGCACGATCCTTAGAAGTGCAGAGTGTGAACCAGGAGCTGATACAAGAGATTGATCGACGTAGTCAGGCAGAACAAGAACTGATTATGGCCAAAGCTGAAGCGGAAAAAGCCAATGCCTCTAAAACAGAGTTTCTGGCCCTTGCCAGCCATGACATTTTACAACCCTTAAATGCAGCTAAGCTCTATATGGGCATTTTGCAATCTTCAAAGTTAAACACCGCGTCGAGCCAAGTCACTCATAAACTGGCCGACGCCTTAGAATCTACCGAGGCCCTGATTTCGACGCTATTAGAGATCGCAAGATTAGATCAAGGGGCCGTTCAGCCTAATCTGAAGGACTTTAATCTACACGATATCCTGACGCCCATTATTGCCGAATTTGAGGTGATTGCAGAAAACAAAGGCCTGCGTTTAAGCACCTATCTACAAGCCAGTAGAGTACACTCAGATCCGCTGTATTTACGCAGAATTATTCAAAACTTTGTGTCAAACGCCGTTAAATACACACAACAAGGAAGAGTGTTGTTAAGCACCCGACAACGACCAGAGTATTTGTACCTACAAGTATGGGATACAGGGGTCGGTATTCCAGCTGCCGAACAGCAGAAAATTTTTGACGACTTTTACCGTTGGGAAAACACCCAAGAACCGGGCATGGGATTAGGTTTAGGCTTAGTAAGACGCATGCAAAATCAATTAGGCCTGATCACGGAAGTACAGTCGATTCCCGGTAAAGGTAGCCGGTTTGGCATACGCATTCCCCTTGCGGAGAATCAAGCAACTGAGGTCAGGATTAAAGATCAAACCTCTAAGCCACAAGAAGGTAATGTGGCACAATGTTCTATTTGGTGTATCGATGACGATGATAAGAACTTAATCGCCACACAAGCTCTCCTAGAGCATTGGCAATGCGAATGCCGTACTTTCAATCAATACGAGCAAACCTTAAATGCTTCAGGTGAGGCTGAGCTGCTTATTGTGGACTACCATTTAGACAAAGATCACGATGGTATCAGTCTTATTAAGGCTCTGAGACAAAAGTCAGGTTCAACTATTCCCGCTATTTTACTGACAGCCATGCGCGACCCTGAATTAGTGGAGACCTGCAAAAAACTCGCCATTACTTATATGGCAAAACCAGCGAAACCGGCTAAAATCCGTGCCTTAATTCAGCATATCAATTCGAGCAAGTAATTCCCAAGAATGCTTAGGGAGCAGCCCTAAGCATAGTCTGGTGGTGTGAGTTTGCAGCCAGCCAATATGATGGCGCTAACCGTGTCTCCGACCTTGCTTTTGTCCTCGTCAGATAGTGCTTGATCTTTATTTAACGCACGAATCTGAAACTCAAAATCCGCATAATGCTGAGTAGTTGCCCAAATCATGTAAATCAATGCCGCTGGGTCTACTTGGCCCATTTTACCCGCTTGGATCCAAGCATTTATTAGACCAATGCGCGACTCAAACCAAGGCCCAAGCTCTTCTTTAAGGTAATCGCTAATATGATAAGCGCCACCTAGCACCTCCATCGCAAAGATCCTTGAAGAGCGCCCTTTCGTGAAGCTGTATTCAAGCTTAGTGCGGATAAACTGATCCAATACGACAGCTGGATCATCGTCTATTGTTGCTTTCGCAAACACATCATTCCAACCCGTAATGATTTTATTCAGTACCTTCTTATAAAGATTTTCTTTACTCTGAAAGTAATACACTATATTGGCTTTTGGTAACCCCGCTTGGTCAGCAATACTTTGCAAACTCGCGCCACTATAGCCATGCAGGCCGAATTCTTGCTCCGCTGCTTCTAAAATTTTATTGAGTGTTTCAATTCGGTTAGCTTGACGAATACTCATTATTTAACCTTTTAATTGGTTGTTAAGCTCGGTTCAACCCATTGTCATATTTTACTTAGCGCTTTAGTAAACAACGACTTTCTAAGCAAGCAAATCGGTCAATTCTTGTGCGCTCGACAATTTACCTTCGTCTTCTATGTTTGGAAAAACAGCAATGGTGATGTTATCCATCTTAAGGCTAGGTAACCACTCGCTTTTGAATGTCTCTAAACTTACCGCCACAGGCTCACAGTCTTCCCAATCTTCAATGGCCCACTGGCTGGCAAATTCTGCATCTGGCCATACCATCACACAGTCGCCATCGTCTGTTTCGACCATAACGAAGCCTTCTTCATTACTTAGACTCCACACTTGCTCGGAAGCTTTTACTTGACTAACAAAGTGCTCTAATCTTTCTGCATCAGGCGCCATTAGCAGCTGAATACGTTCTTCGGTTGATAATTCTTTCATAGTGAATATTTACTCTTTTAGCCGAAATTAAAATAATGCGATTTCTTGTTCAGTTAAGGCACGGTATTCGCCCTCTAATAGGGTTTCATCTAAACACAATGCCCCTATCTGGTCGCGATGCAATTGCAATACCTTATTACCGACCGCTGCTAACATACGCTTAACCTGATGATACTTGCCTTCTTGGATGGTTAAGTAGATTTCTTTCTCGTTAACACTTTCCACTTTGGCAGGTAAGGTCGGTTTGTCTTCACCGTTGAGCATGACCCCAGTTTCTAGTGAGGCAATCGCATTGGCATCAATTGGCTCTGCCAAGGTAACTCGGTAACGTTTTGGACAAGCATTTCTAGGAGAAGTAATGCGGTGTAACCATTGCCCGTCTGTGGTTAACAGCAAAAGACCTGTGGTATCCATATCTAGACGCCCCACAATGTTTAAATCCTGCCCTCTATGGTCTGATAACAAATCCAGCACAGTCGGGTGATCAGCATCCGTATTAGCACACACGTAACCTGCTGGTTTATGTAGCAAATAATACCCTTCTGATGGCCAGGCTAGGGATTCACCATCTAAGCACACTAGATCATTTTCTTGTACAGCATGATTGGCCTTTTTAACCACCACACCATTGACTGTTACACGCTCTTTAGCCGCAGCAATTTTCGCCGCTTTTCGAGATAAGGCAGTAACATGGGATAAATAAAAATCGAGTCTCAAAGGAAGACCTTAAAATTGAGTTAATTGAACACTTCGTGAGTGGGTTCTATTTCTTTATAAAAGAATGTGGAGTTATGCAACATACCATTGGCACTGCGGGTATAGTTTGGTACTTCACCAAAAGGCACATACCCCATGCCAACATACATATCATGGGCAATATCGTCACTGCGCACTTCTAATATGAGAAGTTGTCTTTGCATGGCAGCGGCCACACGCTCTACGCCTTGCATGAGCATACCACCTATACCATTTTCCCGTGCTTGAGTATGCACCATTAGCTTTTCAATATCGCAACGATGCAGAGCATTGGCTTTAGGAGACATGCCAATTTGAACACTGCCGACTACTGTGTCTTCATCGCGTACTAATAATACCTGGCGAGCGTTAATCTGCAGGTCATCATTCACACTAAGCCAATAAGACTTGGCTTCCGTTTCGCTCATAGGGGGTAAAAAGCCAATTGGTGCCCCTGAATCCACGGCATCACAGAGCAAGTCCGTAAGGTCATCAAGGTAGGGAAGCAAACTGTCTACTTTTAGCAGTTCCAATGTTTAGTCCTTTTGTTCATACAATAGGCTAATGATACCTGAGCAAACGGATGGAAGAAACGCTAAGCAAGCCTTCTTAATGGACAAACCTGGTTTTGATGGAGATAAACTGGGCTGTCCATTACAAGTTGAATTTTTAAACCTTTTTCGCACTACTCACTAAACATTACCCATGTAACGGCCAGGCTTATGGTTTACCGTTATAATCATGTTCAACGCCACGGCACCGACAAAAGACACAGCAATAAGCATTAAGTCCACCATGAAAAATGACATAAGAACAATCACACAGTCGATTGCCATTTGGAACTTGCCCATGGACATGCCATATTTTTCAGCTAAATAACGAGCCAGTATATTCACACCACCAAGGCTTGAATTGTGGCGAAACAGCATTAGAAAGCCAACCCCCATTAAGAAGCCACCCGCAATACTGGCATAGATTGGGTTAACGCTGTCAAATGAGATAACCAATGGCGTCACATCTGAAAAAACAGACAAACAAAATACCGCCATAAAGGTCTTAACCGTAAACCCCCAACCAAAGTGCCAAATAGCCAAGGCATAAAAGGGTAAATTTAATAGGAAAAAGGCTTGTCCAAAGCTTAATGGTGAACTGTATTGCAATAAAAAGGCAAGCCCTGCTGTCCCGCCTGTTAATAACCCCGCATGGGAAAATAAATTCACGGCCAACGCAATAATTAGGGTGCCAATGATCATCGCTTGCGCATCTTCAAGGCGAGTGTGTTTCTTAACTTGTGTCATAGTCGCAGAGGACATGTCAGTCTCCAAGATTGAATGAGATAGGAATGGAGGGCATTTTATTGAAACTAGACAGCAAGACCAAGGGTATAGCAAAAAGAAGAATGACGAAAAACCGATAAAAGTGTCTACTTTTGTAGACACTTTTATCGACAGTATTAAGTTTGGGGAGCAGCGGGTTTAGTTTTACCAAAATGGGTCAACACTTTCCCCAATACGCGCCGAGGTGACACCCAGCCGATACGCTCCGACAGTAAGCTTTGCGGGTTCTCTCCCCCTAACCAAAGCTGCCCATCTGGCGCAACATGCAGGATTTTTTTCACCATGACGCCGTATAAAGCATGATCAATAACGACTATTTGACCTACTTTCAAACGACGATACCAACGTGCAGTTAATACGTAATCCCCATCCATTAGGGTTGGTGACATGCTGTCACCATCGACCTTAATTAAATTAAACATAGGGCCTCCTTGAACTGACTTATACCCTGAATTAGGCTTTTAAATCGGCATAAACAACATCTAAACTCGGTGGATAAGGGCATGGAGCGCGATAAGTCGGTACGCTTTTGGTTAACCAGAAAGTCTCAGCAAACTCATTCACCAATTCCACTAGCTTCTCACCTTCTTCACGAGCAATACTTTGCTTACATTTTGACGCCTGCATCATAATGGCATGAGCCAGATCGTGGGCATTAGGCACTTGCTCAAATTGAGGACCTTTGAAGTAGTCACCCCAAATAATACGTACCGCTTCTTTCACTTCTGAGCTAGCGGTTTCTTTCTCTGCCACTAAACGAGCAAGCTGCGCTTGGTCAGCCAGACTCAGCTCTTTGTCAGACATTTCATGAATTAAGTCCATAATACGAACACAACTTAGTGCGGCTAACTGTGCAGTCGCAGGATCATAGATTTTACATGGAATATCGCAATGGGCTTTGGCACTAGACAAACCAACAAGCTTATCAAGTGTTTGAATCATAGAGTGCAACATAATCTATTTCTCCTGTTCTTTGTTTTGGTTACGACGAGACATTTGTTTATATACAACACCGCCTACCATCACGGTACCAATCGCCACCATAGTTAAAATATGAATAGGTTCACTCGTCCAATGGGAGTGATCATGACCTGGGTGCGCACTAACTAAAGAGCTACACACAGCCAAAGGAGTTAGGATGAGTGACTGTTTAAGCGTTTGTTTCATGACTGACCTCGCAATAGAAATGTAAAAAATTAATGGGATAGCGCCGTATTTGAGTAAGACACAGCATTAGTAAGTGCCTGCATTAACGCCTTACTTTGAGACGTAAACGCTTTACCATGACTTTTGCTAAACAGTTCCCATTCAAAACGAATATGAGAGGCAGTACGGGCAATAAGTGCTTTATGCTCGTCTGCAAGACCCTCTCGTTGTAACGCGCTTTGTAAGAAATTTACTGCTAGCTCGTATTGACTGTTTGCTGAAATGAAGTCCCCAAGTGCTGTATAAGATTCCGCTATATTGAGGTAACTGACTGTCGCGGCTGCGACCATGGATTCTGCGTCTTGTCCGAAATCTTCTTTAATAGAAGCTTCCAACCAAGACAAAGCCAGCCGATTAAGTTCCACTGACTCCATGTAAGCATGGCTTGAATAAGCGCGATTCGCTTGGCGAGTAAGTCGTTCCCAATACTGCATCTGATCCTCCATCAACAAAAGTAATGAGAATCATTATTGTATATTCAAAGCCAAACGTCCAGTTTATTGAGAATAAATCTCATTAATATTTAATAATCTAGATCAATATATACCAGTCTGTGATCAGAGGTATCCTGTAACAGCGAGATCAAGGGGTCTTCCCTGCTTGGCCAGAAGACCCCTTGATTAACAAAGGTTAGTCCCGAACTGGGCCTTACATAATCTGCCATCATGCGCCAATCAGCAGTATGGTATTCGCTATACGCTTGATGCGAAGAGTGCTGCCTAGCACCTTCACTTTCGGGAAATGGGAGAGACAGCATCGAGGGGTGAGTCAATAACTGCGTAATGGCTTCCTGAAAAGCATCGCCACTAAAGGGAGATGCATTTAAGTCCCCCATTAAAACAAACTCACCACCCGCAAACCCGCCAAGCACACCCTGATCATCATACATATAGGGCTCGCCAGACAGGTAGTCTTGCCAGAAACGGATCTCGTCATGATTACGACAGGCATTACGCCTTTCTTGGCCATCAAAAACCGGTGGCGTTGGGTGAGAGCACAAACAATGCAATTGTCGATCATCTAACTGAACCACAAGGTCCCAATGAGATTTAGATGACAACGGCAAAACGGCCAAGTCCATTTCGTCAAACCATGGGCTTGCATCTTGTTTTTGGGGGAGTTTGGCATTTGGCATATCACGCCATAGAAAGTGCTGAAATGTCCGACTTGGCTTATCTAGAATTGGAAAACGCGAAACGAAAAGCATACCATATTGGCCTGGAAACCAGCCAAAACCCAATGCGTCGGCCCCTTTATTAGACACTATACCATCTTTGTCGAAATCTCGACCCGAAGGTATTCCCGTATTAACCGGGCGATAAAATGCATAAGGGTATTGATCAGAAAGCTGCTTCACCAAACTAGGACAAGCGTCGTAATCCACTTCATTGAGCAATAAGAGGTCAGCGTTAATATGCTTGATGACAGAGAGAATGGCATTCACTTGAGGGTCATCTTGCCGTGCAATAGCCGCCTTAAGCGCCCCAACATGAGGACGACTTAAGGCCGTATTATAGCTTGCTAGTCGAATTACCACTCAATACCAGCTTGAGCTTTCACACCATTCGCGAAGGCATGACGCTCATTATTAATTTTACTGTGTGTATCAACACTGTCTAACAATGCCCTTGGTGCTGTTCGGCCAGTCATCATGACATTCTGATGCTCAGGGCGTTGCGCCAAAGCGGTCAGTAAATCGGCTTCCTCTAAATAACCATATTTATACATGTAGGTTATTTCATCTAATAAAACGAAATGTATTTGAGGGTCATTAAGCACCTTTTTCGCGAGCTCCCAAGCCTGTTCTGCAGCTTGCTTTTCAAGCTCAGGGTTGCGCGTTTCCCATGTAAAACCATGCCCCATCACATGAAACTCTACTTGTGGATGCTCTCCAAAAAAGAGCTGCTCGCCTGTTGCTTTGCGTCCCTTAATGAATTGTATCACCGCGCACTTCTGCCCATGACCAATGGCTCTAGCCATAGTGCCAAAAGCACTGGAGCTTTTTCCTTTACCGTTACCCGTTAATAAAATGCTCACCCCACGCTCTTGGGTGGCTGCGGCTATACGCTGGTCGACAACCGCCTTTTTCTTCAAAAGGCGAGCCTCGCGTTTCTCTTGCTCTAAATTGTGCTTAGACTCGGTCATAGTTTATCTCTTTTTGTAAAGCAGCCAACTGGGGTAGTACAGGCCACGGTGTATTGCGAATAACCTCAGTATAAAGATTAACGCCACCGCGTAAATCGAGTTAAATTCATGGGAAGGCACGTTTTTTTCTAGCAGAACAACCAAACAAGCTCCTAATAGAGCTGGGGTAGCGTAAAACTCTTTTCCTAATACCATGGGTGGTCGGTGGCTGAGCACATCTCGAATGATGCCCCCTGCAACCCCAGTAACTATCCCCATAGTAATGGCAATAGATGGCGAAAAGCCCAGCTGCAACACCTTGTCGGTCGCAACCACTGTAAACAAGGCTAAACCAAATGAGTCTGCATAATGAAATACGGTTTGACGATTTTCTATAACTCGCACGGCAAAAAAGGCAAATGCAGAGGACAGACATGCCACCCACAAATATGAAGTGTCTTTTACCCAATAGACGGTTTCCACCGACAAAATGACATCACGAATGGTGCCCCCCCCTAGCGAGGTCACCATTCCTAAAAACAGCAAACTAAACAAATCCATGTTCTTTTTACCCGAAGAAATGACTCCGGTAATTGCAAAGGCAGCAATACCTATCATGCCTAGTACATACAACAACATACGTTACTCTCACAGACTATTGGCCAAAGCCACTTATAAATTGTTATTTTGCGCCACCCAGTCCCCTGCACCGAGACTTTTCAACGCCACTAATTCACCCTGTACCTGTAGCTCACTGATACTGCAAAACCCTACATCAATCCGATGCGACTGTTGCAAAGGCCATTGACAAAGTAAGCTGACCAGTACTTTAATCACACCCGAGTGAGTCACCAAAACACAAGCATCCGTTTGCGATGTATCCAGTGATTGCCACCATTGCCACAGGCGATCAGCTAAATCTTGTAAAGACTCCCCTTGATAAGGTGCACTGTTTGATAAGTCGGCAAACCAAGCGTCAATTTGCTGCTTACTGATTTGCTCCCATGTTGTCCCCTCCCAATCTCCAAAATCCAATTCTTTTAATGCCGTTATAGGTTTTGATTGACCCGCCGACACTCGCTCGGCAAGCTGTGACGCTCGGCTTAAAGGACTATGGAAATAAGCTATGGGATGACCAAATTTACCGTGTCGTTCATATAAATAACGCTGTATTGCTTCGGCCTGTGTTTGCCAGCCGTCAAGGATGGGCACGTCTAACTGGCCGTAACACAGCCCTGTAGCAACGTCAGGTTTAGGGTGACGTACGAGGTATAATTTCATGAAAAAGAGGCCAAAAGGATAAACAACACAAGCACTTCGCTCAACTGTTCACTTGCTCCTAATGTATCACCATTAAAGCCTTGAATTTTCTTATTCAAGTAAGCCTTTAACAAGCTCCAAAAACCAATCAATAGCAAAACCACAACCCATAATTCAGTGAGGTTGAAAGCAAAAAGTAACATCAGCAGAACAGGCGTAAGAGCCACTAGCCAGTCTCGCTTAGAAAGTTTAGCGATCATGTTAAGCGCCTTACTATTACCTAAAGTGACATAGTTCAAAAAGCTCATTAACACGAGTGGGGTTAAACGAGCCACAACCTGCACGGCACACCAAGCAACCAGCCCTAAGAGCAAATCTAAAAAGGACTCTTTAATATGGCCTAACAACTCGGTTAATAGCAGCCACTTTAGGGTCATCACAAACCAAATAGACAAAGCCCCATAACTGCCTATTCGCGAATCTTTCATGATTTCTAAGCGCTGCTCGGGTGTCCAACCACCTATCAGGCCATCCACACTGTCCATCAGTCCGTCTTCATGAAAACCACCGGTAATCAATACCGCAGTTAGCAGCATCAACAAGGCTTGTAATGACGTCGATAAATCAAACCACAAAGACCAAGCACTGATGATTCCAATGACCACTCCTACCCAAGGCAAGAAGGCAATGGGGTTCATATGTGCCACATCATCAGACCAATCTACTTTTAAAGGCAAACGGGTATAAGTGACAAGGCTTCGCTTAAAGCCCTGCCAATAAGGCTCAAATTTTACTTTGTTCAACACTTGCCCTCCAACTAGCCTTTGCTGACCCCAGCATCATCAAAGCTTGCCATTTGTTCAAGAAACAAACAGGCACTTTGAATCAAGGGGTAAGCCAAAATGGCCCCAGAGCCTTCCCCTAAACGCAAGTTAAGAGACAGGATAGGCTCTGCTTTGAGTTCGGTTAACAATCGTTGATGAGCCTGTTCATTGGATTGGTGTGCAAAAATACCAAAAGCCGCCACATTAGCAGATACCTGTTTAGCAAGCATAAAGGCCACCGAACAGATAAAACCATCGACCACGAACGCCACCCCACGTTTAGCAGACTGCAGCATAGCGCCCATCATGGCGATGATTTCAAAGCCGCCTAATTGTTCAAGCAAGGTCTGTATCGACCAAGATTGAGCGTTCCGTCCTGTGTGTTGTTCAGCCCGAGCAATCGATTGTGCAATAACATTCGCCTTATGCTCGACCCCCGCTTGATCTAGCCCCGTTCCGCGACCCACCGCTTCGACAACAGGCATATTCAATAACACAGACATTAAACCGGAAGAGACGCAGGTATTGCCGATCCCCATTTCCCCAAACATTAGCAGGTTCACACCTTGCTCAATGGCGTTATTGACTTCATCGACGCCCGCTTGTATGGCCTGCTGGCACTGATCAGCGCTCATAGCAGGTTTCAGACTGTAATCTTGACTAGCAAGGGCCACCTTACGATCAGAGATCAAAGGGTGCTTAACAAGGGTTGCATTCACACCAACATCAACTATCTCTAGCGGCACTTGATTCTGACGGCAAAATACGCTGACCGCCGCACCACCAGCAACAAAGTTCATCACCATTTGTTCGGTTACTTGCTGAGGAAAAGCGCTCACCCCCTGGTCAACAACACCATGATCGGCTGCGAACAGGATCATTTTCGGTTTATCAACTCTAGGTGTGAGGGTTTGCTGAATAACACCGAGTTGTAAGGCGAGATGCTCAAGCTCCCCTAAAGCACCAAAGGGCTTGGTTTTGTTGTCTATTTTGCGCTGTAACTGAGTCCCAATCTCTCCCTTGGGTAACGGGATATGAAAGTCATCGAACAAGGTTTAATCCTCTAGTTTTTGGCACTACGCTGACGCACAGCTTCGTACAAACAAACACCAGTCGCCACTGAAACGTTCAAGCTAGATACCACTCCAGCCATTGGCAGTTTCACCAGATAGTCACATTGTTCTCTAGTCAAACGGCGCATTCCATCCCCTTCCGCGCCCATCACGATGGCGCTTGGAATGGTCAGGTCTTGTTCATACACTGTTTGTGTAGCTTCTCCTGCTGTACCAAAGATCCAAACACCTTGGTCTTGCAGTTTTTTCATGGTTCGAGCGAGGTTAGTAACGGCAAATACCGCCATACTTTCCGCTGCACCACAGGCCACTTTACTGACAGTTGCATTCAGGCTTGCCGACTTATCTTTTGGAATGATGACCGCATGGGCGCCCGCTGCATCAGCACTGCGCAAACAAGCCCCTAAATTGTGAGGATCTGTCACACCATCAAGAATGACCAACAAAGGGTTGGTTTGCAGACCATCGACATAGCGGTGCAAATCAGCTTCATCACCCGCTTTCGTCATTTCCGTAAACGCCACCACACCTTGATGCACAATGCGCTCTTTGTGCTTAGTGAATAACTGATCAAGGTCACGACGAGCCGCTGTACTGTAGCGTACCTTAGCCTTCTTGCACAGCTGCATTAAGCGCTGAGTTTTCTTATCGTCACGCCCTTCTTGAAAACGCACTTCTTTAATGCGGTCAGGTTGTTGTGACAAAGCATTTTCTACAGCGTGTATACCGTAGATCCATTCTAAATCTGACATTTTTTAATCGTTACTCTACTATCAAGGCTTAATCATTGGCACGCGCTTTGGCGTTACTTTTTTTCGCTTTTTTGGCTTTCGCTTTTGGCTTGGCTTTCTTAGCTGAAGGCTTTTTGCCCACTGGCGACTTGCCCGTTAATTGCGCATTTTTACTCTTTTTCTGGCGTACTTTCTTGCCTTTTGAAGGCTTTCGTTTTTTGGGCTTAGTTTTATCGGCTGATTGTTTTTCAGCGTTTTCTTTAGCCTTTTTAGCCACACTTTCTTTGCTTGACGATTTAGGTTTAACACGTCCTCCTAACTCAATGGGAGGCAATTGCGCCAGCTGCATTTCTAGCTCTGTTACATCGTCGCGCTGTACTTTTTTACGTGGTGTTGAAGTGGTTTGGTCTAGGGTCAAATCAATTTTACGCTGTTCTAAATTGACGCTAGAAACTCTCACTTTTAACGAATCACCCAAACGGAATACACGGCCAGTACGCTCACCAATAATGGCTTGGTGCTCCATATCATGGACAAAGTAATCTTGCCCTAATCCTGAAATATGTACCAAGCCATCAACAAATAGACCTTGTAACTCAACAAATAAACCAAAGCCTGTTACTGCAGTCACAACCCCGTCAAAGGCTTCCCCAAGATGCTGCTCAACATACTGACACTTAAGCCAGGCTTCAACATCTCGGGTGGCTTCATCGGCTCTACGTTCTGTTAAGGAACAGGAATCCCCCAAACCGTCCATGTCAGCATGATCGTAACCGTATATTTTCTTAGCTTTTAATATGGGACTACCTGCAACCCGATGAGCTTGACGAACGACTGGACGTCCTTCCCCACGTATCAAATAACGTATGGCACGATGCACTAATAAGTCTGGGTAGCGACGAATGGGCGAAGTGAAGTGAGTGTAACCACCATAATTGAGGCCAAAATGTCCCATATTATCGGCTTGGTACACAGCTTGTGACATAGAACGCAGCATCATGGTTTGGATGCTTCGAGCATCGGCTCGGTCTTTTATTTGTTCCGCTAATGCGGCGTAATCGTCAGGGGTTGGTTTAAGCCCACCAGTCAATTCCAAACCTAATAGACCTAGGTAGGTTCTTAGAGTTAACAAGCGATCTTCTTTGGGTCCTTCGTGTACTCGGAACAAAGCTGGTAAATCGGCTTTTAGCAGTAGCTCTGCGGCGGCCACGTTGGCACATAACATACATTCTTCAATGAGTTTATGGGCATCATTACGCTCAACCGGAACAATATGTTCAATTTTTGATTGAGCATCAAACACCATGCGCGTTTCAACCGTATCAAACTCCATGGCTCCGCGTTCATCACGAGCACCTTTCAGCACCTGATAAAGGCCACTTAAATCATCAATATGAGACACGATGCTTTGATAGCGCTCACGCAGCTCTACACCTTGTTCTTCAGGTTGCTCAGCAATCATCTTAGCGACCTTGGTATAGGTTAAACGAGCATGGGAGCGAATCAATCCTTCATAGAACTTGTAACCGCGCATTTTACCACGGCTGGTTAAAGATATTTCCGCAACCATAGCGAGGCGGTCTACATCTGGGTTCAAAGAACACAAACCGTTCGACAGCACTTCTGGCAACATGGGAATCACTCGGCCAGGAAAATATACAGAATTACCTCGCACGATCGCTTCTTCGTCTAAGGCGGTACCTTTCTTCACATAATGAGACACATCTGCAATGGCTACAAACAGCTTCCAGCCACCAGGGGTTTTCTCACAATAGACAGCATCATCAAAGTCGCGGGCATCTTCACCATCTATGGTAACAAAAGGCGTATTACGTAAATCCACACGATGGGCTTTGTCTTCTTCTGCAACCTCGTTGGTAAAATGCTTAGTTTGTTGCTCTACAGCAGCGGGCCACTCGTGAGGAATATCATAGCGGTGCATGGCAACGTCGATTTCGACGCCTGGTGCCATAAAATCACCCAAAATTTGTTTCACTAGGCCTTGAGTTGCTTTGCCACGATCTGCGTAATCCGTAATTTCAGCCAACACATATTGGCCGTGTTTAGGGGTTAAGCCTGACTCAGTGGTAATCAGGATATCTTGCCCAATACGTGGGTTTTCAGGAGTGACGAAAGCAACACGGCTCTCTTCATAGTAACGCCCAACGATCTGGCTGTGCTTGCGCTCTAGCACTTCCACAACCACACCATCTAACCGGCCTTTGACCGTTCGACCAGATAAGCGGGCGCGAATTTTGTCCCCGTCCATAATGGTTTGCATTTGACGCGCAGAAAGAAAGATATCGTCGTCTGACTCACGTAAAAGAAAACCATGTCCCTCTTTATTACCTTGCACATAGCCTTCAATCAGCTCGCTGTCGAGCACAGGTCGGTACTTATCATCACGATTGCTGTTCAACTGGTGATCACGGCACATAGCAATGAGGCGGCGGCGTAAGGCTTCTATTTCGTCTTCACCTCTTAATGAGAAGGCCTCACACAGGTCTAAATGCCCTAACGGTAAATCCTGTTTGGCTAAAAATTCTAGAATGTATTCACGACTGGGAACCGGGTTGTCGTATTTTGAAGCTTCGCGTTGTTGATGCGGGTCGTTAATTTGCTTCTTACTCAATGTTATTTCCTTGCTTAAAGAGATGTTATTTAAAGGCGACTCTATACCCCTATTTATAATTAATGAGTAAAATCTCATAAGAAGATGTTATTTTCATAACAAGACATAAAAACATCTCATTTATAGAGTCATACAGCGCCCTGTTTCTCTTTATCAGCCAAGTCGCCATGGCATTATTATAGAGTATTCTTAGATAATACTCTTTAGTTAAAAGAGACAGCCGAAGGTTTTCCTGAACATTCTGCAGTGAGTATTGGTAATTCCACTACAAAACAGGGGAATCAGCCGTCTACATTCCTTCTTATCGCCCCTTTCTTTGATTACATTTCGAACTAAAGAAAAATTTTTTATGCTTTTTTGTCTGTTTTTTAGTCAAGATAACGTAACCTATCGAATATATTGATAGTTTAGGGTGTTATCTTCACTGTCTGTGGCGCTCTAAACTCATCTCAGCCATCACTTTGGTGGAAATTTCTTCCACAGAAAGTTTTGTGGTGTTCAGGTAAGGGATACGTTCTTGGCGATACATGGACTCCACTTCTTCTAGCTCATAACGACATTGACGGGGTGAAGCATATTTACTGGACGCCATTCTGCCAGTACGAATTTCATGCAACCGGCCCGCATCTATGGTCAACCCGTAAAGCTTCTTTTTATGAGCCTTTAACAGCTTAGGGAGCCCAGCTTCAGCAAAGTCATCTTCTGTTAAGGGATAATTAGCTGCCTTAATCCCATATTGCATGGCAAGGTATAAGCTGGTGGGGGTTTTACCTGAACGCGACACGCCTAACAAAATGATATCGGCTTGATCATAGTTTTTGATGGAAGCCCCATCATCATTGGCTAACGCATAGTTTATTGCGTCTATTCTGGCGTCATAAACGCCCTCTTTCATACCATGAGCTTTAGTGGCTGCTGGTTTAGCCTTGACCCCTAAGGCAGTTTCAATCGGCGACAGTAGTTCACCAAAAATGTTGTAACAATGGCAACGGCAAGACTGAATAATATCGCGAATCTCGTCATCTGAAATAGTATAAAAAACCAAAGGCAATTGGCCTTTTTCAACCTCTAAATTGATTTGCCTCTGTAGCCCCTCAGCCTGATCCCTAGAGGTCAAAAAAGGCACACTTTGGGTCTCAATTGGCACATCAAAAAAAGACAGCATAGCCGAACCAAACACCTCAGCAGTGATGGCCGTGCCATCGGAAACAAAATATATTTTCATTATTTTCCCTATTTTGTTGTTATCTAACGACATTTACTTTTTCGATTGAAATAAAACTACATCGAATAATCGATTTTATTCATTTCTACCCTGCTACATACAATGAGTCCAGACCTTGCAGTTTGGCAAGTAGGCTAAACAGCCTTTGTTATTGATCGTCATACGATCAGTCAGTCTTATTATAAAAACATACATTAAGCGAACTATGCGGGAGCGATAAGTGAGCAAGTTTATTAAGTGGTTTAAAGATCTTCGATTAGAAGATGTAGGCGAGGTTGGCGGTAAAAACGCTTCTCTAGGTGAAATGATTTCAAACCTAACTGATTTGGGCATTCAAGTGCCAAACGGTTTCGCAACCACTTCCTATGCGTATCAAAGCTTCTTAAAAGAAAGTGGTTTGGAAGACAAGATTCATGCAACACTAGATAGCCTAGATGTGGACGATGTTCATGCCCTGGCTGAAACGGGCGTAAAAATTCGCCAATGGATCGAAGATGCGGAATTTTCTGCAGAATTTAACCAAGAAATTGAAGCCGCTTTTCTTTTATTGTCTGGTGACGACAACAGCGGCGCGTCATTTGCCGTGCGTTCTTCTGCAACGGCAGAAGACTTGCCAGATGCCTCGTTTGCAGGCCAACAAGAAACCTACCTTAATGTCAAAGGACTGGCTGACATTAAGGCATCCATAAAACGCGTGTTTGCTTCTTTGTTTAACGATCGAGCGATCTCTTACCGCGTTCACCAAGGCTTCGAACACCAAGGTGTTGCCCTTTCTGCGGGTATTCAAAAAATGGTTCGTAGTGATATCGGTGCTTCTGGTGTGCTCTTCACTTTGGATACAGAGTCTGGTTTTGACCAAGTGGTCTTCATCACAGCGGCTTACGGCTTAGGCGAAATGGTCGTGCAAGGTACGGTAAACCCAGATGAATACTATGTTCACAAGCCTACTTTGGCTGCGAATAAACCTGCCGTGGTACGTAAAAGTCTCGGCAGTAAAGCACAAAAAATGGAGTACGCTGAAACAGGTAGTGACGAATTTGTGAACATTGTGCCAGTCACCCTTGATGAACAAAATCGTTTTGCCTTAACCGACGATGAGGTTCAAGAGTTAGCCAAACAAGCTTGCATCATAGAACAACATTACCAGCGCCCGATGGATATTGAATGGGCAAAAGACGGCTTAGACGGCAAGTTGTACATAGTACAAGCTCGTCCGGAAACCGTTCGCAGCCAAACAAACAGCCAAAGTATGGAACGCTTTAGCCTAAAGAAAACGTCTGACGTACTGATTACAGGCCGAGCCATTGGACATAAAATCGGTTCAGGTGAAGTTAAGGTACTGTCGTCTATTACAGAAATGGACCGTATTCAACCTGGAGATGTGTTGGTCACTGACATTACTGACCCCGATTGGGAACCCATTATGAAGCGCGCCTCTGCCATCGTTACCAACCGAGGTGGACGCACTTGTCATGCAGCGATCATTGCCCGTGAGCTGGGTATTCCTGCGGTTGTAGGCTGTGGCGATGCAACTCAAGTATTGCAAAATGGCAACAAGGTTACCGTGTCTTGCGCACAAGGCGATATGGGCTTTGTTTACCAAGATGAACTCCCTTTTGACGTCATCACGTCTGAAGTTGGCAACATGCCTGAGCTTCCGGTTAAAGTGATGATGAACGTTGGCAATCCTAATAGAGCCTTTGATTTTGCCATGCTTCCTAACGCAGGCATCGGCCTTGCCCGTCTAGAGTTTATTATCAATCGCATGATTGGTATTCACCCTAAGGCTTTGCTCAATCACAGCACCCTAGATGCCAGTTTACAAGAAGAAATTAATCACCGCATTGCAGGCTACGCAGGCCCTATTGAGTTCTACGTAGACAAGCTAGTGGAAGGTGTGGCGACTCTCGCATGCTCTTTTGCTAACAAACCGGTCATTGTGCGGTTATCTGATTTTAAATCCAATGAATATCACAACCTTGTTGGCGGGCCCTTATTTGAGCCAGAAGAAGAAAACCCAATGCTTGGTTTCCGTGGTGCAGCGCGCTACATCGATGACTCTTTCCGAGACTGCTTTGCCCTTGAATGTGAAGCCATTCGACGCGTACGTAATGAGATGGGACTCACCAATGTACAAATTATGATTCCGTTTGTACGTACCCTCGAAGAAGCTGAGCAGGTCACCCAATTACTGGCCGAGCAAGGGCTGGCAAGAGGTGAAAACGGTCTAAAAGTAATCATGATGTGTGAACTACCGTCTAACGCATTACTAGCAGATCAATTCTTAGACTACTTTGACGGATTTTCAATCGGTTCTAACGATCTAACCCAACTAACGCTGGGCCTAGATAGAGACTCAGGATTGATCGCCGACAAGTTTGACGAACGTAACCCAGCAGTTAAAAAGCTTTTAAAAATGGCCATTGAAGCCTGCAAAGAGCAAGGTAAGTACGTCGGCATTTGTGGTCAAGGCCCTTCCGATCACGCGGATTTTGCTGACTGGTTAGTTGCTCAAGGTATCGAAAGCGTTTCTCTTAACCCAGACACCGTTGTTGAAACTTGGCTGCACCTTAATGAAGTCATTGAAAACGCTCAACTTTCTCAAGATGCCGTGTAAAAAAATGGTTTCTTTTACGCCCTGCGTAAAAGAAACCACCCGCTGTAATTGCCTACTCAGGTTTGGGTAAGCAATTCAGAAGCCGTTTAATCGCGGCGCGTTATGCTTCTATCGTAACGTTACTCTCTAGTTTCAGCCCTGCTTTGCAGGGCTTTTTTTATATGCATTTTCTATTTGTTTGCTCACCGCTATACTGGGCTATTTACCGTTTCGCCAAAGGAAACCATATGACCTGTGTGAACGCTCAGCAACTGCTTGAGCAATACCCTTTACTCAAGCAACTTATAGCACTGCAAGAAACCAGTTGGTTCAATCCTAACATTACCAACGCTGAGCAAGGCCTACCTCATGTGGGGCTAAACGAAGCAGACCTATTAGATGCCCAAGCTCGACTTACAAGGTTTGCCCCTTATCTTGCAAAGGTGTTTCCTGAAACGGCTAAAGATCATGGGCTTATTGAGTCAGACTTAGTGCCCATTAGTGCTCTTCAAGAAGCATTAAGCGATCAATACCAAACCCCATTAGCAGGTAAACTCCTTCTGAAAAAAGACAGTCATCTACCCATTTCTGGCTCAATTAAAGCGCGAGGCGGCATTTATGAAGTGCTTGCTCACGCTGAGAAGCTGGCCTTAAATGCAGGCTTAATCAAGCTAACAGACGACTATAGCCAACTTGATCTGCCGTCCTGCCGAACCTTATTCCAACAACATAGTATTGCTGTTGGGTCGACGGGTAATTTGGGCTTATCCATTGGAATAATGAGTGCCAAGTTAGGCTTTAAAGTGAGCGTGCATATGTCTGCTGACGCTCGACAATGGAAAAAAGACAAGTTGAAGGAGCATGGAGTACAAGTAATAGAGTATCCACAAGACTATGGTGTGGCCGTTGCTGAAGGGCGCAAAGAAGCTGAATCTGACCCTCGCTGTTTTTTCATTGACGATGAAAATTCAACAACGCTATTTTTAGGCTATGCCGTCGCCGGCTTACGCTTAAAAGACCAGCTAGAGCAACAAGACATTCAAGTAAACGAAGAGCATCCATTATTTGTCTATTTACCTTGCGGTGTAGGCGGTGGCCCTGGTGGTGTGGCCTTTGGCCTCAAAATCGCCTTTGGCGATCATGTGCATTGTATTTTTGCCGAGCCAACTCACTCTCCTTGCATGTTACTTGGTGTACACACAGGACTACATGATGACATTTGTGTTCAAGATTTAGGTATAGATAACATCACCGCAGCGGATGGCCTTGCAGTAGGACGCGCCTCTGGATTTGTTGGCCGAGCAATGCAAAGGCTAATTGATGGCTATTACACCATCAGTGATGATCATATGTACCAATTGCTGGCAAGCATGGCAGAAATAGAAAAAGTACACCTAGAACCCTCCGCCCTAGCTGGCTTGTATGGGCCTTTTGTCTTACAACAACAGTCAGAGTATCTTACTAGAATGGCCTTAACGGCCAGTAAAATGCAGCAGGCTAGCCACATAGTTTGGGCAACGGGTGGTGGCATGGTTCCCGAGCAAGTCATGTCAGAATACTTAAATAAAGCCAGCCAAGAAGTACTTTAGCGACCATATAAAATATCGTCTCCTAAGGCTTTGCCAATGCTAATCGCACAATGGGCATCGTTAGCAGCATAGCGGATTTGACGCTCAGACAGAGGGTAACGCCCCCAGTTTGAGCGCTGTTCCGCTTTTGACAGACGTTTATTTAAAACCATTGCCACCCCAGCACGAGCGCCAATTGGGTTTCGATCACGAGCCAGCCGTTTCAATAATAATGACAAGTCCAACGCATTATTTAATTCAATTTGAAAACGCGATAGAGACTGGCGATCCCCTTTTAAGCCAAAGCCTAGCTTAACTAAGTCAGGATCAGACAGTAATGATTGCGCCACCCTAATCGCAGCGCCAAATTGAGTGGGTAATAAATACACCCTATCTTGGCTCGCAATCTGAATCAGTTTCGGCCCACCTGAACGCTGACCTTTTTCAAATACCGGTTTGCTTTCTGTATCAAAACCGACTAACTCTTGAGCGTGTAAATAACTCAGTGCGGCTTCGACCTGTGACTGAGCCTCAACAATATGAATATTCTCAAGGCTTACCCCTTCATAGGGAGAAAGTTGATTAATCTCATCCTTACTTGGACGACGCATTGGTTACCTCAGACACTCAAACAAAAAAACCAGTATAGGACTATACTGGTTTTGGGTCTCTGGGCATAAAGCTTTTAGCAGATTATAGTGTTTTTAATAGCTCAACCACTTCTGCAGGTTCTTGACGAGCCGTGTAGTCAGCGTCAACAAAAGCGCCTGCTATTTTACCGTCTTGAGCAATCACGAAAGTGGCCGCCAATGGCAAATCAAATTGCCCGCTACCATTATGCTGCTCCACATCGATACCAAAAGATAAGTAAATTGGGCGAAGTTCTTCTGGCAAAGAGAAAACCAAGCCTAGATCACGTGCATAGTTTGCACCTTCATCTGTTAACACCTGAAACTCTAAGGCATTTTTCTCAGCCGTTGAAAGAGAAGCATCAGGTAACTCTGGAGTAATAGCAACCAGGCTGGCATTGCTCGCTTTAATATTAGCAAGCTGATCTTGGTAAGCTTTTAGCTCAAGGTTGCAATATGGGCACCAGCCACCACGGTAAAAAGTCAGTACTACTGGCCCTTTGGCAAGTAAGTCAGCTAGCTCAACTTGGTCGCCATTTTGGTTCGGTAAAGAGAATGCTGGAAGCTCCTCACCAACTTTCGGCGCTTTATCGACAATACCAGATTCAGCTAGATTCTGAGTAGCCTGTTTCATTAGAGCCTGTACTTCTTGTGGTGCTTTTTGCACGAAACCCGCTTTGTAATCTGCAATTTGATCTTGTAATGACATGGTAAACCTCTTCGTTAATAAATACACAATACGTGCATTTAAGCAGAGCATGAACGATCGTTCAACCCCCATTTTGAACGATCGATCAAAAAAAGTATGCCCCCCCCTCTCAACCCAATAAAAATAAGGCTTAAGAAAAGTTTGCAATAATTAGGGAAGAGCAATGTGGGGGAACTTCCCCCCACATCACAGAGGCAAGTTAATGGCTTAAAGAAGGAAGATAGCTAGCGGGAGCCGGCAGAGTATCAATGAGCCCTTGGGCATGCATAAATTTCGCGTAATCCCTGTAGCGCTTTCTATCCAATGCACTTGGGCGCAAGGCAAAGCGGCGTAAGGTATCTTGCCAAGCACGTTTGTTAAGCTCATTATCAAGCGTATCTGGCGCGTATTGAACAAACTGCAACCAAGACTCTTGCGGGTGGTTTAGAATATAGGTTACTCCCTTTTCAATAGCTTGGTTAAACGCTTGTAGGGTACCTTTATCGTAAGATTGACTGTTGGCAACAAACACCAGCTCATCATAAATCGGTACTTGATGCTCCTCAGGGAAGTAGGCCTTTGCTTTAATCCCTTCTAGCTCTAACTGATTGGCTTCGAAGTTACGAAAACCGCCCCAAGTTGCGTCTACTCGTCCAGAGGCCAGTGAACTTGACAGCGCCCAACCAATATTAATTACGGTGACTTCATCGTACGCAACACCGTGGGCTTTCAGCATGGTACCCACTATGGCTTCTTCATTTCCCGAAACCGAGATACCAATTGTCTTACCGCGCAAATCAGCAATGCTGTTAATTTTGCCATTATCCAACACGGTTAGAGTATTCAGCGGTGTAGCAATCAGTGTTGCCGCACGAATCAACGGTAAACCTGCTGCGACGTCCATAATCAAATTAGGTTGGTAGGAAACAGCCAAATCCACTTTGCCAGCAGCCACTAGTTTAGCAGGCGTACTTGGGTCAGATGGCTCTTGTATCACCAGATCGATACCTTGTTCAGCAAAATAACCTTGTTGCTGAGCTATAATAATGGGTCCATGGTTAGGGTTAACGAACCAATCTAGCATCAGAGTCATTTCGTTCTCTTGTGCTTGTATATTGGCACTCATCAAGCCCATGACGGTAACCAGCGCAGCATACCATTTAGTGATCTTCATTGTGTTTCCTTTAGTTTAAGACTCCCAAGTGAGTCGTTTTTTGATGATAAAATCTGTTAAGAAGTACAAGCCAACCGTTATGCAGGAGAGCACAGTGAGTGCTGCAAACATTAAGTCAATTTGCATACGCGCATTCGCTTGTAACATCAGATAGCCTAAGCCTTCACTAGACCCAACCCATTCCCCAACCACAGCGCCAATAGGAGCAACCACAACTGCTACTCGTAACCCCGACGCTAAAGCAGGTAAGGCTTGCATAAGCCGAACATGCCTAAGCTCTTGCCAGCGAGTCGCTCCTAATGTTCGAGCTAAGTCAAGATAACCTTGTGGGGTTTGACGTAAGCCATCGAAGAAACAAGTCGTAATGGGGAAGAAAATAATAATGGCCGCCATGACCACTTTTGATGCCATACCATAACCCAGCCACAGCATAAAAATCGGAGCCAAGGCGAACACCGGAATCGCTTGACTGGCAATCAGCAAAGGCAACAGCCAACGCCTTAAAGGTGCAAATAGTGCCATTTGCAAAGCAAAGAGAACCCCAAAGACAAGGCCAAGCAACAACCCCAATAGAATCTCTTGTAGGGTAACTAGCGTATGCTTGAACAATATATGTACATCATTCATTAAGACATTCAAGACCCGTAAGGGGGACGGCAAAATGTAATTGGGCAATCCAAAAACACTCACTATGCTGTGCCAAGCAAGAGCAAAAACCACCAAAGTACAGGCTAGGCGAACAAGCTTTGAGTCGAGACATTTCTTTAGCTTGTTGACACTCAACCATGAACCAGAAGGAGACTGAACACTCATGGGTACCCCCCTTCAAGGTCGTCTTGCAGTACCGACAAAATATGCTCATAACAAAGAGCCGTTGTGGCATCCTGTGTTCGCGGGGGGGGACTAATAGGCACCTCAACCTTACGAGCACAACTGGGATTGCCAGATAAAATGTAAACTGTATCGGCAAGGCGTACCGCTTCTTGTGGGTCATGAGTAATCAGGACGACAGCTTTATGCTTGAGCATCTGATGAGCCAAAGATTGTAAGTGGTGGCGGGTAATGGCATCTAACGCCGAAAAAGGCTCATCCATTAAAATAATTGGCTTATCTTGCAGCAAGGTTCTAGCAAGAGCAGCACGTTGCCGCATTCCGCCAGACAACTGTTGAGGATAATAGCTTGCGTATTGTGCTAGTCCGACGGCTTTTAGTACCTCTCGTGCGGGTTCAGAAAAGGCTTTCGTTTTGGACTGTTTACCCCCTTTAAAACGCTCTGCTATGCACACATTCTCCATGACGGTTAGCCAAGGATAGAGTAAATCTTGCTGAGCCATATAAGCAATTTTACCAGAGAAATATTCAGCAAAGGCGTGCTTATTTGGCTGTCCGCGAACCGTCACTTGGGTATTCAGTAAACCCGCCAAGTAACGCAACAAACTACTTTTACCACAACCACTACGCCCAAGAATGCAGGTCCAGCCATGCTGTTTTATGGTCATGGATAAGCCATCGATAACGGGACGCTCAGTGCCGTTATAAAGCAAACTAAATTGCTCTAACTGAAAGTCCACGCTTGCGAGTTCTTGTTTAAGAGAGGTCATACTGATGGCCAGCATAGAAATGATGTACAGGCCCGTGCCCCTGCCCAACAGATAATCGATCAGCGTGTTGCAAAGCGTTAGAAATGTAACCTTTTGCGGCCTGAACTGAACCTGCTAGCGAGTGACCTTGGGCTAAGAAAGAAGCAATAGCCGCAGATAAAGTGCAGCCTGTTCCGTGCGTATTCTTAGTAGACACCCTTGGTGCGCTAAAGGTTTGCACCTTATCAGCCAATATTAAAAAGTCGCTACTCAGTGGCTCTTGGTCAAAGTGTCCTCCTTTCAACAGCACGGCTTTGGCGGGCAATAAACGCAACTGTTCTTGTAATAAGACCAATTCAGAAGCACTTTTTGGCATAACCTCTCCCACTAAAGCCACCGCTTCGGGTAAGTTAGGGGTGATTAGATCAGCAAGGTGAAAGAGTTCATTTTTTAAGGTCTGGATGGCCGTCTCGGGAAGCAATAAATCTCCGCTAGTAGCCACCATAACAGGGTCTATTACCACAAAGGGAGGCTGATATTGACACAATTTTTTCGCTACCAGACGGATAATTTCTGGGTCAGCTAACATGCCAATTTTGACTGCAGCAATATTGAGATCACTGAACACAGCATCTAATTGCTGCTCCACAAACTCAAGTGGAATAGCAAAAATGCCTGATACGCCTAAGGTATTTTGAGCCGTGACAGCGGTAATCACAGAGCAGGCATAACCACCTGTTGCACTAATCGCTTTAATATCTGCTTGAATACCAGCACCACCACCACTGTCAGAACCGGCAATGGTTAGCACAATAGGGCAAGAAGGTTGAGAGGTTGGTGACGCCAAGTTTGACATAGTAGCTCCATAGCGAGCGTAAAAAACTACATCAATTCGCGCGATGCGAAACCTTGGGTGTATAAAGCTACAAACAAGAAGAATAGTTCCCTACGCCAGTGTTAACTGAATCAGGTTCAACGGGTCTGCAACTTTGTGCACTCTCAGCCAATATTAGGCCCCCCGACTATATGCCAACATAGTAGCAAGTCTTGCTTAAAGATCAACTGCTTATAAAATGAAAAAGCCGCCTTTGTTGCTTCAACAAAGGCGGCTTTAGTATGTTTTTAACGCTAGCGGTACAAACGCGCCTCAAGTAAACGAGTTTGTTTCAGCCCAGCAAGCCCTTTTGCGCCAGCAAGTACAGCCAGATCTAAAACGGGCTCAATTAGCACCACGCTTAGGTAGGCTAAACCAAAACTGGCCACTGCCGTTAGGTTTTCCGCTGAGAAGCCTTGACCATAAAACGCCCAAAATGCCACCCAAGCGATAATGCCACCTTGGTAAGTTAGCGACAGTTTTAGAGCCTGTTGGTAAGATAAATCTACATAGGCTGTGTGCGCAGGAATAATGCGGCGGGCAACTATTCCCATTGCGAATAAAGGTAACAGCAAGGTGGTGACGTTCATGCCGTACTGAGGCAGATCAAAAGGCGCGAACAGAATGCCTTGTAATAAAAGTCCCATCAGCAAGCCAATTGATGCAGCCCCTGCGCCAAACAGTAAAAACAAGGTGGATCCTAAGATGAAGTGGACTTCTGACACCCCCACCCCATGATGTGGCATCACTTCAAAGAAGAAAAATACCAGTAAACTGGTGAGCACACTTCGCCCAACAAGCGAGCCTAAGCCTGACTCTTTAATGGTTTCCACACTTGCTTTGGCAGCAAGTCCAAAGCCTGCTACAGCGGTAGCGTAACTTAAAATAATCTTGGCGCCGTCTACGACACCGGGTTCAATATGCATAATAATTTCCCTAATGAGCCTCACACCACCCGTATGAGTCTAATTAACCAATATAAGCAAGCTTATATTATCTAATATGAAGGCCGGTCTCCGGGCTGATTTACACTTAGGTAAACTTACCGTTGCGGGGGCAGCATAGGTTTTGTTTGCACATACCTATTTCCCAGTTTCACCAGTTACTACTGACACCTTCATAGCCTGTGTTCAGAGCGTCTACTCTGAACCTCGAGAATACGTTCAGATACGACTGAACGCAATCTCAAAAATATCAATTACGCATGGTTTATAGTCACTTTGGCTAACAAGCCGCTACGACTTGTTGATGCAAAAAGAGCACATCATCGCCACTCAATTGATGTAAATCTTGCCCGCTCTTTATTAAAGTGGTGATTTCATAAAGTGAATGTACTTGGCTGTTAAATAAGACCACAACAAGCTCATCTCCTGGGGCCAATGCATGCTGCTCTCCATAGTCCGTATAACGAGCCGCACCAACCGACAACAAAATTTCCTGAGGGTAATTTGCCTGGGCCAAAAGCGCGGTAAAGTCATGCAGAACCCCTTGCTCTGTTTGCTCCATCATCTGTGATACAGACCAGGCTAACAAGTCTTCATAGAAGACACTGTAGTCGGCAATAGACACACTCTCAGTGCAGGCAAGCCACTGCTTATTGCGACAATGGAAACCACACAGCTGATAATGCGCTAAGCTATTAGCACGGTCGAATGAGGGCAGTTCAAGGTCCTTTACTGCCAAGCCTTTACTGGCTGGGCCCCAATTCTTTTTCTGGGCAAGCTTATCAACAATGGCATTACGATAAGAGGCATCATTTACCAGAGTCATCGCATAGGGGTGCATGACAATCAAACGCTGTTGCTGGTCATATCGTAGAGTGGCTTTTAATGCCAATTCTGGCTCCATTTGCACCTTGGGCTGTGCCTCTTGTGTCAACTGAGGTAACACAAGATGCGTACTGGAATAAGGGTTAACGGCCAAATAGGCGTCTTTCGCTTGCGGTACATAAAATGGAAAAATCGCTTGTGGGCCCTCTCCTGAAGGACTAGCAAAAGCTTGAATTTCTCCCGTTTGCTCCAAATGACCCGCTGAGTTTCCACCAATACCTAAACCAAACATGGGCTCATCAAGTTGTTTTTGCTTTAATTTCATGCGTTTAATCATGCTTACAAAGCAGTCTAGCGCCATCGCGACATCGGCTGTTTCAACCTTCTCTTTCGGGTTGTGGCTGATGCCCTTCTCACACCTTACAAACAACATTCCGATGTCTGCAATATTAGCAATCACCATGGCATCATGCCCTGCCCCACTCGATAACGATAAAGCGGCCTTGGCTGTGTGTTGCTCCACCACCTTAGACCAATCCTGCTGCAAAGCCCCATTACAAGGGACGGCTTTCGCTTGATAAAGCGTTTCTGCTTGAAACCCCATGTTACGCTGCCCTGCGATGTTTTCTAACTCTACTAACATGTCATCACAGGCTTGTTCTAAGCGATCTTGGTCTTGGCTGCGAATATCTATTGTAAAGGCCACTTGACCAGGAATAACGTTCACAGCCCCAGGACCAACCTGACACTTCCCAACTGTTGCGACAATCGACCGAGATTGAGCATGCTGCTCAATGGCCAACATCATTTGTGCTGCACACATTAGGGCATCTTGTCTTAATGCCATTGGTACCGTGCCCGCATGGCCAGCCATGCCAGTCAAACTCACTTGATAGCGCTTAGCTCCGGCGATGCCAGTAACCACGCCGACAGCTAGATCTTTGCTTTCTAACACTGGCCCTTGCTCTATATGGACTTCTAGATACGCAAGCAGATCTTTTGCTAACCGATGATCCTTACCGGCTTTGTCAGGATCTAAACCAAACTCTTGCATGGCTTGGGCCATGGTAATACCTTGGCTGTCTTGAACCGACAACCAGTTAGGATCAAAGTCTCCAGACACGGCACTCGATCCAATTAACGTGGTGTTAAAACGAGTACCCTCTTCATCGGCAAAAGCGACCACATCAATATGAAAAGGAAAGTCTTCATTTTTTAATTCTGCTAATGCTTGAATGGCTAACAATACTCCCAAGGTGCCATCGTATTTGCCTGCATTCACCACGGTATCACTGTGGGAGCCTAACAATAGACTGGGCATAGAAGGGGACTTAGCCACCTTACGCCCCCATTGATTACCCACACTGTCTTGCCATACTTCCAGCCCTGCTTGTTTCATCCAGACAGCAATTTGTTGATGAGCGGCCTTGTGCTCTGGAGTAAGATAAGCACGGCTCACGCCGTAATCTATATCAGAAAAGGTCGCCAGCACTTCTGCTTGCGCCATAATTTGCATTGCGCTTTTGTGACTTATCATAGGGTGACTTGTCATATTGAATGGCTCCTTATTTTGCATAAAAAGCCATCGCCGCAGGCACTGCCTGTCCTACTGAAATAGGTGCTTTATGTTTAAGTAAAATCGCTTCTAGAGCTGCTAAGGTGGTTAATACACATTCTTGTCGAGCGTTATAGCCCATTGTACCAATGCGCCAAACTAGGCCATGCAAAGGCCCAAATGACGTCCCTATTTCAATACCAAAGGCATTCAATAACTCACCACGCACCTGGTCTCCGTTCACACCCTCAGGAATGTAAATTCCCACCACGTTATTCATTTTATAGGCTTGGTCTCCGTATAGAGTTAACCCCATGGCCTCTAAGCCTGCGGCCATCGCATCTCCTGCCTGTTTATGACGAGCAATGGTTTCTTCTATACCTTCTTCCAAGAATATACGGGCACACTCGCGGGCAGCATAGAGCATGCTAGTGGCTTCGGTATGGTGGTTAAGTCGCTCTTCTCCCCAATAATCCATGATCATGGCTAGATCAAAATAATTTGAGCGAATCATGGGTTCTTCACCCGAAGTATGATGGGCTGATTTAATACCCGCCTCGATGTGTTTACGACGATTAATCAGTGCCACGGCTTTTTCGCTGAGGGTAATTGGCGAGCTGCCGGATGGTCCACCTAAACATTTTTGTAAGCCGGCTGAAACAGCATCTAGTTGCCATTCATCTACTTGCAGTCGATTGCCCGCAATCGATGCGGTAGCATCACAATAAAATAACACCCCTAAACGCTGACAAACTTCGCCAATGTCCGCTAAAGGTTGATTCATGGTAGTGGACGTGTCCCCTTGTACCGTTGCTACCAGCTTTGGTTGAAAGGCTTTTATTTCCTCTTCAACACGTTCAGCTGGACACACTTGTCCCCATTCAATATCAATGGTTTTGACCTTGGCCCCTACCCGATGGGCAATTTCACACAACAAATGACCAAAGCGCCCAATAACGGGAATCAGCACTTTATCTCCAGGTTGTAATAAGGAGACTAACACCGCTTCAATGCCTGACCGTGCTGTACCATCTATTAATAAGGTCTGCGTGTTCGAGGTCTCAAAAACTTGGCGATACAAACACTGCACTTGGTTCATATACTCCGTCATGGCCGGATCATATTGACCAATAAGAGCCGCAGATAATGCTTGATGCACCCGTGGATACGCATTAATTGGCCCAGGTCCCATTAATAAACGCGCTGGCGGGTTTAAGGTTTCAAAAGTATTAAAAGAGCTCATTAATCTGTTTCCCCTATATAGGCTGCACCATCGCTTCTTGGGTCACTTGCTGCGTTGGTCGTATGATTAGGATGAAGCACAATGGCGCCAGCATGGCCCATTAGCTCGTTTTGATCAGCAACACGGGTAAGCTCATGACCTAGCTCCTCTAGTTGTTGCCGGTGTTGATCGTATAAAGAAGATTCAATTTGTAAGCTGTCAATGCTATCACCCCAAGTTCTACCCAACAGCCATCTAGGCAAACGAATGGCTTGGCTGATGTCTTTGCCTTGGTATAAATAGCGGCTCATCAAACAGGCTTGGGTTTGCGGTTGCCCTTCTCCTCCCATAGTACCGTATACCATGCGGCGTCCATCTGACAGTTCGGCATAGGCTGGGTTGAGAGTATGAAAAGGTTTTTTCCCTGGCGCTAAAGCATTATGGTGTTGAGGGTCTAAGGTGAAACTTTTTGCGCGAATATTCCATAACACACCACTGCTTGGCAGCATGACACCAGAGCCAAACTCCCAATACACACTTTGAATAAAGCTCACCATGGTGCCATCTTGGTCACACGCTCCCATCCAAATAGTGTCACCAGGTTTGCCCTTATGAGGCCAAGGTTTGGCCTGTTGCAAATCAATCTTAGCGGCTGCCTGATTAATCCAGTTTTGGTTTAAATAACTTTGCAAAGGCTGTGCTAAGTAAGCTTCATCCGTCACCACTTGATCTCGTAAAATAAATGCTTGTTTGGTGGCTTCAACCAGTAAGTGGATATGTTCAAGCTCTGTATTGGCTTGCCCTGCAAGCTTGTCGTAGATAGCCAAAATCAATAATGACGCAACGCCTTGAGTCGGTGCCCCAAAGTTATAAAGTTGACCTTGCGAAAAAGGCACCTGCAAAGCTGGCATAACCTTAGCTTGGTGTTGCTGAAAATCATTTTCACGGATAGGACTACCCGCTTGCTCCAATTCGCGAGCCATGCTTTTGGCAAGCTCACCCTGGTAAAAATCGTCTAAGCCCGCTTGAGCTAAACGTTCTAATGTCTTGGCTAAGGCAGGATTGCGGACAATGTCCCCTACTTGCAATGTAGCAGCTTGTTTTAAATATATGTCAGCAAAATGCTTAGACTGTTTTAATCGCGTGAAGGTTTTTTCACTGGCATTAACCAAACTTTGTGTCACGGTTATGCCTTCACGGGCGGCATCCGCCGCGGGTTGTAACAACCGCGAAAGCGACAAACCACTGTTGTTACTCTCTAATGCTTGTTGCCATCCGGCCACGGTGCCTGCCATGGTAATGGCGGATTCACCACCCGATTCGGGTAACTCTTGGTAGTTGTTTCGGTAGTAATCTAGATCAAGGTTATGGCTGGCTGCACCACATGCATCAATAGCGATTGGCGCTTCACCTGGCTTACAAATCAACCAGAAACCGTCCCCTCCTAAACCATTCATATGTGGATACTGTACGGCGATCATGGCTGCTGCGGCCACCATAGCCTCACTGGCAGTACCACCTGCCAACAAGATGTCACGACCGATTTTGGCTGCTTCAGAATGAGGGGCGGTAAAGGCAACTTGCTGACTCATAAGTGTGCTCCTTGCAGCAAACTTTGCGCTGTTTCAAGTAGCGCCAATTCTTGATTTGGCCCTAAGATTAGAGAAATACCACAGGGTCCTTGAGCTAATCCAGACATGGGTAAATGCAGCTGCGGCACACCTGCAAGACCTGCTAAGCTGGTCAGCCCCATTAATGACGTACGATAACTAGCTAGCTCTTCACCCGCCATATCTAATTTAGGTGGACCCGCTGGAGTAGTGGGAATGACCATAGGGCCATTAAGACCTTGTAAATGCTTGAGCAACCTTTGGATTAATTCCGCTTGGGCTTGTTGAGCATTTAAATAGCGCTCCTTGGTTATGGTTTGCGCCCATTCCACACGAGCTAAAATAGCAGGGTCTAAGCTGTCGCCATATTGCTCAAGCCAGTCTTGATGTTCCGTGACCAGCTCATAGCCTTGGATGGTTCGGAATAATAAACTGAGTTCTTCAAATTGGTACTGATACTCCCCAATAAAGTTCGTTTGGGTAAGCTCTATACCAGCTTGATCACACCAGTTTTTGAGTTGTGCAAGACGATCTGGATCCAGCCATTGCGCAAAGCTTTGCTCCATATATAAGGTGCTAGCGGATGAATGACTCTGCTCCACTTGCTTTGCTAGTTGTTTAAAAACACAGCTCAGCACGCCTAGGTCTTTGGCAAAAACTCCGGCAGTATCAAAGCTTTTAGACAGGGTAAATGAGTGGCTTAAGTCAATCTGCCCCAAGGTGGGCCTTAAACCATATACCCCGCAGTAGCTGGCTGGCACTCGTATTGAGCCTCCGGTGTCTGTGCCAATGGAAAAATCCACCATGCCATTTGCGACACACACGACACTGCCACTGGAAGACCCGCCTGGTAGTGAGTCTGGGGCCACAGGGTTAACTGGCGTACCATAGTGAATGTTTTGACCATTCAGACTGTAAGCCAGCTCATCGGTTTGTACTCGGCCTTCACACGCAGCCCCGGCTTCCAACAAGGTCATGATGATTGGCGAGCTCTGTTCAGCAATGCTGTGGCTAGCAAGCCACTTGGGGTTGCCTGCTCCTGTCACATAGCCTTGTACATCAAATAAATCTTTAAATACAAAGCTGAGGCCGGAAAGAGGTCCATTTTGTATAGGCTCAATGCTCTCTGGACCTTGTTGACAGAAGATACGCGTATCACTCTTTAATGTATTAGACATGCCAATCCCCCCTAGCTTTCTGAGGCCGTGGCTTTGGCAGCATATTTATTTGCCAATACCGCACAGTAAAAAATTTGAATGGGGTGATACAGCATTATTGGCAGAAGAATCATGCCTAAGTTTGGATCAGCAACAAAAATGAGCTTAGCCATTGGAATACCGGCCGCTAAGGTTTTCTTAGTACCGCAAAACACCACCGCAGCTTCGTCTGCAGCTGAGAAACGTGTTTTGTTGGCCACCCATTTTAGGGTGTGCACTACAAACAACAAAATGACCACACAAATTACGATGCTAAGAGCCAATATCTCGATTGAGAAGTCACTCCAGATACGATTAAAAATAGAGTCACAAAATGCGTTATAGACAATCAGAATAATCACGTATTTATCAATTTTACCGATGACTGCTTTGTGCTTTTTGGCAAAAGCGGACAAGAATGGACGCGCTAGTTGACCCGCAATCATTGGAATCACCAACAATAGAAAAATCGACTTCACTGACGCCATGTAATCCAACTCTACGCCTTCAAATTTCATAAAAACCTGAATCAATAAAGGAGTGATAAACACCCCTAGAATACTGGATAAAGAAGCGTTAAAAATGGCACCGGGAACGTTACCTTTAGCCACGCCAGTCATGGTAACCGATGAAGAGATTGTACTGGGCAACACCAGCAAATAACAAAAACCAAACGCTAGCGCACTGGGCATAATGGAAAGGAAAACATCATCAAAAATCAGCCACAGAAGTGGATAAAAAACAAAAGTGGCCGATTGAATGAACACATGCAGTCGCCAATTCGTCACACCGGCTTTAATATCTTTTGGCGACAGCCCAAGACCATGTAAAAAGAAGACGATACCAACACCGACTCCCACTATAATATCTAGGCTTAATATGCCTCCTGAGCGTCCTACTTCAGAGGAAAACGTCGCCAAGATAATGGCCAATGCCATTCCTACCAAAAACCATTCTTTCTTCAACTTATTTATTAGCATTTTTCTTCTCGATTAAGTTACTCAATTTCATTTAACTTTGTATAAACATCACTGATTCCACCACTGCGCTTTTGCGCTTGCTCGCCCAGTGTTAAATACACCTGGTTGGCCAAATAGCCAAGCAAGCTCATAGGCGCGGCGTAGCTGTCTAGTGGCCTCACATTATTCATCTGACATAAAATAAAATGCTCGGCATAGTGACTCAATTTTTGACCGGATTGATCTGTGATTAGTAAACAACGCTCTTTTTTAAGATGACTCATTATTTTGGCAAAGTGGTTGACCCGTCGTCTTATACCGATAACAACAACAAAGTCCTCATCATTAAGATTGACTAAATCTTCACCTATGCTTTGGCCTGGTACAGGCAGTAACTCAACTTGAGCCCGACACTGCATAAGCTGTTGACGAAAATGCAAGGCTAACGGGTAGCTATTACGATAACCAATTACTTTAATGCGGCGGCTATGAGCCAGTTTATCAATCAGTGGAGATAAGTCATGTTGCTCCAAAAAGTGCCATAACTGCTCAAGAGAACCAAGTTCTTGCTGAAACTCCGAGGTTTCTATTGGGTTCACCAGAATAGGATTTCCCTGATCTCTTGCCGCCATCAGCTCGTTTCGCAAGGCCTGATGGTCCTCATACCCTAGCTTACGAATAAAACGACTCACACTCGTTTTGGACACCCCACAAGCCTCAGCTATTTCATTGGTAGACAGAATGAGCACCTTGTCAGGGTGTTGCTGCAAATAGTCTGCCAAACGCTGATTCACTTGGGTAAATTGAGCGTATTGTTGGCGAATACGCTCTGTTAGAGAGACAAAGCCTTTCTGCATATGACCCCTTATTAAATAAAAATTAAGCCCATTAAAGCTTCATCATATAACAGCAGATAAAAAACTTTTTAGTTCAGTTGTTTGAGGATTTGCAAACACCTCATCGCTTGGGCCGCTTTCCCATATTTTCCCTTGGTTCATAAAAATTACCCTATCCCCTACATTGCGAGCAAAGTTCATTTCATGAGTCACTAAGATCAAGGTCATACCTTCTTTTTTTAACTGCTCAAGCACTTTTAACACTTCTTCAACCAGTTCAGGGTCAAGGGCTGAGGTAATCTCATCACAAAGCAAGACCTTTGGCGACATAGCCAAAGAACGAGCAATGGCTACACGCTGCTGCTGTCCACCTGATAAATTACCAGGGTAGGCATCAAACTTGTCTGCCAAACCCACTTTTTCGAGCAATGCTTTTGCACTTTCTCGGCATGCTTCAGGTGATTTTTTCAACACCAATTTAGGCGCTAGCATCACGTTTTCCCCTACCGTTTTATGAGGAAACAGATTAAAACTTTGAAACACCATGCCAACACTTTGACTGAGCTGGCGCAATTTAAATTCGTCGTCTTCAACCGCTTGATTGTCGACCACAATCGCACCCTCTTGAAATACTTCTAGACCGTTCATACAGCGTAACAAGGTGCTTTTTCCTGAGCCGCTTCGACCAATAATAGAAATTACTTCTCCAGCTTCTACTTTTAAATCAATGCCTTTTAAAACATGGTTTTCACCATAGTATTTATGCACCTGATCGACACTAACGACTGACATGATTTTTTCTCTCCAGATAACGCGCCATTACAGACAGCGGGAAACACATTAGAAAATACAAAATTGCCACTATGGCAAAGACTTTAAAAGGCTGAAACGTTGCATTATTTAGCATGGTGCCAGCTTTGGTAAGCTCTACAAAGCCTATAATGGATGCCAAGGCAGTCCCCTTTACAATCTGCACCGAGAAGCCTACCGTCGGCGCAATGGCGATTTTTACCGCCTGTGGGATAATGACTTCTCGCATGGTTTGTAAGTAAGTGAACCCTAAAGTACGACAAGCTTCCCATTGGCCTTTGGGTAATGCATCGATACAACCACGCCATATTTCATGCAAAAAAGCACTGCTGAATAGAGTGAGTGATAAAATAGCCGCAGTCCATGCGTCCACTTCCAAGCCCAGCAAAGACAATCCAAAAAAGGTCAAAAACAGTTGCATCAGCAATGGTATGCCTTGAAAAAGCTCCACATATAAAGCCACCAGCTTACTCAACAAACTGATTCGCATACTTCGTAATAAAGTCAGCAATAAGCCAACTAAGCCGCCACCAATAAAGGCAAGTAGAGACAATAGTAGTGTCCAGCGTGCGGCTAGTAACAAATTTCTTAAAATATCCCAATCGGAAAAATAGGCCATAACGACTCCCTAGACACTCGTGGACTTAAACAAAATACGTTTTATTAAAGCGAACGCTTTACGCATTAAAATGGCCAACAGTAAATACACTAGAGCCGTCACCATATAAGACTCAAAACTTAAGAAGCTTCTTGATTGCACAAAGTTAGCGGCAAAGGTGAGCTCCGCAACTGAAATCTGCGACACGACCGCAGACCCCAACATAACAATAATGCACTGACTGACTAGTGCTGGATAAACCTTAATGTAGGCAGGAGGTAAAATTACATGATGATAAATTTGCCAACGACTCAAGCCCAGTGTTTTTCCAGCTTCCCACTGTCCTTTAGGCGAAGCTTCAATACCTGCACGAATGATTTCTGCACTGTACGCCCCAAGATTAAGTACAAGAGCAAGAAGACCTGCTTGCCAAGCGGTAAACTTAAGGCCAAGCACAGGCAAGCCAAAAAAAATAAAAAATAACTGAATAATGAAAGGTGTATTACGAATCACCTCAACATACACTGCACACATGCCAGTTAACAACTTAGGTTGGGACATACGCCCAATTGCGCAGTAAGTGCCCACCACTAACCCTAGAAAGGTAGAGATGACGGTGAGTTGCACCGTCATCAGTAACCCGTCAATAAAGTTTGGTAGGTAGGGTAGCAGTCCTGCAAAGTTCAGACTGTAGCTCATCTAACCGTCCTTATTAACAGCTATTCTTATAAGTCTGCTGGGAAAGCAGCTTTCAGCCAAGTTTGTGATAAGCCTTCCAGAACACCTGTTGACTTAGCCTTAGCAACTAGGCTGTTTACTTTTGCTAATAGCTCAGTGTCACCCTTCATGACACCTATGTAACAAGGTGAATTTTTCAATAAGAACTTGGTCTCTGGGGCTTTATTAGGAAAACGTGTAGCTATTTCAGTCACTACAAGGTTACCTGTTGCGATCAAGCTAACTTGTGAAGACAAATAAGCAGACAAAGTAGCATTATTGTCTTCATAACGTTGAATCGTCGCTGACTCAGGGGCTAATTTACTTAGCTCAAGATCTTCTACTGAACCACGGGTTACGGCCACTGTTTTGCCCGCTAAATCGTCAACAGCCGTAACTTTTTCATCTGCATTACCAAACACCCCAAGGAAGAAAGGCGCATAGGCGTCACTGAAATCTATGGCTTTTTCACGAGTTGGGTTTTTACCCAAGCTTGAAATAACAAGGTCAACTTTACGCGTTTGTAGGTAAGGGATACGGTTTGCGCTGGTAACAGGTACAAGCTCTAACTTCACATCGAGTTCTTTCGCCAAGTATTTGGCCATATCAATGTCATAGCCTTGAGGATGAAAATCGGAACCAACGGAGCCAAATGGCGGAAAATCTTGTGGTACCGCAACCTTCAAGACACCCGCATCTTGAATGGCTTCCAGTTGATTAGCTTGTGAGTTTAGAGAAACAAAAGAGAGGCATGCCACCATGGCACACGTTAATAGTTTTTTAATGCTCATTTTTCCTGCCTTTGAACTAATTTGAAACAATTGAACCAATATAAAACATTTAGCAACAATCGAACCAATTTGACCAATTTGACCAAATATTTTTTTAATTCAATACAATCAATAAGTTATATAATAATTAAGCAGTCTAATAAAACATCAACAGCGTGGTCCGTATGAACCAGCTCGGGGCAGGAGAAAAAAAACGCCCCAAATCGGTCAGTAAGACAGTCCGATATGAAGGGGCATTGTCATATGAAGTGCTTTTTAAGCGACGGATAACACTATTTAAAAAGTCGGTCTGCCCAAACGGTCAATCCCGATGCCACACTACCAAAGTGGTCTCCATCTAACACGGGAATATTGCCTATCGCTTGTTGCACAGCTGCGCGAATAATGGGGGATTTGGCTGACCCTCCTGTTATATAAATACAGTCTGGGCCGCAACCAGCTTGCTTAATTGCCTCTTGCATCAACACTAACATCCTGCTTAGCTGTGGCTGTATGGATTGACTCACCTCCTCTCGAATCAAGGTTTGGCTTAGAGCCGACTCAATATAATCCAGTGTAAGCTGATGCGTTTGACTATCAGACAAGGCAATTTTCCCTTGTTCAGCGTCTCGTACTATTCGGTAATTTAGCTTTTCCTTTCTTACTCGGCTAAAGCGCTCTACTAGCTTTGGCTCTTTCGCATCCAATCTAAGCTGCTCTAACTGGTCAGCTGTTGCCAAGCTGTTAAAATCGGCCAGCGCTGTAACATCATTGGTGGTAATCGCATTCCAATAGATTTGCGTGGGCATAGGTAAGCCAGTCTTGAGCTCAGACTCCATTCCTAATAACGGCATCAAATGCTTTCCTGCTATGCGAATATCTAGGTCATTTCCCCCAATACGTTCACCTGTATGACCTAGAAAATCTTCTGTGCGATCAAGCTTGTTAACAAAGCTTGGGCCCATTTGAACCATGGCGCAATCGGTGGTCCCACCACCTATATCGACCACTAATACAATCTGGTCTTGTTGTAGCTCTTGCTCAAAATGCAACCCTGCTGCAATAGGTTCATAGAGAAACTCAACCTCTTTAAAACCCACCCGATGGGCGGCGCAGGTCAGAATTTGCAAGGCTTGCTGATTGCTCGTTTGAGCATTGACACCTTGGAAATTAACCGGCCTGCCGATTACAGCATGCGTCAAAGGAGTGGCTAAATGCTGTTGAGCTCGCTGTTTAACATTCAGCATCATAGCGGCCACTACATCTTCAAAAAAAGCTATGTGCTCAGTACGCAAACCACTTCCGCCAAGAAACGACTTAGGGGATTTTACAAAATAGCCCTCATCAGGCCACTGATAGTATTCAGAAAATGCTTGGCGACCGTAAAAAAGAGTCTTATCCTGCGCCTGAATATCTTCTTCACGACGAAAGCGCTGAGCCCTTGACAGCACGGCCCTGCGACTAGCAACATATTCTTGGCGAGTGGCGTCACCTTGAATGGATTGAGCCACCGCTTCTGTAATAAAGTCTCTATCTAAGGCATAAAGTGCAGATGGCAAAAAACACTTGTTTTCTTCCAGTGTTAATAAATTAACCTGCCCTGCTGACATTACGCCTAAGGCGCAATTTGAAGTGCCGTAATCAAAGCCACAATTCATGTTTTTACTCTGCCGCTAAAAGTGTCATGTAAATAGATAACGAGGAAATAGAACGCTTATAGAATAATCGGGGAAACGCCTATCACGCGTTCATGTAATACGAAAGCAATTCCACCCCAAGCCACGATGGCAAAAGAGAGAGCCAGTAAATTCGCCTGCCATGAAATAACAGAATTCGTTGTTTTAGAGTGCAAACGGTCACGGCGACGATACACCACAAAACACAGTGTTGACCAAGCTAAGAAACTCGCAAATAAGATCACATCGCCCAATGTGCCATTAGTAATCAGGTGCGCAAAAGCCCACACCTTAGTAGCAAGCAACATAGGGTAACCCAACTTAGCTTTGATGAAAGAGTTAGGGCTCATGGCACTGCCGACACAGAACAAAGCGACTAACATAAGCAACCAAGCAAGATGATAGGTCCAAATAGGTGGATACCAAAGCCAGATCGGATCCAATCTCATTTGGACAAAACCATTCACAATTAAGCCTAATGCTAAGACTGAGATCATGCCAAAACGAAACTTCCAACTAATCAAGCCCCTCTTGGTCTGAGCCATTGTTTGCCAATTGGGCAACACTAAACGTATTGAGTGAGAAACGAAAAAAATACCTAGCCCGAGCAGCAACATCCACATACTATTTTCCTATGACCTTATGACTGATTTTGTCTGAGCGGTGCATTTTAGTGCCCCTTTGTAATATCTCAAGGAATATTATTTTCACTCTTACGAAATGTCATCATAAAGGGTCATATTGAGCTAGATTTAGACTAGAAATAGCCTACTGCTTTGCCTAGAATACACGCCTTTCAAACTCGGACTCGTTGCCATGATTCAAACGCCTTATTACCTTATAGATAAAGCCAGTTTGCTTAACAATCTGGAAAAAATTGCTACTGTTAG
The DNA here is from genome assembly GCF_054780655.1 of Marinomonas epiphytica. Lineage (NCBI taxonomy): Bacteria > Pseudomonadati > Pseudomonadota > Gammaproteobacteria > Oceanospirillales > Oceanospirillaceae > Marinomonas > Marinomonas epiphytica. Next base: position 192,657 of record NZ_BAAGVX010000033.1, read on the forward strand.
ACGCGAGTCTGGAGCTAAGTCGTTACTTGCCCTGAAGTGCTTTGCGACTTGGTCCGTGTTTGATCTCATGCAAGACTATATGGATGGCACCACGTCATCTTCTTTATATGAGGTAAAACTCGGCAAGCAAACGTTTCAAGGGGAAACCCATGCTTACAGCGTTGCCTATGCTGATAATGAAATCGAAGAAGTGTTGGCTCATTCTGATAAAATCATTTTCAACTCTATTGGCCAGCTCGAGCGTTTTGCCCAGCAGAGTGAAGGTAAAACACGTGGTTTACGGGTCAACCCGCAAGTCAGCACGTCTGAGTTTATTATTGCTGACCCTGCGCGACCTTTTAGTCGCTTAGGTGAATGGGACCCTGAAAAAATTGCTGGCGTAATGGAGCAGATTTCAGGCTTCATGTTCCACAACAACTGTGAAAACGATAACTTTGACCGCTTCGACGAAATGCTCACTCACATAGAGTCTCGATTTGGCCACCTTATAAAGCAGGTTAGCTGGGTCAGTTTAGGTGGTGGCATTCACTTTACCGGCGAAAACTACCCACTAGAACGCTTTTGCCAACGCCTCAAACAATTTGCAGACACATACCAGGTGCAGGTGTATTTAGAGCCTGGCGAAGCCGCTATTACGAATAGTACTAGCTTGGAGGTGACTGTTTTAGACACACTTTACAATGGTAAAGAATTGGCCATAGTAGACAGTTCTATTGAAGCCCATATGCTCGATCTACTGATTTATCGGGAACAGGCAAAAATGTCTCCATCCAATGGCCAATACCCTTATATGATTTGCGGAAAATCATGTTTAGCAGGTGATATTTTTGGTGAATTTCATTTTGACAAACCATTGCAAGTTGGGGATCGCCTGTCTTTCCAAGATGCGGCTGGCTACACTATGGTGAAGAAAAACTGGTTCAATGGTGTCAAGATGCCATCCATTGCGATCAAACAGCTAGATGGAACAATAGAACTCGTCCGTGAGTTTGATTACAGCGACTTTAAGTCCAACTTATCTTAGATACTCATATCAACTGGAGATTTAAATCTTATGAAAAAAAATGTACTCATCATTGGAGGCGGGGGTGTGGCTCGCGTAGTAGCTCACAAATGCGCCCAACACAATGACACACTGGGCAATATTGCCATTGCTTCGCGTAGTGTTTCGAAATGCGACGATATTGTAGCCAGTGTCTTAGAAAAAGGCAGTTTAAAAGTTGAGGGTCGCATTCAAGCATACGCCCTAGATGCATTAGATGTTGCTGCCACAGTTCAACTTATTAATGAAACAGACTCCCAAATCGTTATTAATGTTGGCTCGGCCTTTATTAACATGTCGGTCCTTGAAGCCTGTATTGAAACTGGCGCGGCTTACCTAGACACAGCCATTCATGAAGACCCAACCAAAATTTGTGAAACACCACCTTGGTACGCCAACTACGAATGGAAACGCCGTGATCGTTGTAAAGAAAAAGGCATCACCGCCATTCTTGGAGTGGGCTTTGATCCAGGTGTGGTAAATGCCTATGCGGCCCTTGCGTACAACGACTACTTTGACTCTGTAAGTGATATCGACATCATTGATATTAACGCGGGCAGTCACGGTAAATATTTTGCCACTAACTTTGACCCTGAGATCAACTTCCGCGAATTTACTGGCCGCGTCTACTCTTGGCAAAACCGTGCTTGGCAAGAGAACAAGATGTTTGAAATTAGCCGTACTGACGACCTACCTGTTGTGGGTAAACAAACGGCTTACATGACAGGCCATGACGAAATTCACTCCATCTCACAGAACCTTGATGTTCCGAATGTTCGTTTCTGGATGGGGTTTGGTGAGCACTACATTAATGTTTTCACTGTTCTTAAAAACCTTGGCCTACTCTCTGAACAGCCAGTGAAGACCGCTGAAGGCCTAGAAGTTGTGCCTCTTAAAGTAGTGAAAGCGGTTCTACCTGATCCATCTTCATTAGCCCCTGAATACACAGGTAAAACCTGTATTGGTGATGTTGTTAAAGGCATAAAAGACGGTGAGGAAAAAGAAGTCTTCATCTACAATGTCGCGGACCACAAAGACGCTTATAACGAAGTAGGTAGTCAAGGTATCTCCTATACCGCTGGGGTTCCTCCAGTGGCGGCGGCCTTGTTAGTTGCCAACGGCACTTGGGATAGCCAAGAAATGCGCAATGTTGAACAGCTTGATCCTAAGCCGTTCCTAGCTTTGCTAAACGACATGGGGCTACCGACCCGTATTAAAGACGAAACGGGCGACCGTCCTTTCACGCTTTAATCAGCACGTTATCTATTAAAAATCTGCAGTTTGGTCACAGGCTGCAGATTTTTTCATTTTTAGAATCCCTCCTTATTCTTTTTACTTTGCTGAACCTGTACTGACTCAATCTTTGCTTGGATTTCTTTATCATAGCTGAACCGATTATAAACAGCAGAGAGATTCCATTAATGGACTTATTAAGACACTCTAATTCCACAAAATCTTGGTTACACAAACATGCCAGTACCTTGTGTGCCTCTTTTTTAGTGAGCGCAGGCTCTTACACGAGTGCCCTATATGCCGCAGAGGACAGCGCAACCACTTTGCTAGATAAGCCAGTCGAACTAGAGCAAGCTCGCTATGCTTTTAATCATCAGTATGTTGTTGAGCTTGCCGAGCAACTGGCGCAAAAACCCATGCAAGCCGCGGATAAAGCCCCACAAGCCCTAATAGATATGGACTACAGCACTTACCGCAAAATTAACTTTGAACAAAACCAGGCAGTTTGGGGCAATACACCTACCAAATTCTCCGTACAGCTGTTTGCACCTGGGTTTCTTTTCAAGGACCTAGTTTCCATCAATGTGGTTGAAAATGGTCAAGCGTTTCCTCTCACCATGTCAGCCGATTCATTTTCTACTCCCGACGAAAGCATTGCCCAATTGATCTCGAAGGTGGGTAAATATGCTGGCTTGCGTTTGCATTACCCAATTAACCGAGAAGATTACAATGATGAATTTATTGTTTTCCAAGGTGCTAGCTACTTTAGAGCCGTTTCAAAAGGTCAAAACTATGGCCTCTCTGCTCGCGGTTTGGCAGTCAATGTTGCCCAGCCAAAAGGAGAAGAGTTTCCTATGTTTAAACAGTTTTGGATTGAACGCCCTTCTTCTTCACAAGAAGCGATTGTTGTCCACGCATTGTTAGACAGCAACAGTGTCACGGGGGCTTACCGATTCGGTATTTACCCTGGCAAACCAACCCGAGTGGAAGTGAAGTCCACCCTTTTTCCTAGAGTCGATCTAGACCATGTAGGAGTCGCTCCACTCACATCTATGTTCATGCACAATAACGCACTTGATCTCTCAGACATTCCAGACTATCGTCCTGCGGTACACGACTCAGAAGGGTTGCAGATTCTAACCGGACAAGGAGAAATGCTCTGGCGCCCTCTTAACAACCCTCAAAACCTTCAAGTGAGTGCATTTTCAGACCAATCGCCAAAAGGCTTTGGCCTCATTCAGCGACAAAGATCTTTTTACGATTATCAAGACCTAGAAGCCCGTTATGAATCTAGACCTTCCGCTTGGATCAAACCATTAAATGATTGGGGCAATGGTCACGTCGAATTAGTTGAGATCCCATCAGACGCCGAATCAAACGATAATATTGTAGCCTTTTGGCAACCTAAAGATGGCTTCAAGCAAGGCCAGTCTTATCATTATGATTACCTGATGACTTGGTCAAACGACACTCCCGTAGAATTAAACAAACCTAAAATTGTCCGCTCTGCAAAGGGGACAAAGCTATTTGGTCAGCATCCTGAGGTCGTTATCGATATCAATAAGCTTGCAAACATTAACCCCCAAGAGGTTGCAGTAGAAGCAAACATCAACCAAGGCAAAATTTTAGAAACACTGGTCGTTAAGCACCCTTTTAACCAAGGTCTACGGGTGTATCTCACCTTTGACCCTGAAGGTGCGGATGTTTCTGAACTTAGGATGCAGTTAAAACATAAGGGCAAGAAGATTGCGCCTACATGGCTGTACCGCTGGTTGAAGGAGGAATAATGACATTGCCTCACCTAAACAAGGCTTATGCTCTTCCTAAAACAGCCCCCTTAGCCATGCCCAGACATGAAGTAAATGAACCTCGTCAGGCTTCGAACGCTTCTAGCATTAAGGTGTCTACTTTACTTGCGCGTATCTGGATTGTCATGATGTCTGTTGGTCTGACTTACTATGGCGCAAGAGAAATGTACTTGGTGCTCAGCACAAACAGTATTTCATCATTACAATGGCTCTTTTGGTTGCTGTTCTGTTTGAATTTTAGCTGGATAGCCTTTGCTTTTTCACAAGCCACGCTTGGTATGCTGTATCAACTTTGGCCATTTAAAGCCAAGTATAAAGAACAAGAAGCCGACGGCGTAACCGCTATTTTACTGCCCGTGTACAATGAAGACCCTACTCGGATCCGGGCCAGTATAGAAGCCATGCATTCAGACCTAGTCGCTAAGGCAGCAGGAAAGTTTGCCTTTTTCATTCTAAGCGATACTAACCAAGCCGATGCTTGGTTAGCAGAGGAAGAAACGTTTTACCCTTTAGTCAATCACGATAAGCAAGCTTGCCCTATTTATTATCGACGTAGGCACAACAACCAAGAAAGAAAAGCGGGCAACATTGCTGATTGGGTAACCCGCTTTGGTGGCGATTACGACTGCATGATTGTACTTGATGCTGACAGTTTGATGAGCGCAGAAAGCCTATTAACGTTAAGCCGCAGAATGGCTGCTACCCCCTCACTGGGCTTGATTCAAACCTTACCCACCTTAATCCGAGCCAACACCTTATATGGGCGCATTCAGCAATTTGCTAATCATTGTTTTGGACCGATTTATGCAGCGGGCTTAGCCGCTTGGCATGGGGAAGCCTCAAACTTTTGGGGGCACAACGCCATCATTCGTACTCAGGCTTTCGCTCAGGCCTGTGGCCTACCTATTTTAAAAGGCAAGGCTCCCTTTGGTGGGCACGTGATGAGTCATGACTTTATGGAAGCCGCCTTATTGCGTAGAGCTGGTTGGGGGGTGCGTTTTGACCTTGATATTCAGACCTCGTATGAAGAAGCGCCACCGTCGTTGATTGATGTCATTGTGCGAGATCGCCGCTGGTGCCAGGGAAACTTACAGCATAAGGCGTTTGTCACTGCCCAAGGTTTTCACTTTGCGAGCCGTATTCACTTGCTTTCGGGCATTATGTCGTACTTAAGTGCGGTTTTCTGGTTTATGCTCATTCTCGTTGGCTTTACCCTCGCCATCCAAGCTTATTTTGTGCGTCCAGAATATTTTGCCAATCCATCTTTATTCCCTACTTGGCCGGTGTTTGATTTTGAAAGAGCACGAGCCCTTTTTGCATTATCAATGTTTTTGGTACTCGCGCCTAAGCTTTATGGTTGGCTCAATGCGTTATTAAAAATCAGACTTTGTAAGGCATTTGGGGGCCCCATTCTATTAACTCTTAGCACTTTAGCCGAAGTAGTACTCTCTGCTTTGTACGCTCCAATCATGATGCTTTCACAATTTCAAGTTGTGTGTGACATTTTACGGGGACAAGACAGCGGCTGGCGGCCACAGTCTCGGGATGACGGTGCAAATTCATGGTTGACCGTGTGGCAAGCACACCGTAATCATACTTTGCTCGGTATCGCCCTGGCTTTAGGCACGTTAACGCTAAGTACCGAGCTTTTTTATTGGTCTTTACCCATTACCTTTGGCTTAATGCTATCCATGCCGTTGTCTTGGTTAAGTGGTGGGAGTAAACGAGGTAACCTGATTGCTAAGCTTGGCCTTTTAAGAGCCCCTGAAGAAAAGCATTCATCGACTATTGTTAGCCTATTAAATAGGTTCAGTGACTCTGCGCCACCGCCAAAAACGCTACCAGCAATAGAAAGGCTTACTCAAAATAAGACCTTATACGGATGGCATTTAGCACAGCTGAACCCTGCGTCTTCTCTCGCAAGAAACAACCAACCGAATAGGTCATGGGTCTACTCAGATTGGCAAATTCGTCATAATGACAAAGTGATTGAATTACAAACTCAGTTATTGGAACAGGATGCACTGACCATTTTAGAACATCACACTTTGGTCAGTGCGCTGGGTAAGTACCTTGAAAAAGACACCTCAGCCCAAACTGCTTAAGGTTATTAAAAACATTTAACACTATGGGGAATAAGCCCGCTTAATTGGCTTACGCCCCATTTTATTAGCCAACCAACAAGTGTCCTAATAGAGCAAGTACCGGCAAGCATACCAATGTTCTTAATATAAAGACTATGAAAAGCTGTTTTAGATTGAGAGAGATATTCGATTTTAAAATCAATACACCCACCTCAGACATGTAAATCAGTTGAGTCACTGAGATACCAGCTATGACAAATCGAGTCAATTCAGACTCTATGCCTTTACCTATAACAGCCGGTAAAAACATATCTGCAAAGCCTACGATCATTGCAGGTGCAGCGGCTGTTGCTTCAGGCAATTGCAACACTTCTAGAATGAAAATGAACGGATAAGACAACCACTGAAAAATGGCTGTGAACTCATTAACCATCAGCGCCACTGTGCCGATGGCCATTACTGCAGGAAATAACCCCATCCAGATATCCACGACATTCAGGCAAGCAGTTTTAAATTGCGCAGCCAAACTCGGTGCCTGCGCAGCTCGTTTACAGGCTTTATTTAAAGCAATCTCAAAACGTTTCCCCTTCTCAGGCTCAATCGTTTCTGCAAAATTTTGATTGTTATAGTACGCCATTGGAATTTTTGACAAAGGCGGCAAACGGGGCACGATAATAGCCGCAATGATTCCCGCCACGCACACACTGATGTAATACGGAATAAATAAGTGCTCAATATTCACAAATTTTGCAATGACCAAGCAAAAGGCGACAGAAACAATAGAAAAGTTAGTTGCCACTACCGCGGCTTCTCTCTGACTGTAGTAGCCTTTATCATATTGAGAAGACGTAATGAGTACGCCCACTGTACCTGCTCCCATCCACGATGCGAGTACATCAACAGCCGAACGCCCTGGTAATCGAAACACTTTTTGAAAGATCTTTTGCAGAAAAGTACCCACGAACTCCATGAGACCATAATCTGTTAGCACAGGTAGAAAAAATACCGAGACTGCCAAATAAATAAAAATAGTTGGCGCTAACTCAGTCAGTATCACGCCTCCCGTATAGGCATTAAATACCCAATCGATACCGACTTTGTGAAAAGTCATTACTGCGAAAATACCACCGATAAAGCGTATTAATGTCCAAGTCCAATTGACCTGAAAAATGGCCAGAAGTTTATTTTGAGCCCCATTATCTTGATGCCCGATAAACAACTTAACCAGTAAGGTAACCACACCAGCAAGTAAAGTTAAGTAGGTAATGAATGGAACCAAAACACTGGAGAGTAAGACTTTAATCGTATCTGCAAGCCAACCAATTCCGATAGTGATATTTCCTTCCACTGTGATAGGGATCAGAAACATCAATACCCCAACCAAAGATGGAATAATAAATCGCCAAGCAGACCTTTCCTCTTCTTGCTTCCCATGACTATTAGACGAATGTTCTTGTGCCATTGTACCCCCCTATTATGATATTGTTTTTGATTTAGAGCTGAGACAAGGCTTTAGCGCCTTGAATTAACGTAGTTTCATCACGAGCAAAGGATAAACGAATGCATCTATGATCCGTGCCGTCGCGATAGAAAGAAGAAAGCGGTATTGCAGCGACTTTGTGATCGGTGATCAGACGCTGAACAAAATCACTGTCTTTTTCATCAGAGATGTTTGAATAGTTTGCCAATACAAAAAATGAGCCTTGCGACGGGTAAAGTGTCAAATTAGAACCAGACAAATGGGTTAACAAGGTGTCTCTTTTATTTTGGTAGAATTTGGCTAGATGCAAATAAGTATCTGCATCCTTCATGTAATCGGCCAACGCGTATTGCATTGGCGTATCAGCAGAGAACATTAAAAACTGATGTACTTTTCGAAGTTCGCTCATGATTTCCTGTGGGGCAATACAATGACCAATTCGCCAACCCGTTACATGAAAAGTCTTCCCAAATGAGCCTACTACTACGCTACGCTCTGCCAACTCTGGGAAGCGTGACATACTTAAATGCTCACGCTGATCGAACACCACATGCTCATAAACTTCGTCGGAGAGTATAATAATATCGGTGTCCTTGACTAAGGCAGTAAGCTCTTCAATGTCTTTATGATCTAATACTTGCCCTGTTGGGTTATGAGGCGTATTAATAATAATCATACGAGTCTTACTGTTCAGAGCGGCCCCTACTCTTTGCCAGTCGATACGAAAATCAACGGGGTTTAGAGGGATTCCTATGGCTTTCGCTCCTTGCAACTCAACTACTGGCGCATAGCTATCAAATGCAGGCTCAATATAAATAACTTCATCGCCTGGATGAACCAAAGCAGAAATACTGGCGTAAAGAGCTTCACTGGCACTAGCGGTAATAGTGACTTCTTTTTCAATGTCGTATTCACGCCCGTATAAAGCAAACACTTTGTGAGCGACTTGTTCCCGTAAAGCTTTCAAGCCTATCATGGGCGCATACTGATTATGTCCTGCTTGCATAGCTAAATGAGTTTTATCTACAAGCTCTTTTGAACAAGCAAAGTTAGGCGCCCCATTTGCTAAATTAATAGGGTTGTGCTGATCGATTTTATCGGCAATCACTGAGAAAATTGTTGTGCCTACCGTGGGCAATTTACTTTTTATAACGACCGGCATAGTCTCATCCTAATGCAAAATAATGTTTCATTTCACACCAGACACTAAAATTAAAGTAGAGAAATATTTTCATAGGACCTATGATAAAAACGCATAGCTAATTTTAAATAAAAGCAATCATCGAATGAAACGACTACCGCCTCTTAACACTTTAAAATCGTTTGTTGTCACAGCACGCCAGCCTAGTTTTACGCATGCTGCGAAAGAATTGCACCTTTCACAAGGTGCAATCAGTCGACAAATATCTGCTCTTGAAGACTATTTAGGTTTTGCTTTATTCCAACGCCATGCCAGAGGGTTACGTTTGACCAAGAAAGGGGGTACTCTTTTACCCCTTATCGAAAAGAACTTACAAGATTTAGAAGCCACCTTGAGTACGTCTATTGAGTTATCAGGCCCTCTTAGACTCAAAATTCCTACTTGCACTATGAGCTGGTTTTTCCATTCTTTTAGTCAATTCAAACAACAATTTCCTCAACACAAGATAGAAATAACAACGACTTTCAGCAATAAAGTGGATTTTAGCCGCGACCCATTTGATGCCGCCATTGTTTATGATGAACAGGTTAATTTTAAAAACCAAAGTTGTTTAATTATTGAGAAGTTAGTACCGGTTTGCTCTCCTAACTTAAATAACCTTACAGAACTTACACTAACGAATTTAGCCAATTATCGCTGGCTACACCCAACGTTTGATCAAAGAGATTGGGATTGTTGGTTAGGCCATAAAGACAATGAAGCAGCACCAAGCAGCGATCAACCAACCAAAAATCAACACTTTGAGTCCATGGATCTCGCCATTCAAGCCGCTATTAATAGCCAAGGAATTGCCATGGCCGATGTCACCTTAATTCAGCAAGAACTAAAGGAGGGAAAGCTCACCATACCATTCGATACTCAGGTTGCAACAGGCCTAAGTTTTTTCTTGGTCGCCCCCGATAATCAACAACCCCACCCAGCCCTTAGAGACCTTACAGACTGGTTAAAGCAACTAGCAACCTGTTAAAAGCAAGGCAATTCTTGCTGCCCACACCCTTATTAAACACTGAAATAGAACACGTTAAAGGTGACGAATGAGTCACTTTATTTTCAATTATATTTAATTAAAACCATCCAATAATACATAATTATATAAAAAATAATTAAAGGTTTTTTGCCTGTCCGCTTATTTATCCTCCCTTTCAAATCGCCTAAATTAACAATCATACATTCACAGATCTAAGGGAGTTACATTATGACTTATCAAGCACTCGTAAGAGCACAAAGCTTAGCGCTTCCTTCCCGCGAAGCCATGCTTTACCGTGAGCCATCAGTTCAACATTTTTGGGTTTCGAATCAAGAGTTACTCACGCAAGCATGGCAAGAGTGGGAAACCCAGCAAGAAAACAATTTCAGCAACATCAACACATCACTGCTCGATCCCAAATTGCGTAAAGCAGTTGAGATGGCTTGGCAAGATCCCAGTAAAGAAAGCCACGTTCGGGATTTATGGGAAGAAGTCGTTCCAGATGTGTATCAAGCTCAGTTTTTTGATGTGGAACGACTCTCAGAGCTAAGGGATTATTTAGAGAGCGTTTGGAATGCAAACATTCCATTGCGACCTCCTTACGGCATTGCCTTAAACCGCCGTGGTGCGATGCTAGACAAACGCTCAGAAGGTTATCTGGCTGCCCCTAGCTTTCAAGCACTTTATCAAAGCCTTTTAAACGACTATATGCGCCCGATTGCTCGTCTATTATTTCCAGAAATAATGGGCTATGACACTCAGACATTTGGTTTTTCTATTAACTATAAGCCGACAACGGATACTTCACTTCGCCCTCATACGGATGCCTCGTCGGTCACCTTAAATATTAATATCAATCTCCCAGATGAGCTGTTTACTGGATCGGCTGTAGACTTTTACGAGAGCCGCACAGGTCATATGAAAAGCATCGACTTTACACCGGGTAGCGCCATGATACACAGAGGTAATGTTGCCCATGCGGCTCGTCCAATTACCAGTGGAGAAAGAACCAACTTGGTACTTTGGCTGTATGGTGATCGAGGTGTCATTCCAATGCCAGGAACTCCCAGAGAGCCTCTTGACGCGAAAATACGTTGGCAAACGCCTGCTGTTATCAGTGATCATACCGCGCCTTTTTAAGGTGCCTAAAAAGTATGAGGTTTTTACCAACCTCATACTTTTCTACTATCCAAAATTATCCGCCCCCCTATAAAGCCTTATTATTTTTCCCCGTAAACACTTGATTTAAAACAACTTATTTCAAGTTACAAAAAATTACACATAATTAAGTAGTATTGTATGATATATTAATTTTGTTCTTAGTTTTTACACAATTAAGACGTTTATCTAACAATAAATATAAAAATGAGGAAATCTCAATGAAAGCTACCAAGCTTGTTACTGCATTTGGACTAACAGCAATTGCTGCAGCCGTATCCACCTCTTCTTATGCTCTTGATCTTGTTAAAACAGACGATCTTACCCTCAACATGAACGGTGATATCGACTTAAAAATCCTTCACAATTCAGGAAATGATCAGCGGACAGAAGTTGAAGCAAATTTTGACGACCTTGACTTTGATTTTAAATGGAAAATCGACGATACAGTCACTTTCATTGCAGCCACCGACTGGACTGTAGAGAGCGATAAAGGGAATGATGTCAAAAATGATCAAACTTGGGTGGGAGTTAAAATTGGCGATTTCATGGCTCGCGCAGGCTACCAAGAAGACGCTATTGATCCATTGGGTATTGATACCTTCGAGATTGCGGCTCTAGGGCGAGCCTCTGGCGAACAAGACGGCAGTGGTACAAAGTTTGCTGAATCCTTGGTTTTAGGCTATGACCATGACGACTTTGATCTTCTTGCTTCTTATGCAATTGCATCTGAAAGTGAAGGCACTTCGGATGAGGACGACTATGAAGGTGAGGTTCCTAAACGCCTTGCCTTATATGGTAAAACCAAGATTGGAGACTTTCAGTTCGAAGCAGGAATAGGGCAAGAAGAAAACTTCGAACAAGAAACTAAAGTTAACTTTTGGCAAGCTCAAGTCGAATATTTTGCAGGCCCAGCCACTTTAGGAGCTTTATACAGCTCAATGAGTGTTGATCAAGTTGACCCTAGTGATACAGATTTTGACTCCACAGGCTTAGAGTTTAACGTATCTTATAAAGTTAACGATAAATTAAACGTTTATGCCGGTTATGAAACTATCGACAATGGCGTTGCAGGTGAAGAAAAATATGTTGGTAAAGGCGTTGGCGCTTCTTATGCCTTTAGTAAGCTAGTGAAACTCTATGTTGAGGCAGGTACAGAGAAAGGAACCTATATTTCTGGTAAGAGTACTGGTCCTAAAACCTCAACAAAGGAAGAGCAAAGTGTTGCAGGTATGCTACTTAGCGTAGATTTCTAGGTATTTACCAGCAATAAATAACGGCGGAACATCATTTAATTTATCCCCTTTTCTTAAATGATGTTCCGACCTTTATTCTCTTTCATCTTAGGCTCTGCACTCCCTCATTTTTTATTACTCTATCCCTCCTTGTGAACCCGTTACCAGAGCGGTATGGTTAAGCAAAATAACTGTGCTCAGGAAGTCTCAAACATGGACATTGGCGAAGTAGCAAAATCGGCAAACATACCGGTATCTACCATCCGTTATTATGAGGAAAAGCAACTCAATACGCCCTTAGGACGCAAAGGGTTGCGACGGTATTTTTCTCCTAAGGTTGTTGATAGGCTTGCATTGATTGCTTTAGGTCGCAGCGCCGGCCTATCCCTTGATGAAATACGTGGCATGCTACTGACCAATAACGTCGATATTGACCGCAAGTTATTGTTAGAGAAAGCAGATGAGTTAGATAAACAAATTACTCAGATGTTGGCCGTCAGAGATGGTTTAAGGAACGTTGCAGCTTGCGAGGCGCCAAGTCATTTAGAATGTTCAAAATTTCAACGCTTAATGAAACTAGCAAGTAAAAGGTGGCCTCGTAAAAAACACCAAGTTTAGCTGAAGGTACAAAAAACCCTCAACCAAAAATGGTTGAGGGTTTGCTTTGTCGTTAGGGTCAATCAGACTATTGTTGAACACCCTGCTGATTAATGAAAACTTGAGTCGAATACTCTTCCATTGGCAACTTGTCGATCGTTCCCACATGCTGAATGTAATCAACAAAGCTTTGCGCGTAATCTAAGTAAGTGTCTACATAGCGGCCTTCGTTAAAGACAACACCAAAGGTGGCATAACCGTCTTTACCGCGAGCAATGTAGTCATTGGTAGCCACTTTATAAGAAGTGGTTGGTTCAATTGCAGTCCAAGCCTCACCTTTTTTCATTACCTCAAGATCATAGAAGCGACTACCTTTAGGCTGTGAAGCATCTACTTTCCAGCGTAACCCGGAAGCATATGGATATGCTCCTGTCGATCCGCCTTCACCAATAGCGTAGTCAAGCGCTTCTTCAAGCACTGCTTGAATTTCAGCTCCTGTCATGTCTAATTCAACGATGGTGTTTGAGAAAGGTAATAAAGTATAAGCATCACCAATGGTCAACTCACCTTCAGCGATATCCACACGAACGCCACCGCCATTTTGAATGGCAATATCAGAGGTTTTACTCATATCACGAAAAGCTTTGGCAACGATATTAGAGATATCCGCACCGTGGCTAGCTGTCATAGAACGATCACACAGTTTAGAGCGACCTTGACCAGGAATACGCTCTAAACATAGGTTGGCAGCAGAACGACCAATCACCTGGCCTTTCATTTCATCCACCTTCTCAGCGAATTTAGCCAATGTTGCCTCAGCCGCTGGATCTGCTTCTACAATACTTAGCTTAGGCATGTGCTGTTTCACATCTGCGTATACGGCATCACGAGCTGCACCCGTTAACTCAACACGCTTACCGTCAGCATTTTTACGCTTGAAGCTATCTGCTAGCATTAGGTGCGGCGTACCGACACAGCTGGTGACAACACCGTCTTTATCCCAAGACACATCCAGCTCACCAACTACCGCAGAATATTGCCATGCTTGTGCAACACACACCTGATTACCAGCAGCGTCAGTCACCTTAGTAGGGTATGGTCCGGCAGCATCTAACCCAACCGCCGAGAAATCACCCAATAAGGTGTGTGAATCGCCACCAATAATCACATCTGCACCGGTTAACTTAGCAGCCAAAGCCACATCATTTTGATATTGGTAATGGGTGACTAGAACGATTTTATTCACGCCCATCGCTTCTAGCTGATCAATATACTGTTGTGCTGTTTCGGCTTCATCTAAGAAAACAGTTGTTTCATCTGGACTAGAAGAGTTTTTGGTTTTATTCGCAATATCAATACCAATAAAGCCTACTTTTACACCATTGTATTCTTTGATTGTGTAAGGGGTGAAATAGTCATCAGCACTGTTAAGAGCCAAGGGTGACACCCCCACTTCAGGCTTCACATTGGCAGAGATCACATCGGTAGAACAATTCGGATCAGACTTTAACCAGTCAAGGAATTGGGCAAGTCCAGCATCGCCTGCGTCAAACTCATGGTTACCTAAAGTAAAGACATCAAAACAGGCTTGGTTCATAAGAGCCGCATCTGCTTCCCCTTTAAATAAAGTATAAAATAGATCTCCTGTAATAGCATCACCAGCATGTACTTTTACAACAGGTTCAGATGTATTAGTGAGCTGTTTAATTTTTGCCACGGTTGCAGGAAAGCCTCCAACTGCCACACGAGTTCTTTCGCCTGCTAATTGCAGATCTATGCCTGTATCTGCAGATAAGTGCGAGTGGTGGTCATTAACATGGACAATTTTAAGGTCCAGTGGCTGTGATGAATCAGAGGCCGTTGTTAGTGATTGGCACCCTGTCAAAAACAACGCAGCTGATGCGGCGGTGGCAAAAGATCTTTTGAGCATGAACAACTCCTTGCAAAGTGTTTAATGAATTTTTGGCATCTGTGCAAATAAATAGCAAAGCCAATCTACTATCATTATCATTTATTGACTAAACATCAAATAAATAAATTACTTTTTGTCATATTTATATAATTTTTTCCCCAAGAAGTATGATTCCTCTAGGAGCCTCTTTGACAAACAAGGGGTTATCCGAAGACATAAGGTTAGAATTTAAGATGTGAAGTTCCACCGGGAAGTGTCAGGCTAAACTTATGAGGTTAACCTGACTCAACTCTTAAGAAGAATTTTTTAGGCTAACTTAAGCCCCACAATACCACTTAAAAGTAACAATAAACTGATGGATTTTATTAAATTAATCGGCTCATTGAACACTATGATGCCGACAATGGCTGTGCCGATCATCCCTATTCCCACCCACACCGCATACGCAGTGCCAATGGGTAAAGTGCGAAGTGCCACACTCAATAAGAATAGACTGATGGCCATTGCAATAACGGTCACCGTACTTGGCCAAAACCGACTAAAGCCATCTGTGTATTTTAGCCCTATCGCCCAAACAACCTCTAATAACCCTGCTATCACAAGGATTCCCCAACTCATAATATACCTCGGTTTGGGGCCGTCCCCTGCTGAAAAACTGAGCGGTGAGGTCGTCCTCACGTCATTACATGAAACGGTGCAATATTAGCAGAATTGGCGCCCCTCGGCGACTCCAAGCCTTACAGGACACATTAACCGTCTTGCCAATATTCGTCGATAATGAGCGCCTCACTGGCGCTATGAAATGTCACAGTAAACCAATCTTCTTGAACGCCTGCCAATGGGTAATGCCAAGTGTTTTCCGGCACGATATCCCAATGGGGCTTATCTTTCGACTGACTATCTGGGCTGGCAATAGAAAACCCTTGAAAGTTTCTATCAATCCCACCTGGTTTGGCTGAAAAGATGCTACCTTCCCCTGAATACGATACTAGGCGCTGGATACTATTACGATGAATCTCAGGACGAGGCATTTTACAACCTGCTCGTAGAATAAATACGCGGCACAGGCCGATTTTTCCACTTTGATCTGCCGTTAACTTTTGCAAAAAGGATTCGATAGGTAAATTAAACGAAGCGTAAG
Organism: Marinomonas epiphytica; assembly: GCF_054780655.1. NCBI lineage: Bacteria > Pseudomonadati > Pseudomonadota > Gammaproteobacteria > Oceanospirillales > Oceanospirillaceae > Marinomonas > Marinomonas epiphytica. Next base: position 208,515 of record NZ_BAAGVX010000033.1, read on the forward strand.
GTAGTTCATAGTCTGGCTGCTCAAATATCGCTAACGCAGACTGAAAACCCTCTTCAATAAGAGCTTTAGTAGCTTGATCCTCAAATACCAAGTGATGTAATTGCTTAATTAACAAAGCGTCTGACGTACTGACTTGTGGCACAACCTTCTCCAAAAATACAATTTTTCGTAACAACTATGACTTATCGTTTTACTTTACCATTTATTTCTTAGCACAATAAAGACACCTGAAATCACCAAAGCAATCGCAACACTTTCATACAGACTAGGGAATCGCCAATCCGCCAAGTAGCCATAGAACAAGCTCGATAAGGTTTCAAATACCAATAACTGACCGCATAGAGCTATGGGAAGATTACGAGAGGCACGATTCCATAATAGTGCCGCCCACCAGGAAACTACCACTCCAAGAAACACACTGAGTAACAAAAAAACTCCAACACTTTTTACCGATAAAGCGTTGAAGTCATGATGCCAATCGGTGAGCGTAAACACAAAAGGCAGTACCATAATACTCTGTACTAAACAGCCGACCCCAATGGCTAACGCCCAAGTATTTGAGTTAATGCCATCGTTTTGCTTTAAAAAGCGAGCATTCGCAACACCAAAATACGTCCACATTGCCAAAGCCATAAACGCTAAAATCGCGCCAAGGGCCAGTTGCCCTTGTAGACCATCTCCTTTCCCATGACCATTTGCCAACACCAACATGCCAAGAAGAATTAGAACAATGGGAAACACTAAACGCCGAAACTCGATACTAGGCTCAATCATGTTTCCAACCACCAATAAAGCAACTGGCAAAATACCTATGATCAAGCTGGTCGTCACTATGCTCCCTATTTGCACACTACTGGCCATTAGCAGGTAGTATCCAAAATTTCCCGTGAAGGAGAATACAAAAGCATACCACCACTGTTTCTTGGTCAGCCCTTGCCAGTGTTTACGGCCAAAAACGATGATACCTAAAGACAATAATCCATAAGAAAAATATCGACCTAACGCGATAAATACAGAAGACACTTCTGGCAACACATAGGGGATTAGAAACGCAGTTCCCCAAATGCAATTCACAAGGACACCCAACGAGATGTAAAATTTAAGACCCACTTTTTATCCCTTTAACAACTTTCCTGTGGTCAATACTGCCTGTAAGGCATATCGTCTTTTACCCCTTCCATCAAATGGATCATGACTCATCATTATTGATTTTCCCAGTTACTAACTAAGCCGCTCTTTCCATCGACCATTATTTTCAAGCAAGCAGCTCTCTTCACTATCAAATTGAATGTGTTTATTGACATGCTTAAAGGTAATCTGGATTTTCTTTAGCGCCTGTTCAATGAGTTGGATCAAATGCTCTTGGCGAGCTTTAGTCATATCTTGGTTCGTATCAAAAATACAAATAATGTTTAAAGAGTTAGGGAAGTCTTGATAATCCACTCTGTGAGTTAACCAACAGAACCCAGGTACTTGATCCAAGGCTTGATTACACACCTGATTGAGCACTTCAATAATAGCCTTGTCTAACTTTTTATCGGTTTTTCGCATTCCAACTTCTCTAACTGAATTTACTGCTTACCAAAGGCTAAAGTTACCACATATCCTTTGTTATGAATCATCCTTCATTTAAAGGCTATTTATACTTGGTAAACGCACTAATAAATCTGTGACACCTATATCTATCTGTATTTGGCTCAGCAGCGTTGAGACCTGCCCTCTATGATGAGTTTGATGATTAAAAAAGTGTAATAACAGATGCCCCATTTTTTTACTGTATAAAGCACCTTGCGTATTATGATACTCAAGTGACGATTCAAGTTGCTGCTCCGTGACTTCCTCAATAAAGCTTACTATTGCCTTATCGAGAGTTTGCCGGAGTGCTTGCAGTGGCACTATATCATCGGCTATCCAAGCATCTAGTTGAGTAGGAGCTGGGTAGTTTTTCATTACTTCTAGGGAAGAAAATGGTTCGGGACATTGCGCAAATCGGTGTAACCAAATAAGGTCGCCCACAGTGATATGATTTAACACCCCAAGTATCGACCCAAAAAAAGCACCTCGATCTTTTTTAAGATCATCCTGACTGAGTGTCGAAGCGGCCTGATAAATATTGTTGTTCATCCACTGGTTGTATTCAGCCATTAGTTGAAATTGAGACTTCATTGTCATATTTTCCCCTTACTGTTCCGTCTTTACTATCTGCTGTTGAAGTTTCTTCATGTCGTTTAATGATTGAATCACATACAATTCTTTCCCTTGAGCTTGCTCGGTGATTGCTTCCATAAACTTTTGATTCCAAAACTTAGGGCATAACCGCAATGTTTTATAGCTGGCTAAGGTGCCTTTTAATAAAGATGCGTGTGCAGGCCAACCTTCCGGCTTTTTAAATATCCCTTTAATAAATCGTTTTGTCACAAGCCAATAGGTTAAAGAGTAGGGAAAGTCGATATAAATGAGCGTATCAGCCTTGCTAAGTCTCTCGTAAAACGAAGGAATCGCCGAAAAAGGAGCAAATCCTTCTATGATCCAAGTTGGCTGGTTTAGTATGTCATTATGGATGGACTGATATTCGTTTAAGGGGATTTCATTCCCATTCGGCTGGTACAAAATTGTATCAAGAGCATACAAAGGAAGGTTCAACTCTGTTGCCAACTGCTGACTCAAGGTCGATTTTCCACTACCAGGTTTGCCAAAGACTGCTATTTTCTTCATTTAAATTACTCCTTTAAAAGCCCTGGCAGGAATAATAAAAAACCCGCCACAAGGGCGGGTTGATGTATTTACGTATAACGTACCCCACCACTCTAGAGAGTGATGATAATTCGTGTAGTTAATAGCGTAAAAGTTAAATAAGTCATACTGGTATAGTGCTCACTACTTAATATTTAGTCAAGCTCATTTAGCTTGCTCTACTTCCTTTAATAACCAGGCTCTAAACAAATCTGAATGTGGATGCCTACGATTAATCGTAATGTGCCATTGGATGCGCAGCGCCCATATTCCTCTCCATTGGGACTTTTCGCCGCCAAATCGTAGGGCGCCGTTAGGCCGGAGGCCGTAATGCGCCGTTGGGTGCGCAGCGCCCATGACTCCATTAAAATCCACCCTGCATACACGAGGGCTGCGCCCTCGGCGTCAGATTCGCTGCGTGAATCCTGACCTACGCATTAACAATAAATTTATTTAAAATCTTGAGCGATCACATCAAATCGTGATGCCTGCCGGCACAAAATCTATGTCAAAACGCCTTCCGCACGTTTTTTATTCGTCTTTTTTACTTTTTATTCCCACTTAAAAAGTGCAAATAAAAAGACTCTAAACTCTTTTTGAATGCATATTTTCATTATTTCACCCTTAATTAAAATAATAATGGTGGGGTAAGCATTCTTCTTACCTGCTATTTGAATCTTTCTTCCTTATTTGTTTAATCCTTAAACTTTCCTTATGAAATAGAACGATTTTACGCATTTTATCGATTATACGAATCAAAAAGGGAAGCGCCTCTCAAGCTCTTTTTATTTAAATTTAAAAAGCTATTATACATTCCATCGAAAGCAAACATGCTTAATAAACTAAATCTAATCGGAAATTATATTCCGAAATATGAGGGGAAATATTATGAACACATTTAAAAAATCTGCCATCGCTCTTTTTGCTACAGCTGTTATGACTTCTGGTGCATTTGCAAACACAGACGACAGCCCGATCGAACAAGTACGTACTGCTAAAGCAGGTGTTGATGCGCTAGCCAAAACTCTTGAACTTCAAGGCGTAGCGGTAGATGCCAGCGTTAACCTAAACGGTGCACACACTTTCGCAGAAAAAGAAGCGGCTTACCAAGCTAAATATGCTGAGCTTCAAGCACAGTTTAACAACCTAGCGTCATAAGCTAGTTTGGCACCAAAATAAAGGCCGAATGTGATTCACATTCGGCCTTTTTTGTTATCCACGTGTTAAGACAGAATGCGCTGTTGGGTGCGCAGCGCCAATCACTATAAAATGCGAGCTATAGAAGAGGCCTGCTTCTTGAAATGTGTAACTAAGTTTTTAGTTAAAATTTCAATTTGCTCATAGTTATCACTTTCCACTAATTTAGTTGCAAAAATATAGTATTTTGGAAGCTCAGAAGTTTGTACCCAGGACGTATCCTTTAATTGAATCCAATATTTTTTTTGTACCTGTTTAGTACAACCAAGTAACCAAAGTTCAAATTGGACAAGTGAGTGGTTGAGCACCAAAGCAAACTTCAAGTGGCGTTCTTGTAACAAAGGGCTCTGTAAATAAAAATAGCTGTAGTCTAGGTAGCCATGTTGAACACTACCAAGCGAGTATGGATGAGATTCGTCTTTTTTTAAGATAGTGCGCGTATTTTGTAAGATTTTAACTAAGTCTTGATAGGTTCTCTGTAGCTCACCGCTGGCAAGTTTTTTTCGGTAAAGAATAATTCGCTGACTTAAACTTTGTTCCATCATCACACAGCTCCTTGTTACTTACTAGAATCTGAAAGTATAGTCGCAATGAATGAATTTTATGGTGGTGTGAACTACCCTCCCATATTCATAAGAGGGTAATTACGGTATTAATTAACGGTGAGCAAAAGCCGTTTTGGTACAATCTGAATCAATTTTTGATTTTTCTTCTTCAAGAATGTCATCAGTAAATTGCCCCATGAAGCAACAGCAAACCCCTTCACCTATCATGGTTCTTGGCCCCATAGGATGACCGATATGTTTATACACTCCATGAGAATGCCCATGATGGTGGTCATGTGAATGGCCATGATGGTGGTCATGTGAATGGCCATGATGGTGGTCATGTGAATGCCCATGATGGTGGTCGTGTGAATGCCCGTGATGGTGATCAGCTTGTGAAGCACCCTGAGTATCATCTTCTGGATCAACATACTCAGCATGATGGTGATGCACATCCACTTCACCTGCCGCCAATCGTCGCTTAAAGGAGTTCATTAAGGTTTCTTCCGTATTACGGCTGTAGTCTCCAGCCATAATTTCCTCAACGCGGTTTTGGAAAGCATCGATTACTTTGGGATGATCATTTAAATAAGGAGTCTGGATAAACTCTACATGGCTGTTCTCTTGAGCAACTTTATCAACATAGCCTTGTATACGCTTGATAAGCCGTCCAGTAAATAAGAAGTACGGAGCTACTACAATACGTTTGAAACCAAGTTTCAGTAGCTTCTCTAAACCGACACCAACAGATGGGTATGTCACTCCGGAGTACACTGTGTCTGCCCAGCCAAATCCCATATTTTCATTTACAATTCGAGTTAATTTTGCGGCTTCTGCATTAGCAGAGGTATCAGATGTTCCACGGCCAACAACGACCAACATGGTGTCATACAGGTTTTCCGGTGGGTTTTCAGGGTCTAACCCAAGGGACTCATAAATACGAGCTTGAAACGCATTTATCATGTCGTCTTGCAGTCCCAATTCTCTGCCATAGGTTACGGTTAAGCCGGGGTGTTTTTCTTCATAAGTAGTGAGAACGGAAGGGATATCGTTTTTCGCGTGAGTGGCAGCAAATAACATTCCTGGAATGGCATATATTTCTTCTACGCCCTTGTCCACTAGGCGGTTAAGGCCCATGTGTATATTTGGGGCAGAAAACTCTAAAAAACCATACTCTACAGGTAAATCAGGATAACGTGCTCGCAACCCTTCGGCCACTAAACCAAACTCCCGTTCTGCGTCTTTATCTCGGCTACCATGCCCGCAAATCATAATGCCTTTTTTACTTTGAGTTATATTGCTCATTCTCTCTCTCTGTTTATTGTCTCTTACGACGCTATTTTAACCTTCTATGGCTTTTTTTACAGCGACCTTCTGCCCAAGATCACTGCCCTTGCTCTTGTTGCTGATCAAGATCAAGCAATAGAGATTGAATCTGTTCTTGGTAGCCTTTCTCATCCTGCCACATACCTCTTTGGATGGCTTCCAATAGACGCTCGCCCATTTCTTCTAACGCATGTGGGTTGTTATCACGCATGAAGGCTTGATTGTCTGGGTCCAACAGCAACCGGTCTGTCACTTGCTCATACTGATAATCTGCCACTAGATCGGTTGTTGCATCATAGGCAAACAAGTAATCCACTGTGGCTGTCATTTCAAAGGCCCCTTTGTAACCATGAGTTTGCATGGCATCAATCCATTTAGGGTTCAGTACTCGGGAGCGTACCACCCGGTTCAACTCTTCTTTTAAAGTACGAACTTTTGGCACACTTGGGTTGGAGTGATCACTATGATAAACAGTTGGAGCTTGACCACTCAGTTCGCTTACTGCATTGGTCATGCCTCCTTGAAACTGATAGTAGTCGTCAGAGTCTAGAATATCGTGTTCACGATTATCTTGATTTTGAACCACGGTATCGAGCTTAACTAAACGTGCTACAAAAGCAGATTTAGCTTCTACTCCATCGCCAGAAGCACCATCGTAAGCATAGCCTCCCCAGTTAATATAAGCTTGCGCTAAATCCCCTTGGGAGTCCCAGCAACGCTCGTCAATTAATCCTTGTAAGCCAGCCCCGTAAGCTCCTGGCTTGGAGCCAAAAACACGATAAGAGGCTTGCCGAGAAGCCTGTTCAGGAGCAACGCCTTGCTGAATAAGCGCCTGTTTTTGAGCATCAACATTAGCACGAATCACATTGCCCACACCGGGCTCCTCAAATTCGGCAATGGCTTGAACAGCAGAGTCAAACAAGCGCATTACGTTTGCAAAGGCATCTCTAAAAAAGCCCGACACTCGTAATGTTACGTCCACCCTAGGCCGCCCTAGCTGCATACAAGACAGCACCTCAAAATCAGTCACCCGATTTGAACCTGGAGCCCAGATAGGACGCACTCCCATCAGTGCGAAAGCTTGCGCAATGTCATCGCCACCGGTTCGCATAGTGGCAGTTCCCCATACGGAAAGACCGAGGTTCTTCGGGTAATCACCTTCTTCCTGCAAATGCCGATCAATTAACGCCTGAGCCGACTTTTGCCCAATAGCCCAAGCAGCAGGAGACGGAATCGCGCGATTATCAACTGAAAAGAAGTTTCGCCCTGTTGGCAAGGTATCTAATCGTCCGCGTGTAGGTGCGCCACTTGGACCAGGTGGTACAAAGCCACCAGCTAACCCTAAGATGAGGGACTCAACCTCATTGTTAGCGCTTTGTTCTAACGCCTTGAGAACATGCGCTTTAGCATAGCTCAATAATTGTGCGGTTAAGGGTAATGGCTGTGCGAGTTCTGCTAAATCAGCATGTTCTAATAAAAAGGTTTTCACTAAACCGGCGGCTAGGGTTTCCAACCTCTCCTTAGTATCTGCCTGGGTTCGCCAACTCGCATCCGAAACTCTGACTAACATGCTAGGCCTTGGACCTTGCCATGGGGTTGCCAGACTCTCCATAGGATTAAAATCATCAGGGCCTGAAAATAAGGCGAGATCGACACTAATGGCATGCAAGATTCCTAGACCGCTGGGTGAGGTACTCCTTGGTAGACGCAGTAATGCAACCAGCGTATCTGCCAATTTATCATGATCAGGTAGCTCTCCAAGCCGGTGCAGTCCGTGACGAATTTGCGCTTCTTTTATTTCACACAAATACGTATCAAGCCCTTCTAACACGGACTCTTCATCCCCTTCTTTTACACCAGACAACTCCTCAATAAGATGCGAGCTCTGTACCTTTTCCAGTATTTGTTCTTTAAGCCAAGTTTCGCGACGTACATCCATTCCCATCGCTTGATAAAACTCGTCCACCAAGCTCTCCAATTCAGCCATTTCTCCATAGCTTTCTGCTCGTGTCATAGGAGGCATAAGGTGGTCAATAATAGTCGCTTGAGTCCGGCGCTTAGCCTGTGCGCCTTCACCTGGGTCATTAACGATGAAAGGATAAAAATTGGGCATTGGCCCTAGGATAACATCAGGCCAGCAGGTACTAGATAAAGCGGTTCCTTTGCCTGGTAGCCATTCAAGATTACCGTGCTTACCCACATGAACAAAGGCATCAACTTGATACACATGGCGCAACCAAAAATAAAACGCCAAATAGCTGTGAGGCGGTACAAGGTCGGGGTCGTGATAATTGGCTTGTAAATCTAAGTTAAAGCCACGGGCAGGTTGAACCCCGACAAAAGTCTCCCCAAGGCGGATGCCAGCGACCATAAGGCGTCGCTCTAATTGCCCGCTTCGTTGGATAGTGCGGCATTTATGGTCGTCCTCGGGCGCTCCCCAGCGTTCCCAAATGGCCTGTTGAGCCACCAAAGGCAATTGATAAAAATACGTTAAGTAATCTTCTAAGGCTAGGCTTTGCCAACAGTCTCTTTCATGAAGCGTGTTAGGGTTGTTGGTAACAGTCCCCAATAACGTTTCAATTAGCTCATTTCCTGTTTGCGGAATCTCTTCAATTGAATAGCCAGCTTCTTTTAATGCAGTCAATAAGGTAACCGTGGACGTCGGCGTATCCAAACCCACACCATTACCAATACGACCGTCTTTAGTTGGGTAATTTGCCAATACAAAAGCCACCCGTTTGTGGGCATTTGGCTTAGCAGCAAGCACAGCATACCGCTTTGCTAATTGACCAACAAAATTAGCCCGCTCTGGGTGAAGTTGATAGCGAATAAGATCAACCTGAGCATCTTGGTGATAATGACTTAAGGCTTTAAAACTTATGGACCGAGTAATAATACGGCCATCCATTTCAGGCAACACCACCTGCATGGCTATATCTCTATTTCGCAGGCCCTGGGTTTGCTCTTGCCAATCGTCTTGTGTACTTGTCGATAAGATCAACTGTAAGACAGGCAGATTCAATGCAAAACTGGATGAAAAGTCTGTAGGCTGGGAAGCTAAGTCTGGGCTGTCTACTCGATTTGCAGCAAAGCCAGTGGTATTCAAAATTAGGCTAACTGTGCATTGTTCACTAAGATCCTCAATTAAAGACACCGCCATACTGTCTTTTAAAGAATTGACCGCGACGGCAATGGGGACCAGTTCAAGCTTTTCCAATATTGCAAGTAGCTGGTCGAACATGCCGGTATTGCCGCTCTGCAGATGAGAGCGATAAAATGTGACCATAACGACAGGCCAATCAGCCTGCAATGCATCTTTAAAATCTTCCCGCCATTGTTTAACACTGGCGATTTTTCCCTTTGAGTAGATCAATGCCGAAGGTAGCACACTGGGTTCTTGCCAAGAGTAAGATTGACCAAAATACTGGTGCGCTAAAAAATAAAACAGTTGTTTGGTGTTGTTAGCGCCACTCTCTCGAAGGTAGCGCCATACACGGTGAGCGGTTTCTATCGTACAGCTTGACGCCGCCATTAAAGCGCTATCAGGAGTATCATCCCCAGGCACCACAATCAATTGACGATTAGGCTTAGCGGCCTGCCAAGCTTGTAAACGTTCGAAACCGTAAGCCCAGTAATGCTCGCCACCAAGTAAAGATAAGACCACCAACTGAGTGTCTTCTAGTACCTTGTCTTCGTAGAGGTCATAAGCTGCTGGCTTGAGCAACTGCATCCAGTTAGCCAAACGCACTGTTGGCAGGGTAAATTCTGAGTTAGGCTCAGCGGCAATTTCATCTAAGCCTTGCGCCAAGGCTCCAATTAGGCTGTCCGCTGCAGCTAATACTAGAATGTCCGCAGGAGTTTGACCAAGATCAACAATGCCTTCGTCATCTACAAATCCGCCCGGTTTTGCCGCCAATAAATGCACGAGTTTACTTTACCTTCTTTATACGCTGAGAGCGTCATTAAGGGCGTCTTCAATCTGCTGTTTTTGAATCCCTTTGCCAATGAATACTAATTGGGTGCGGCGTATTTCATCACTTTGCCATAGTCGGTCAAAATATCTGTCTACTCGCATACCGACTACCTGAAACACTTGTCTCATAGGTTTACCATTAACCGCGGCAAAACCTTTCACACGATAAATATTATGAGCTTCAACTAATTGACTCAGAGCTTGTTGTAACAGCTCAGACTCAACTTCGCCAAGCTTAATCACAAAAGAATCAAAATGATCATGGGCATGATCGTGTTCTTCACCATGAGCATGGTGGTGGTCATGATGATTATGAATCTGATCGATTCTTTCTTCACTGGCAGCATCAATGCCCAGTAGCATGTCTAATGCAGCTTCGCCATTTTCAATATAGGTAGTTTTAACTCTAGCCGGTACTTGGTGACCGATCACCTGCTGTACTGTCTCTCTTTCAGCTGAGTCCAATAGATCATTCTTACTGACCACGACAAGGTCGGCGGCACTGAGTTGATCGTCCAGCAATTCTTGCAAGCTAGGGTCATGATCTAGGCTATCATCGGCGAGACGCTGTTGTTGTACTTGTTCTTCATTATTAGCAAAGCGACCCGCCGCTACGGCAGGACCGTCCACCACTGTAATCACAGCATCTACTGTGCAGTGCTCTTTAATACCAGGCCAATTAAACGCTTGTACTAAGGGCTTGGGCAAAGCTAGGCCACTGGTTTCAATAAGAATATGGTCAATGTCATGACGACGGGCCACCAGCTGTTCCATCACAGGTAAAAACTCTTCTTCTACTGTGCAACAAATACACCCATTAGCCAGTTCATAAAATCCATCATCAGAGCGTTGTACGTCGTCTTGGCCATCTTCACAATCTAGTGGGCAGGAACGTAACAAATCAGAGTCTATGTCTAATTCACCAAACTCATTCACTATTACAGCGATGCGCTTTCCAGCGGCTTGCTTTAATACGTTAGATAACAAGGTGGTTTTACCACTGCCTAAGAATCCAGTGACTATGGTTGTCGGAATTTTATTTAATTGCATGATGAGTCCTTGTTGATCTTATGAATAGGTCGAAAGATATGAGCTTGAGACTTATCGTATAAATAAGAATCTGCAAACTCGTCTGTGTTAAGCACCTGGCCGACTAAAATTAAGCTGGTACGCGTAAACTTCTTAGCGCGCACTTTTTCGACTATGTCAGCCAGTGTGCCTGTCACGTAGTCTTGATCAGGCCAACTGGTGCGATAACACACCGCCACGGGGCAATCGGCGCCATAAAATGGCAAGAGTTCTTCGACTATTTTATGAATTCGTGTCACACCAAGGTGGATTGCTAAGGTTGCTCCACTTTGCGCAAGAGCTGGTAAACGCTCCCGCTCTGGGAAAGGGGTTTTCCCTTCATAGCGTGTCATAATAACGGTTTGCGACACCCCTGATAAGGTCAACTCTTTTTTTAACAAGGCTGCCGATGCCGCAACAGCGCTGACTCCGGGAATCACTTGATAATCAATGTCTAGTGTTTCTAAACGACGAATTTGCTCGCCAATTGCACCGTATAGTGCTGGATCACCACATTGCAGCCTAGCCACGTCATGGCCATCTTGGTGGGCTTTAGCAATGACCGCCGTGGTCTCATCTAAGTTCATTTTGGCCGTATCATAAATGGCTATCGCTGTGTCTCTAACACTGTCGATTACCTGTGTCGGAATTAATGAGCCAGCGTATAAAACAACGGGACATTTTTTCATTGTTTTCACCGCTTTGACTGTCATCAAGTCAGGATCACCAGGCCCTGCACCAATAAAGTAAACTGTCATGTCCGCCTCTTAGAGTTTTTTCGAATAGCCACGTGGTGTATAGATCCACTCTTTTGCACCATTCAGAATATGCTTGCTGTCACTGTTACCAACACTCACCATGGTGAACATATCCACATCCTTTGCGTCCAAAGCCCCTAGCGTTGTGAAGGTGATGTCTTCTTCTGGGCGTGTTAATTGACGACCAATCATGACAGGCGTAGTAGCTGGGCGGTATTGCAATAAGACGTCCCTAGCATGGTTAAGTTGCCAATCCCGTTTTTTAGAAACAGGGTTATAAAAAGACACAACAAAATCCCCTGCCCCGCAAGCATGAAGGCGTTTATCTATTGTTTCCCATGGGGTAAGTAAGTCAGACAATGAAATGGTACAAAAATCATGACCTAACATGGCACCAACTCGGCTTGCTCCTGCTTGCATGGCCGAAATACCAGGGATAACGTCTATCTCAACATCAAGCCATTCAGGGTGCTTCTCTTTACCCTGCAATTGTAAATCCAACAATTCAAACACCAAGGTTGCCATCGCGTAAATGCCAATGTCGCCACTTGAAATTAATGCTGTGGTCTTGCCTTGTGCGGCCAAATCCAAGGCCAGCCTTGCTCGGCTAATTTCTTCGCCAAGGGGTAAATTATGAAAATTCTTTCCTTGGCTTAGCTCACCTAATAACTCTAGATAGTAGCCATATGCAACCCAATCACTGCAAGCTGCAAGTGCTTTAGTGGCTTTGGGCGCAACCAACTCAAGGTCACCAGGCCCCATGCCCATTACGAATAACTTGCTCATTTTCTCTCTACATAAATTGTGCGCATCAGTGCGCGAATGGGCGTATTGTACACTTAATATAAGTATTACGGAGTCAAAAGCCTCACGTTAAATTGAAGATTGTTCAGCTAATAAAGCAAAAAACATGAAAACCTATTTTTTTACACTCAAGCTTTTGACACCTTAGGATAAAAACACGTATATTCTCCCCCATCGGAAAATTCCGATTTCGTTCTCGGGGCGGGGTGAAATTCCCCACCGGCGGTAAGGAAATATATTTCTAAGCCCGCGAGCGCCTACCAACACACCCTTGGTAGGGTCTAGCAGATCTGGTGTGATTCCAGAGCCGACGGTTATAGTCCGGATGATAGAGAGCGTGTCAGACAAGACCTCCAATCGGGTTAGTACTTCTGTGCTTACTCGTGCTATAGGTATGCCAGTGTATTCTGGTGTATTTGCCTGTCCGTTCGCCCTGATTCACCTTTTGATATTTAGGAAGTTAACATGAATCAGAGCTCAACGAATTTTACTCCTGCTACTAAACGCGTTGCATTTCTTCACGCAACTTGGCATGAAGACATTGTTTTAAACTGTTTAGAGGGATTTAAAAAAGAGTTACTTTCACGCGGCTATCAAGCCGATCAAATTGATGTCATTTCTGTGCCTGGAGCATATGAAATTCCATTACAAGCCAAACTGTTAGCCAAAAGTGGCCAATATGATGCCATTGCTGGTAGCGCCTTGGTGGTTGATGGCGGCATCTACCGTCACGATTTTGTTGCCCAAACTGTATGTAACGCGCTGATGCAAGTACAGCTTGAGACAGAAGTACCGGTATTAACGGCTGTTCTAACCCCTCACAATTTCCATGAACACGACGAGCACAAAGATTACTTTACTCGTCATTTTGTGAAAAAAGGTTTAGAACTGGCTAATGCTTGTGACCAAGCAATTCGCTTAACAGAGGCGGCCAAAGCCCTATAGGCCCAAAGCAAAAGCCGCTTTACAAAGCGGCTTTTGCTAACATTATGAGTATCTTGCTTGAAGTTGCGTCAACAACTCCTGGTCATTGCCGTTTTTTATGTCACAAATACTGATCATATCTTCAACAAAGTAGCTCAAGGCCCGTTGCTCTATGGCCTTAATTCCCTCCTGTAGATCACTCTTTAAGTGAGCGTATTTAGACGCCGCGCCAAAATCACCAAATAAAATATGACAAGTCTCGGGATCAATCAGCACATTGTGGGCGTACAAATCCCCATGACTCACAGCACGTTCCGCAAAGTGTGCTACCAGACCTTCCATTTGTTCAATAATGTCATGCACCTGCTCAACACTGAAGCGTTGCCCTTGAGTAAAGGTATCACGAGTACAGCTGGCTAAACTGGGTGGTTGCCCCAAATTGATATAATGAGGTGGGATCAACTCCATGACCAAAGCCGCTCCTTCTTCTTGGCCTATTTTTGCTAATGGCGTCACCAAATTTGGATGACTACCCGTTGCCAAACATGCATCAAGCTCATCTTCAGGAAATCCATCGCTAGTCAACTCGCCTTTAAACACCTTCACTGCTACTTGCTCAGGAAAGTTCAGACTATTATTTACCCAACTTGCCTGAGAGATCACCCCCGAAGCTCCTTGTCCTAAAACTTGTTGCAACTGTAAATCTGATCTCTTAACTTTTACAAAGTCATCGTGTTGGTCTCTAGGGGCACAAAAAGGGTTACCAGAGAAAGCAAACCAGGCTAACTTTGGCAGTTTCAATACTACTTCAGGAAAAGTAGCCAACTGGTTGGCTGACAGTCGAATCAGTTCCAGATTATGACAGTTTGCTAAGCTAGCAGGTAAAGAAACCAGTCGATTACCCGCTAGGGCAAGTTTTTGAAGACGCCGACACTTACCAATGTCACTCGGTAGTTCATTTATCTGATTATCCGTAAGAATCAACCAGCGAGTTTGCTCAGGTATGGAGTCGCTACTGACCTTGCGAATCTGGTTCGCCTTAAAACCAATCATTTCTAATTTAGGACATTTACCAAGCACTTTTGGTAAGTGAGTAAACTGGTTATTAGAACAAAACAGAATGCGTAAATTCTTCAACCTATCTAGGTCATCAGGCAGTGACGCTAATTGGTTATTCGACAAATCTAGAATTTCTAGCGAATCCGCCAAATCATAAATAGCCGACGGAAAGTGATTGAGGTTTTCTGCAAGCTGCAAACGAGTAACACCTTGTAATTCACCATTCTGTAAGGCTTCTAATGTATGCACTGAGTACCCTTATTGTAAAAGGGCGAGATTATAACCTGCTAACTTATGCCTGTTCTACCAGGCGCGCTATCAAGGCTCAATAAAATCAATTAACTCGTTCCCTCATTGCTTGTTTTTGTTAAGATGACTTTTTAGTCAATTATCCATACAGAGACAACATGCAAGACAAGCTACGAAATTCTGACCTTTTTATTTATCGAGCTCTTTTAATCCAGGTCCCTATTTTACTATTCAGTGGCTTGCTAGGCCCTAAACTCATTGGCTTTTCTTTAATTAGCGCTTTAATGCTCTTTATTCTGACCCAAGCTTCCTACTCGCTGTGCAAAGGCCGCCCTATTTTTTCTGTTTTAGCAGCCATCATTATGATGCTGTATTCATCCGCATTAATTCAAAGCCAGCTTGGCATGATCGAAATGCACTTTCACGTATTTGTTGGCATGGCGCTGTTTCTAGTTTACCAAAGATGGCAACCCTTCCTAGCCGCACTACTGACCACAGCGATTTACCACATTAGCTTTATGTACTTGCAAATGGCGCAAGTTAGTCTGTTCGATATTCCGCTAATGGTGTTTTCTGGTCCTCATCATATGGGGGTTATGCTTGTACATTGTGCTTTTGCAGGAGCAGAAGCCATTGTTCTTATGTATATGGCCCAGCAAATGAAGAAAGAGTCATCCGCCAACTTAAATATTGCTAACACCATTCAGCAAGTATCCACAACGAAACAATTGTCTTTACGCATTAGCGACCCTAAATCAAGTGCTGAACAGGCCCTAAACACCTTATTAAATGACTTAGCGGCACTATTTGCTGACTTTCACAAAATTGCAGACACACTAACTAACACCAGCCAAAAAGTTGGTAAGATCAGTCAGCTAACCCAACAGCATGTGGAATCAAACCACGTAAGCTCAAGAGCTGCGATTCATTCCGCCGAACAAGTCACCTCCTCTATTAAAACCGTGGCTGAGCACAGTCTAACCTCTGCTACGAATATTAAAACTCTTGAACAAGCAACATTAGAAGATAGTCTGCAAGCCCATGAAATTATGAAGGATATGCAGCTGTTGGCCGATGACACTCAAGCCATCTCCAATTCTCTTAGCACTCTTACTTCCGATGTAGACAGCATTAACCTATTACTACAATCCATTCGTGATATTTCTGAACAAACCAATTTACTTGCTCTAAATGCCGCTATTGAGGCAGCACGAGCAGGTGAATCTGGACGCGGCTTTGCGGTAGTGGCAGATGAAGTAAGGACCTTAGCTCAGCGTTCAAGCGCCTCCACAGATGAAATTGAAAAAGTATTGGCAGACCTAAATAACAGCGTACAAAAAACTGTTGAATCCATTCAATCAGGCACACAAAGAACAGAAGTCAGTGTTGAGCATACCCACACCATTTCAGATGACCTAAAGAAAAGAGCCCAGGATGTAAGCGGCATTGCCAGCTCCAGCCAACACATCGCCACCGAAACCCAAGAGCAAGCTAGCCACGTTGAAGATATCAGCAATAAATTGAACGACAACGCTGATACCATAACGGAGCTACAGGACCTTATGCGCCAATTAAGTCAAGATTGCATAGACATCCAACAAGTAACAGAAGAATACAGCCACAAAGCCAGTACATTTAAACACTAGATACAATAACCGAAGGGGGCTGCTTTGGCTTACTTTGCGCTCCCTTTGACTAAGCTCTTTTGCTCTAACTTATTACGATAATCCGCCAATACAATTTCTAACGCCGTCACAGCTGTCTCTTCGTCAATATCATTAGTTTCTAGCAGTTCAATTAGATCTACCGCCAGTTGAATGTGTTTAGGGGCGTTCTCAAGCATCATTTTATTGTCAAATCCCAGTCAAAGAAATGCAGTATTATTGTGTCATTATGTAGTTTAAGCCTTGTAAAAGATGGTTTTTACAATCGTTAATGGCACAATATTATCTGTTTTAAACCCTTTGTAGATCAAGCTCCTGTCGAAGTTTGATAAGGTTCATTTTCTGTTTTCGAGGTCTTCTGTGGTAACAAATGATTTCTGGTTAGATCGCTGGCAAACGGGTCGCATTGGTTTTCATCAAGACGGCGTGAACCCAAAATTAATTGAGTTTTGGCCTTCATTTCCCCGTGGTACACGTGTGCTGGTTCCGTTATGCGGTAAATCCCATGACTTAGTCTGGCTAGCAGAGCAAGGCTATGAGGTAACAGGTGTTGAGCTGTCTCCCTTAGCTGTGGTGCAGTTTTTGGGGGATAACGATTTTTCTTATGAAACCCTCCAGCAAGACAACTTAAAAATTCATCAAGTTGAAGGGTTACCACTGCGCATTGTAGAAGGGGATTATTTTCAATTTACAGAAAATGATTTTGATGCCTGCTACGACCGCGCTGCCATGGTTGCCATGCCGAGTAGCAAAAGAGCCGATTACGTCAAACACACCCTTGCGCGCTTAGGGAGTAATGCATTTACATTACTCATTTCGTTGCATCATGATGGTGATGTGAACACCCCTCCTTTCTCTGTAAGTGAACAAGACATTCCAACACTTTGGGGCAATAAAATACGCAAGGTCGCCAGTGAAGATCTGGCTCAAAGCCAACATGATTATCAAGAACGAGGCTTTAACTGCTTTGAGGAAAGTGTGTGGCACCTCAAGGCTGACACATAATACTTAACGCCTGTTTTAGTTATTCCTGTATACCCTGGGTGTTTTCTGGGATAATAACCTATTCAATAATAACTTGTGGTAACAAGTTAGTATTTTAGCTTAGGCGAACCCCAAGAGAGCACCATGATAAAACGACACAAAACTGCTAAACACCTTTTCTCCTACCCACAGTATTGGGCTGAGTGCTATGGTGTGTCCCCTTTTCTCCCTACCACTCGCGAGGAAATGGACCAACTTGGTTGGGACAGTTGTGACGTTATCTTGGTAACCGGTGACGCCTATGTAGATCACCCAAGTTTTGGTATGGCTGTCATGGGCCGCCTGCTAGAGGCACAAGGTTATCGTGTTGGCATTATTGACCAACCAAACTGGCGTAATGTGGACGATTTTCAGCGCCTAGGACGACCCAACCTTTATTTTGGCGTCACTGCTGGCAACATGGACTCCATGATCAATCGTTATACGGCGGATTTGAAAGTTCGTAACGACGATGCTTATACTCCCTACGGTGCTGGCGGAAAACGCCCTGACCGAGCAGTCATTGTGTATTCTCAGCGCTGTAAAGAAGCCTTCCAAGATGTACCTGTCATGATTGGCGGTATCGAAGCCAGTTTGCGTCGAATTGCTCAATATGACTATTGGAGCGACGAAGTTAGACGTTCAGTACTTATCGATTCCACAGCAGACATTCTATTATACGGCAATGCCGAGCGTGCCATTGTTGAAGTGACCCATCAGTTGGCAATGGGCAAAACTATGGCCCAATTGACGAATATTCGAGGCACTACGATTGTCCGTGATACGCCACCTGGTGGTTTTTCTGAATTGGATTCAACCCGAGTCGACTGGCCTGGAAAAATAGATAAGATCTACAGCCCTTATGAATATATTCCGGAAGGAAAATGTCAAACAGATAATGGCAAAGAAGACGATGGCGTGATGCCAATTCGCGTGATACCTGCACCGTTACGCCGTGGCGAAAAGCTTATTCCTGAAAAGACTTATATTCGCTTACCTTCGTTTGAAAAAGTTTCAAAAGATCCTGTTCTTTACGCCCATACGTCACGTATTTTGCACCTGGAATCTAACCCTCATAATGCCCGTGCATTAATTCAAAAACACGGAAAAAAAGAAATTTGGGTCAACCCACCACCAATCCCATTAGAAACCGAAGAAATGGATGGGGTGTTTGATTTAACCTATGCCAGAGTACCTCACCCTAAATACCAGAAAGCCCGTATTCCTGCTTACGACATGATAAAAACGTCGATCAATATCATGCGCGGTTGTTTTGGTGGCTGCACCTTTTGCTCAATTACAGAACATGAAGGTCGTGTTATTCAATCACGTTCCCATGAATCTATTCTCAATGAAATAGAAGACATCAAAGCAAAAGTACCAGGTTTTACCGGTCATATTTCTGACCTAGGCGGCCCTACTTCCAACATGTACACACTTAACTGTAAAGATGATGAGATCCAAGCCTCGTGCCGTAAGCTCTCATGTGTGTACCCAACAATTTGTAGCAATCTGAATACCGACCATAGTCCAACCACTCAGCTGTACCGTAAAGCCCGCGCTATAGAAGGCATTCACACTGTGTCGATTGCCTCAGGTTTACGCTATGACCTAGCGGTAGAAGACCCAGAATATGTTCGCGAATTAGTGACCTACCATGTAGGTGGCCTCCTCAAAATTGCACCCGAGCACTCAGAAAAAGACACTTTATCAAAAATGATGAAGCCTGGTATGGGTACCTATGACCGCTTCAAGAAAATGTTCGACAAATATTCTAAAGAAGCAGGTAAAAAACAGCACTTGATCCCTTACTTCATCGCGGCTCACCCGGGAAGTTCCGATGAAGACATGATGAACCTTGCTCTATGGTTAAAGAACAATGATTTTAAGCCGGATCAGGTACAGACTTTTTATCCATCGCCTATGTCTTTAGCGACCGCCATGTACCACTCAGGGAAAAATCCTCTTAAGCCTGTTTCTTATAAGAGTGAAGAGGTTTATACGCCGAAAGATTATAAGCAACGCACCGTACAAAAAGGCTTTTTACGCTATCACGATGCTAGCAACTGGAAAGACCTGCGTAATACCCTAATAACCATGGGCAGAGCGGACCTTATTGGCCACGGCTTAAACAAACTTGTTCCACCAGAAGAAAAAGATAAACAACAACCACGTCGGCCAAGAAAAGCCAAGCCTGGCCAGCGTACTGGCGCATCCCACAGTTCTAATCGCCCAACTAAAGACAACATTAGTCAGGCTCAAAAAACGAGACGTAAAAGCAGTAATGCCAATAGCACAATCAATGGTATGAATAAGAAAAGAAAAACAAAAGCAACTCGCTAAGCCTTGGCGCACCTTTTAGAACAAAAAAAGCCCCAAGAGCTATCCACTCTTGGGGCTTTAAAGTCTGAGATAGCTGCTAAACGTGTAAACGATTATACAAGGCTGCTCTTCTTTGTTCCGCTGCAAGCTGTTTCTGGCTAGCAAAACAAAACACTAGAACTTCTGTGGCCGCAATCAACACCAAGGTGTAGCCCAAAGTTTCCACCCCTTCCTCAACGATATTTTTTACCACACGTACGTAGTTGTCTCCCATTACTGCTTGCCAAAAAACACCGCGACCTAGTAAACGGGAAAAAGCCAAAACCACTAACATACCTGTTAGCAAACTACCAAAACTAGGCTGCAAGGAATATGCCTTCAGGGAAGCATAAATCTGTTTGAACTCACCGCGTAAAGAAATCAAAGTGGAAGCAATAATAAGCAGAACCAATCCCTGCCACGCACCATCAAACATGTAGGTATCAAGCACTGCGTCAAATTCGCGTACGAACATCATAGCTAATAAAGCAGTAACCAGTTTCATGGCAACTTTAAGTTCGTCATTTAACTTAGAGGCATAGTAAAACATGATAAAGCCGACAAACAATAAACTGCTCTGCAAGTATTCAGTCATTGAGTGTTCACTATATTGGGCGCTAGTAAGCTGATTAAATCCTTCGAAAGTTACCATTTGAGCAACGACAGCCACTAAAATTAAATATAAAAAAGAACGCACAATAAACATAATCATCTCCTACGATAAGTGCAGGAGATTATAAACTTAGCTTAATTCAAAAACGATATATCATGACAAAATGACACCTTCATTACAGGTTTAGTTCTTTTTTTATACCTTTTGTAAAGAAATATGTAAGGAGTGTGAACGCATATTGAGAATGATTGTCTTTTAAAAAGAAAAATACTAAAAAGAAAATCTAATAAATACGAAGTCAAAAAACCGTGTTGCTATGAATTAAGAGCAACACAGTTTTTTTAGAGAAGCGCTACTTTTTAGGCGCAAAAGGGTTTTCTGAAGAGTTAAACTCAAAACTAATTGGCGTACCCGTAATATTCAAAACGGTTCGAAATTTATTTTCCAAATAGCGCTTATAACTACCAGGTAATGCGTGTGTTTGATTACCATGCACAACGATACGCGGTGGATTTGATCCTCCCTGGTGAGCATAACGTAATTTAATACGGCGCCCATTTACCAATGGCGGCTGATGCTCACTGACAGCACCTTCTAAAATTCTAGTCAGGCGGTTAGTTGACCATTTGGCATAACAGGATTCATAGGTACTTTCGATCGTATCGTAAAGGTCACCGACCGCAGTGCCATGCAAAGCAGAAATGTAGTGAACTTTCGCATAAGGCACAAAACCTAACCGACGCTCGACTTCTTTCTTAATGTGCTCTCGTTCGTCCTTCGCCAAGCCATCCCATTTATTAATTGCAATCACGACACCACGACCTGCATCTAACACATAACCAATCATGTGTAGATCTTGTTCCACCAGATCCTCATGCCCATCGATAACAACAATAACCACATTGGCATCTTGGATCGCTTGCAGTGTTTTCACAATCGAGAACTTCTCAACCGCCTCTTTAACATGTTTACGACGGCGAACACCTGCGGTATCAATTAGGGTATATTGTTTTTCGTGACGCTCATAAGGGATATAAACACTGTCACGAGTCGTGCCAGGCATGTCATAAACCACCACTCTGTCTTCACCTAACATGCGGTTTACTAAAGTCGACTTACCAACATTAGGACGCCCAACTACGCCAATTCGTATACCACGCGCAGACAGATCTATTTCATTTTTTGCTTCTGCCACTTGTTCAGCGAAAGGCAACATAACTTGATCAACAAGTTTATGAACACCTTTACCATGAGCTGCAGCAATTGGGTGCAACTCACCTAAGCCAAGAGAATAAAAATCTGCTAAGGCAATGTCTTCGTTAATACCATCGGTTTTATTCACCACAAGGGAAACTGGCTTACTAGAACGTCGTAAATGATTTGCTATCATTACATCTGCAGGGTTCAAGCCATGGCGGCCATCAACCAAAAACAGCACGGCATCCGCCTCTTCAATAGCTAAGAGGGACTGGCGCGCCATTTTTTCATCAATACCCTGTTCATCACCACTGATTCCACCGGTATCAATAACAATAAATTCGTGCTCAGCCAACTTAGCATCACCGTATTTACGGTCACGGGTTAAACCTGGATAGTCTGCTACCAAGGCGTCACGAGTGCGCGTCAATCGATTGAACAAAGTGGATTTTCCAACATTGGGTCTACCTACCAATGCAATAACTGGGATCATTTTTCTACCTTTATAAATACAAAGTGGCTGCCACCCCAACCGGAGTGGCAGCCGCTTACTATCACTTAATTATGAAGCTTGCTTATTTGCGGTAACGAAAAGCGACAAGGTTAGCCGTTGGGGTCATTGCAAATAACTGCTGCCCATTTGACACCATACGCCCGCCAAGTAGCACGTCTTCATCTAAAATTCTTCTGCCTTCAACCTCACCTGTTGCTAAATTAAGCAAGTGAATATAACCACCGCGATCTACTAAGGCAACGTATTCTCCTACAAAAATAGGCAACTGCAAATCTCTGTCGACAAGTGTATCATTTTCCCAGATTTGATTGCCGTTTTTTGCATTAAAGGCCAGCACTTTACTGCTAACATCAGTCACAGCCAAGATATCACCTTGTAAAGCAACACCTGAAGCACTAGATACAGCTCGTTGCCAAATAGGACGACCACTTTCTAGGGACAAGGCTGAAAGAGTACCGTTATAGGCAACCGCATAGACAATACCGCCTTGCACAACGACACGGCCATCTACATCACTAAGACGCTCTATTTCATATCGCCCTTCCGGTTTACCTACTTCGAATGACCAAAGCTCATTACCAGTATTAAGGTCGTACGCCTTTAGCTCACCTAGCGCCGTTCCAGCAATTACACGGCCTTGTGCGATAACGGGAACGCTTGTACCTCTAACCGTTAAGGCTGGTAAATCTTCTTTTACGCGCCATAAGGTATTTCCTGTTTGAGCATCTAACACACTCAACCAGCCGTCGGCAGTCTGTACGGCAAGTTTACCCGCCGCATATGCGACTTCAGATAAGATTTCTGAACTCATAGGGCGCTGCCACAGCACGGTTTCAGTCGCGGTTGAAACGGCGGCTACTTCAGCATCATGAGTACCAAAATAAAAAGTATCTTGATTGCGAGTTACCCCAGTACTAGGGGAGAAGCCAGTATAAACAATGCTTTCTTTACGGCCGTCTTCTTGATCGACTTGATAAATTGTCCCTAAGTCCGTAATAAAATAAAGCGTTTGTTCTTGAGCTAACAAGTTGAGCCGCTCCCCTTTCTTACCATAATATCCATCAACTCCAATACGCCAATCGGTATCTAGTACCACTTGCGTATCAATAGCATCTGGTTTTGGCAAAGCATTAGAGCAGCCTTGCAATAATAATAGGCTTGAAAGTGCTACAACTAAAAGCGACTTACTCATTATTAACCCTTCACTAAATCTTGCAGTTTAATCTCTAATAACGGATGGTTAGTTCCACCTACAAGCGCATTCTTGGCGGTTTGATACGCTTCTCTTGCTTGATCACGCTTCCCCTGCTGCAAGTAAATATCACCCATTAACTCTTGCTTTTGTGCAACAAACTCACTCGCAGTTACGGTTTCTAACTGCGCTAAGGATTCACTGAACTTTTCTTGCTGTAATAACAATTGCGCAATTCTTAATTGAGCTATAGCACGAAAAGACTCGTCTTCCGTTTGTGCTGCAGCTTCTTTTAAAGCTCCCACAGCTTGATCATAATTACCTTGCTCTGCATCTAAGCGTGCCACAAACAACTTAGCAAACATGGCGTAGCCGGTATCGCTATAGTCATCATTTAATTGCTGAGCAATAAAGGAAACCGTTTTTTGATTATCTTCGTTAGTTAAATCTGCAGATGCTTGAACCATATTTTGGTAAAGATCAGAAGCCTCTGCCACATGGTTCGCTTTACTGGTCTGCCACGCCTGGAAACCAAAATAACCACCTACTGCAACAGCCACGGTAATAATGAGTGCCGTACCATTCTTTTTCCACCAGGTTTTAAATGCTTCAATTTGTTCTTCTTCTGTCTTCAATTCAGACATGGATTTTCCCCAACTTAATTTTCATTCTCATAATAGTAATTAACAAGAAACTAATGACTAATTTATTAACGTTTCTAAAAATGCCGCAACCTCTTGCTGCTGACATTCAGTTTGCTCTCCGGTTGCCATATTTTTAACTTGGCACATTCCTTGATCGACTTCATCCTGCCCTAAGATCAAGGTAAATTTAGCGGCGAATCGATCTGCTTTTTTCATTTGGTTTTTAAAGTTGCCACCACCGCAATGGCGTAATACTGTCCAATCACCCTGCGCAGAACGCAACTGTTCAGCCAACACACTTGAAGCTATCTGGGCATCTTCACCAAAGCTGGCAATAAAAATATCCGTTTGATGTTGCGCGTCTGCTGGTATTAAATCCAGCGTTTCAAGTAGCAGCACCAAACGCTCTACGCCCATGGCAAACCCTACACCAGGCGTTGACTTACCGCCCAACTGCTCAACTAAACCGTCATAGCGCCCACCCGCACAGACAGTTGCTTGAGCACCAAGATGAGTCGTTACCCATTCGAAAACGGTTTTGCCGTAGTAATCCAAACCGCGAACAAGTCGGCGGTTGATCACATAAGAAATACCATTCGCTTTCAATAAAGCTTGCAAGTGATCAAAGTGAGACTGAGACTCTTCACCAATAAAGTCCTCTAAGTTAGGCGCATCAACTAAAACTGCTTGGGTTGAGGCATCTTTAGAGTCCAATATCCGCAAAGGATTTGTTGCCAAGCGGCGTTGACTGTCTTCATCAAGCTGATCTTTGAATTGGGTTAGATACTCTACCAAGGCTGCTTTATAGGTTTCACGTTCCGACGCTAAACCAATAGTATTGAGTTGTAGCTCCACATGCTCCAGTAAGCCAAGTTGCTTCCATAAGCGGGCCGATAGAATAATTAACTCAGCATCTACATCAGCAGTACTCATACCAAAAGCTTCTACGCCAATCTGATGAAACTGGCGATACCGACCTTTTTGTGGACGCTCATAGCGAAACATTGGCCCGACATACCAAAGGCGTTGCACTTGATTAAAGAGCAAGCCTGCTTGATCTGCTGCACGAACACAACTAGCCGTTCCTTCAGGACGTAGCGTTAAAGACTCACCATTGCGGTCTTCAAAGGTATACATTTCCTTTTCCACAATATCAGTGGTTTCACCCACACCGCGTTTGAACAGGTCGGTGTTTTCAACCACAGGAAAACGGATTTGCTGATAACCATAAGACTTAACAACTTGCGCTATGGTGTTCTCTAGGTACAACCAGACAGAGGATTGACCTGGAAGTATGTCATTCATTCCGCGGATTGCTTGAATTTTACGTGCCACTAGGGTTCCTTAACTCTTTGCTATAATGTTCGCTTCTTGCTCAGCCTTTGCTGCCGCTTTCGCGCGAATTTTCTTTTCTAAATCATCCACCAAGGTATCGTTCTTGGTTTTACTCTCTGGCTTACCGTCTTGGTATACAAGATTGTTCGGGGTACCACCAGTTAAGCCGATGTCGGCTTCTTTGGCCTCTCCGGGGCCATTTACCACACAACCAATAACAGCAACATCCATTGGAACGGTAATATCCTCAAGGCGTTCTTCAAGTTGGTTCATGGTTTTGATGACATCAAAATTTTGCCGCGAACAACTTGGGCAGGCAATAAAATTGATTCCTCGGTTACGTAATTTGAGACTACGTAGCATATCCCAACCCACTTTGATTTCTTGTACTGGATCAGCAGCTAAAGAAACACGTAGGGTATCGCCAATACCATCCATTAATAGCAAACCAAGGCCAATGGAAGATTTCACGGTACCCGAGCGCAAACCTCCCGCTTCGGTAATGCCAAGATGCAATGGGTTATCTATTTGGCTGGCAATTTTGCGGTAGGCTTCCACCGTCATAAAAATATCAGAGGCTTTTAAACTAAGCTTGTATTCATGGAAGTCTAGCTCGTCAAAATACTGTATTTGACGGAACGCTGATTCCACCAGAGCATCAGGGGTGGGTTCGCCGTATTTTTTCTGTAAATCTTTTTCCAAAGAACCAGCATTAACACCGATTCTAATAGGAATGTTTTTGTCGCGGGCGCTATCTACTACGGCTCGAACACGGTCTTTATTACCAATGTTACCGGGGTTAATTCGCAAGCAATCAACACCGTATTCCGCAACTTTCAAAGCGATTTTATAATCAAAGTGTATATCCGCAACTAGGGGAACCGACACTTGCTGGCGAATTTGCTTAAAGGCTTCAGCTGCATCCATAGACGGCACAGAGACTCGAACAATATCGGCACCAGCATCCGTAATGGCTTGGATTTGTTGCACCGTTGCGGCAACATCACACGTTTCTGTGTTCGTCATACTTTGAACACTGATTGGGGCTCCGCCACCCACAGGCACATCCCCCACCATAATTTGGCGAGACTGACGACGCTTTATCGGAGATTCAAAATGCATACTATTCTCTACTTGAGCTCAAAACGAGCCAAATCTTTGCTAACATAAGAAGAAAAGTCGAACTCCTCTCCCTTATAAATCAATGAAGATACTCCACGAGCAAAGCCAAGTACCACTCGGTACGGCCCCTCTCCATTCAGCGTTAATGAACTACCCGCTGATTTTACCCCAGAGTACAAAATTTTGCCGTTATTATCTCTTACTTCCGTCCAACAGTCTGCAACGAATTGCATTTCAATTTCATGATCGTAAGCGGGCACCACTGGTGTTACCGGACTCTCAACCTCAGGCTCTGGTATCTTGGTTGCAGAAGCGATCACTTCCTCCTCAACACCCGCTTCTTTTAACAAAGCAACTTGTTCAGCGGACAAGCCCGTCACCACATCGATCTGATCGCTTTGAGATTCACTGGGGATTGACTGGCTAGCATCAATGGCTAGGGGTTCCTCAGCTTGTACCGGAGCAGGCACACCAGCCAAAACGGACAAATCTTCTTGTGCTTCCTCCGCCTGTGTTTCAGTAGCCGCGTCCAAAGGTTCTTCTAGACTGTCCTCGTCACTAGAAAAAGAAGGCCACCAGAAGGCTAAAAATACCAAAACGGCAATAATGACAATGGAAATCAGTACAATGAAGGGGTCACCAAGTTGGGACTGTTTATTCACTTTATCGACTGGTTGGATAGTGGGTTTTGCGTCTGACTGCAAACTGTTGAAGGCAGCAATCAGGACACTGGCATCCAATTGAACCACTCGACAATAGCTTTTAAGGAAACCTCTTACAAAGGTAGGGGAGCGAAAGTAGTTAAACTCATTTGCTTCAAGGGCACGCACTTGCTCAATAGAAATCTTCAGTTCTGAAGCCAGCTGTCGTTGATCTAAGCCTAGGGATTCACGTTGTGTGCTTAAAGTTTCACCAATATCAAAAGAAGCGACTGTTGCTTCTCTTTCAGAAGCTTCGTTGTATGTGTCAGTTGTCATGCTAATACCTTGAATCATTCAGGCAGATGTACGGGCTCGCAGACGGATTTCGTGTAAGGTCAGTCTCGCGTACAGATACTTGTCGCGACAGACAATGAAACTCGTCAAAATGCACGGATGTGAGTGCATTTTTCTTATTCGCCTGAATATTTTTTAAAATGTGGCGAGCGCTTTCTATATGGCCTTGTATTAAAGCAAGATTGAGCTCTGTCATCAAACCTATAAGAGGCAAATCTGCAATTTCTTTTGCTTGTTTAATATATAAAGTTGCTAAATTTACATCTTTTTGACGAAGGGCACAGCGAGATAAATTCAACCACACAGACTGCCCCCGTGGAACGGCACTTTTCCGGGCTTTTTCAAACTTCGCACACGCTTGGGACCAGAGCCCTTTCGCCCCTAATAACGTGCCATAATTATTCAATAAAAACGCGTCGTCTGGGTACAGGGTTAAGGCTTCACGATGGCTTTCTATTGCCTGTTCGTTTGACCCCACACTAAGCCAATATAAGCTCGTTAAACGCCAATAATTAAGGTTATAGAAAGACTTAGGCACAAGATTCAATTGTTGCTTGGCTCCTTGCCATTGCCCTAAAAGAAGGTAAGTTTGAGCCCGTTGCAACGCTTGTTGATAAGAAGCATCAGCATGTTGTGAAGGCAATGCTTGATGACTACAAGCCGAAAGAAACACACAGAAAACACAAACAAAAGATTTAAAAAGACACATAAATAGACATCCTTGTCATTCATGTTAGAGAAGCATCTGCTAAAGCAACCACCTCATCCTTGAGGTAATAGTGCGCTAGTTATTTACTTCTCTAAGTTCAATGTATTTTTGGCTCCGACGGGTCTTATCGTGAAAATCCCCGACTAACTGACCACAAGCCGCGTCAATGTCATCACCACGAGTGGTTCGTACCGTAACAGTATAGCCAGCATCTGCCAGAATTTTTTGGAATCGACGAGTTCTGTTATTGGAAGGCTTGTCATACCCAGAATGAGGGAATGGATTAAACGGAATCAAGTTAATTTTACATTCTAAGTCTTTTAGCAGTTGCGCCAATTCATGGGCCTGCTCTTCATTATCGTTCACCCCAGACATCAAGGTATATTCAATGGTAATGTGACGCTTATCTGGTAAGTTATCCAAATAGTGCTGACATGCTTCTAGCAGCTCGGCAATAGGGTACTTTTTGTTAATAGGCACCAGCTCATTACGCAATGGGTTATTTGGCGCATGTAACGAAATAGCTAATGACACGTCTGTACGCTTTACTAGCTCATAAATTTTTGGCACCACGCCCGAAGTACTTAGTGTGACACGACGCTTTGATAAGCCATATGCATTGTCGTGCATCATGAGAATCATGGCATCAACTACAGGCTCAAAGTTCATCAAAGGCTCACCCATCCCCATCATCACCACATTGGTCACTCTACGAGGGCCGTTAGGATCCATAGGGCCAAAAGACTTAATGGCAATCCACACCTGACCAATAATTTCTGCTGGAGTGAGATTTCGGTTAAACCCCTGTTTACCTGTAGAACAAAAACTGCAATCCAAAGAGCAACCAACCTGAGAAGACACACACAAGGTAGCCCTGTCGCCATCAGGAATTAGAACAGTTTCAACACAATCGTTTTTACCACCTTCTGTACGAATAATCCATTTGCGCGTGCCGTCTTTAGAAATGTTTTGAGACACCACTTCCGGCGCACGAATCTCGCATATTTTCTCTAATTTGGCGCGTAAGGCTTTACTAACATCTGTCATTTCATCAAAGCTTTCAGCCCCCTTTTGGTGGATCCATTTCATTACTTGTGTCGCACGAAATTTCTTTTCACCGATGGATTCAAAAAACTCAATGAGTTTTTGTGGGGATAAACCAAGAAGGTTCACTTTTTTAATGTCAGTCATAATTTAAATCACTTGCCAAATAGAGCATTAAGTATAAACGAAAAAAGCCTCTGAAAAGGTGCACCTTTTCAGAAGCCTCTGTAAAAAAACGGGCCTAGGCCCGTTTCTCACATTGCCGACGCTGTTAAAACGTCTAGCGATTACTTACCAAAGAAGTAAGCAATTTCACGTGCAGCAGATTCTGCAGAGTCAGAACCGTGAACAGCGTTAGCATCGATAGATGCTGCGTAATCTGCACGCAAAGTGCCTGTTGCAGCTTCTTTCGGGTTAGTTGCACCCATTAGTTCACGGTGACGCAATACCGCATCTTCACCTTCAAGAACAGAAACCACAACTGGTCCAGACGTCATGAAAGCAACCAAGTCTTTGTAGAATGGACGCTCTTTATGCTCAGCGTAAAAACCGCCAGCTAATTCGTCGTCTAGTTGAATCATTTTTGCTTCAACAATTTTAAGACCTGAACGCTCAAAACGAGTGTAGATTTCACCGATCACATTTTTAGCAACAGCATCTGGTTTGATGATAGAAAGAGTGCGTTCTAACGCCATGGTATAACTCCAAATTAACAATTATTAGAGGTTGCCTTTCGCAAGCTCTAGGACAAAAAGATTAGCGCGTGGATTATACGCATCAATTTATGAAAATTGTATGCTCTTTTGAACATTATTTAGTCATTATCGAAGAAAATTCACATTTTAAGAGAAAAATTAACCTCGTAGCTGAGTCACAGCATGAGTAATGGTCTTAGCCGCAAAATCCACTTCTTCTTGTGTCGTAAAACGCCCAACAGAAATGCGCAAAGAACTGTGTGCTAATTCTTCGCTCAAACCAATTGCCCGCAGCACATAAGAGGGCTCTAGACTTGCTGATGTACACGCCGACCCTGAAGATACCGCCACATCACTAAGAGACATGAGCAACACCTCACCGTCGACACCTTCGAACCCAACATTGAGCACACCCGCAACTCTGTTCTCAGGGTGACCGTTTAAATGCACCCCAGAAATCTGGGTTAACGCGCTCCAAAGACGGTCTCTAAGCAAAGCAATACGCGAGCTGTCTTCTTGCATCTGTTGCTGCGCTAGGTGAAAAGCTTGCCCCATTCCCACAATTTGGTGAGTTGGCAAGGTACCAGAACGCATGCCGCGTTCATGTCCACCACCATGAATTTGAGCCACTAACTTCACTTTCGGAGAGCGACGCACGTACAAAGCACCAATGCCTTTGGGACCATAAGTTTTGTGTGCAGTAAGTGACATTAAATCTACTTTCATCGCCTGCACATCGATTGCAGCTTTACCTGTTGTCTGGGCAGCGTCTACGTGAAAAAACACCCCATGCTGACGAGTTAATTCACCAATGGAAGCGATGTCAGTTAATGTTCCTAATTCATTATTGCCATGCATAAGTGACACTAAAATAGTGTCTTCACGCAGAGCTTGAGCAACTTGCTCTGGGGTAATCATGCCTTCTTTTGAAGGAGTGAGATAGGTAACCTCAAAGCCCTCTAGCTCCAATTGCTTGCAAGGATCTAATACCGCTTTATGCTCTATCATGGAGGTAATGATATGACGCCCCTTTTGCTTATAAGCATGGGCAACACCTTTTAAAGCAAGATTATTCGCTTCCGTTGCACCTGATGTCCACACGATTTCTCTTGTATCTGCGCCAATCAAATTAGCCACCTGCGCCCGAGCTTCTTCCACAGCTTCTTCTGCTCGCCAACCAAAAAGGTGTGAACGAGATGCAGGATTGGCGAAGTTCCCTTCTTGGGTAAGACAGGCCATCATTTTTTCAGCCACACGAGGGTCAACAGGTGTCGTAGCCGAGTTATCAAGATATACAGGTTGAATCATGTAAACTCCATGGGGTGGCAGCTAAACCGCTGCTTTTGCTATCGTTTGAATACGGGAAACAATCGAGCGTAAACCATTACCTCGAGTTGGGCTCAAATGGCGCTCTAGGTCAAGATCTTGAAAATATTGTTCGATATCAAAAGACAAGACTTGTTGCGGTGTTTTGCGATCAAAAGCCGCCATCACCAAACCTAGCAAGCCACGTACAATAATGGCATCGCTGTCTACCGAAAAGGTCAATACTTCACCTTGCTGAGCATCTTGCTCTGCACCAGGCTGAATCCAAACATTACTCTGACACCCTTTCACCAAACGTTCTGGGGTGCGCCACTCGTCACTAAATTCAGGCAAGGATTTTCCTAGATCAATAATGTATTTGTACTTATCTTCCCAATCATCAAAAAACTCAATATCTTCAATAATTTCTTCTGTAGTAGGTAAAGACATACACCCTCTTTAAATTCATTATGTTTTTTACAAGCTAGTCTTAACACAAACAAAAACGACCTTAAGGCAATTAAGGTCGTTTTTATAACGCGAGTTGAGCAAGGGATTAAAAAAACAGACCCGCTTCTAACTGCGCTTCTTCACTCATCATCTCTCGTGACCAAGGTGGATCAAACACCAACTCTACCTTAACACCTTCAACGTTTGGCACTTTAGCAACACGATATTCAACATCGCCCACTAAAACAGGCCCCATGCCACAACCAGGTGCCGTTAGGGTCATTTGAATATCAACCAGTTTGTCTTGTTGATTCACGGTGACTTTATAGATCAAGCCTAAAGACACCAAACTGATTGGAATTTCAGGGTCAAAAATACTGTCTAATGCTTGCCAAACTTGCTCTTCGCTGATTTTTTCATCCGCAGGAGAAGCAAAATCCAACACTTCTGGCTGCTGACCAACGGCTTCTGCGTCTGTACCATCAATACGTAACATATTACCCTGCCATGTCACGGTATAATTACCGCCTAGGCTTTGATTAATGGTAATAAACTGCCCTTCAGGAATGATCGCAGGCTCACCACTTGGAACACGGCGAGCGGGACAAGCTCGCTGAGTAACCACCATCTTTTGCATGCAATCTAACTCACACTAAAGCTTTCGCCACAACCACACTCGGCCACGACGTTAGGATTATTAAATTTAACAACCTGATTCACTCCTTCTCGAACCAAATCGATTTCTGTACCTTGCAACATTTTGGCCGAGGCACTGTCTACCGCCAGATCAACGTCTCCAAAACGAAGCAGATCATCTCCTTGCTGTGCCTGATCAACAATATCTAGCACATAGGCAAAACCCGTACAGCCACTTTCTTTAGTGCTTAAACGAATAATTTTACCTGGCTGTTTCACTAACTTCGAGGCAAAATATTTTTGCGCAGTCGCCGTTAACGTAACACTCGCGCTTGGGTCAAATGTAGCCGCCGTCATTGTCTTCTCCTAAGCTAACATATCGCGCACTTTTGCTAAGCCTGCGAAAAGTGCATCAATTTCTTGAGTGGTGTTATACACCGAGAACGAAGCTCGTGCGGTACCAGGTACACCAAACCGAGCCATTAAAGGCTGAGCGCAATGATCACCTGTACGAATAGCAATACCTTGACGATCCAGCAGAAAGCCAATATCCGCTGGATGACCTTGCTCAAGCACAAAACTCAACACACCAACCTTGTGCTTCGCATTACCTATAATAGTAAGGCCTTCAAACTCATTGGCTAAAGCCGTAGCATGATTAACAAGGCTCTGCTCATGTTCATATAAGGCTTTTTGATCCAACGACTGAAGCCAACGAATGGCTTCGCCAAGTGCAATTGCATCGGCTACGTTGGGAGTACCCGCTTCAAAACGGTGCGGCAAAACATTCCAGGTAGCATCTTGCAAGGTGACGGTTGAGATCATCTCCCCACCGGTACGCCAGACAGGCCAGTCAGCCAACACTTCAGCTTTACCCCAGAGTACGCCTATGCCCATCGGCGCGTAAATTTTATGCCCTGAAAAAGCGTAAAAATCACACCCTATTTCTTGTACATCCACAGGCTCATGAGCGATCCCTTGAGCACCATCTATTAAAACCCAAGCACCAAATGCTTTGGCTTTTTGCGTCATTTCTTTAATTGGATTAATGGTTCCAAGGGCATTCGAAATATGTGGAAAGGCAACAAAGCGCGTGCGCTCATTTAGCAACTCATCATAAACAGCTAAATCCAGCTCCCCGTCATCTGTAACTGGCACTATTTTTAGAGTAGCACCCGCTTTTTTACAAGCTTGCTGCCAAGTAACCAAGTTAGCATGATGTTCCATACCCGTGGCAATGACTTCATCACCAGTGGATAAAACTTGCCCTAAGCCATTCGCGATCAGGTTAATGCCTTCGGTTGTTCCAGAAGTCCAAATAACCTCTTCACGTGCTGGTGCATTAATAAAGCGAGCGACAGTATCACGAGCTGCTTCAAAGCTCTTAGTTGCCTCATCCGCTAAACGATGCGCTCCTCTATGAACATTTGAATTGCTCTGAGTATAGTAATTTACTAAGGCATCAATAACACATTGGGGCTTTTGAGTCGTTGCAGCATTATCGAGGTAAATCAATGGTTTGCCATCAATCTCTCGCTGCAAAATAGGAAACTCTCTGCGTATCGCTGCTAAATCAAAACTCATTAGATTCTCGCTTAATTCACTTCCATTTGCGCAAAACGCTCACGGATAATAGGACGTATCCACTCGGCCAAAGCTTGGTTAGGCATTAGATCAATAAGCTCGTTAATGAAACCAAAGTTCAGCATCACTTGAGCCTTTGCTCGACTCACACCGCGGGTTTGCAAGTAGTACAAGGCTTGCTTATCAATTTCAGCAATCGTAGCACCGTGAGCACAACGCACGTCATCTGCGTAAATTTCAAGCTCTGGCTTAGTGTTTATCTCAGCTTTATCTGACATGAGCAAATTGCGGTTATTCAATTCTGCTAAGGTTTTTTGAGCGTCTTTATGGATGTGAATACGACCGTTAAATACTGCCCGTGAACGATCAGCCACTATGCCTCGCACATTCTCTTCCGTCGTGCCATTTGGCATGGCGTGCTCCACTGTCGCATGCAAATCAAATAAGGCATTACCATCCAATAAATACATGGCGTTGAGCTTAGCATCGGCATGTTCACCAGCATGAATAATGTCAGTATCGATACGTGATAAGTCACTACCAAAACCAACTAACGTACTGTGCATTTTAGCATGATCATGAAGGTTGAAGTGGCTGCCACCCAAATTAACATTGGAGCCCACTGACAGGGCAAAACGGTAATGTTCTAGGTTGGCATTCACGGCTATATCGTACTCTACAAATCCGGTATTTAAGGTATCACCTTGACCATTCATGTCTTCAATAATCGTCGCTTTTGAACCTTCTTCAAGAACCACTTGCACGCGAGTATGAGCTTCTACTCCAGCACTCAATAAAGAACTGATACGAATTGGTGACTGAATGTCTGCATTGGCCGCCACTCGAATACTGAGTACATCTTGCGCTAAGGCGTCGTTAATCAGTCCAAACAAGTGACGCTGAGGTTTAATTTGCGACAATTGACTCACTAGAGTCTGTTGCGCTTCCCCGGCCAGCTGACTGCCCAATGTAATCGATAAGCCAGCAGGTAATGTTTGAGTAGACTGCTGTGCATCAAACTGACCGTTCACAAACACCAACTCAATGGCATCTAAACCGGCAACTTGCGCTGGAGATAAATCGTCCAAACCAACAGATGTTGATGCTTTGCTGCGCTCAACAGCACGTAGTGGAGTATAACGCCAAGCTTCTGTCTTACGAGTTGGCCAAGATGTCTGCTGCAAAGTTTCAATCGCCACTTGACGATTTGGCGTTAGCCAATCTTGGACCGCTTGCCCGCGAGCAATAGCAGAAGATAACCATTCACTCATGTTTTATCCCTCAAGTTCGTCTTCAGCAGGTGCATTCTGCAACCATGCATAGCCTTGCGCTTCTAGTTCTTTAGCCAAAGAAGCATCGCCACTTTTAACAATTTTGCCGTCAGCCAATACATGTACGAAATCGGGTTTAATGTAATCTAAAAGGCGCTGATAGTGAGTCACTACAATGAAGCTGCGATCAGCACTGCGTTGTGAATTCACGCCATCTGCAACCACTTGCATAGCATCAATGTCTAGGCCGGAATCCGTTTCATCAAGAATACACAGCTTTGGTTTCAGCAATAGCATTTGCATCAGCTCGTTACGCTTTTTCTCACCACCAGAGAAACCTTCATTGACACCACGTTTCAAGAAAGAAATCGGCAAATTAACTTGCTTACACGCCGCTTTTGCTTCCTTCAGGAAGTCTGCAGATGTTACGGCTTCTTCACCACGAGCTTCTCGCTGTGCATCAACAGCGGCTTTTAGGAATTCAAGGTTACTCACTCCTGGGATCTCAACAGGGTATTGAAAAGCCAAGAACAAGCCTGCGCGAGCGCGCTCTTCGGTTTCCATATCGAGTAGGTCTTCTCCCGCAAGGGTTACGCTGCCGCTTTCAACACTGTAACCATCACGTCCAGATAGCACATACCCCATGGTACTTTTGCCTGCGCCGTTTGGCCCCATGATGGCATGCACTTCACCTGGTTTAATATCTAGGTTAAGCCCTTTAATGATTTTCTTTTCTTCTACACTTGCGTGTAGTTCATTAATCGTCAACAAACTGTTTGCGTTAGACATTTTTTTATTCCTTAACCTACTGAGCCTTCAAGGCTTATTTCTAGTAACTTGCCGGCTTCAACAGCAAATTCCATCGGTAATTCTTTAAATACTTCTTTACAGAAACCATTAACAATCATGGAGACGGCTTTTTCAGGGTCCAGACCACGCTGTTGACACAAGAACATTTGCTCATCACTTACTTTAGATGTCGTGGCTTCGTGCTCAACAATGGCAGAGGGGTTGCGGCTTTCTACATAAGGGAACGTATGAGCGCCACATTGATCTCCGATTAATAGAGAATCACATTGAGTAAAGTTACGCGCACCTTGAGCTCCCGGGTTCATACGCACTAAACCACGGTAGCTGTTGTTACTCTTGCCTGCTGAAATCCCTTTGGAGATGATGGTCGACTTGGTATTTTTACCAAGGTGAATCATCTTAGTCCCTGTATCGGCTTGTTGACGCCCACGAGTTAGGGCCACGGAGTAGAACTCACCAATACTGTTATCACCCTTCAAAATACAGCTAGGATACTTCCAAGTTACCGAAGAACCTGTTTCAACTTGTGTCCATGATATTTTTGCATTGGTATGACAGACGCCACGCTTAGTAACAAAGTTGTAAATACCACCTTTGCCATCTTCATCACCTGGGTACCAGTTCTGAACCGTCGAATATTTGATCTCCGCGTCATCAAGGGCTACTAACTCAACGACGGCTGCATGGAGCTGGTTTTCATCACGTTGTGGAGCAGTACATCCTTCTAAGTAGCTCACATGGCTACCCTCATCAGCAACAATCAGTGTGCGTTCAAACTGCCCCGTGTTTTGCTCATTAATACGAAAATAAGTCGACAGCTCCATGGGACAACGCGTGCCTTTTGGAATATAAACAAATGAGCCATCGGTAAATACAGCACAATTTAATGCGGCATAGTAGTTATCTTTTGTGGGTACAACACTGCCTAAGTATTTTTTGACTAACTCAGGATATTTGTGAACCGCTTCAGAAATCGGGCAAAAAATAACGCCCGCTTCTTCTAGTTTATCGCGGAAAGTCGTAACCACAGACACTGAATCAAATACGGCGTCAACAGCAACACCAGCAAGCATTTGCTGTTCGATTAGAGGAATCCCAAGTTTCTCATATGTGCGCAGCAACTCTGGGTCAACTTCGTCCAGAGATTTAGGCTTATCCTTCATGCTCTTAGGCGCTGAGTAGTAAGAAATGGCTTGGAAGTCGATTTTTGGATAATCCACGTGCGCCCAATCAGGCTCCACCATATCAGACCAGATACGGAACGCGTTCAGGCGCCATTCTAACATCCACTCGGGTTCGTTTTTCATGGCCGAAATACGTCGAATTACGTCTTCGTTAAGGCCAGGTTCAAAGGTTTCTGATTCCACGTCAGAAACAAATCCGGCCTCATATTCCCTTGCCAGTGCCTTATCTATCTGCTCAGTCATATTAAAAAACTCACTTAGATTTCAAAACAACGACTATATAAATAGTTGTTTTATTTAACTTAATTCAACTAAAGAGGCCATTAGCCCACAATGGCCGCGTTGATCTTATCCTGCTCTGCCGCTTCTAAACGGATTTGTCTATCTTGTCGGCTGGACACTTTACGAACATCTTCACGCTTAACCAGCTGTTCAAGACTAATTTGACTTAGAAAATCATGAATTTGATCACTCAAGTCACACCAAAGATGATGAGTTAAACAAGTCGTACCACTTTGGCAGTCACTACGCCCCTTACAGCCTGTCGCATCAACAGATTCATTTACAGCATCAACTATTTGCGCAACAAAAATATCAGCATGGCCTCGGCTAAGACGGTAGCCGCCACCTGGCCCTCGAATACTTTGAACCAGCTCTTGTTTACGTAATTTTGAAAACAACTGCTCCAAATAGGAAAGTGAAATTCCTTGCCGATTCGAAATGTCAGACAATGACACTGGGCCGCGATCAGAATGTAACGCTAGGTCAAGCATGGCAGTTACTGCGTAACGGCCTTTTGTTGTCAGGCGCATAGGCTATCCAATTAAGACTATTATTTCAGTGCGCATCATACACAAAACCTAGCGTTTTTATCAAGTATTTACCTGACTAAAACACTAGGTTATTAACCACATGAAAATTTGCCGCCATATTTTACGCTCTCGCGATCAAAAACTAAACCTCAACTAAGCGGAAATACTTGCGCTTCACTGCAAGATAGGAGAAATTTATTGTACAAATCACAACAAAAGGTTTGAGATTCATGGCAGACGCAAACAAAACCGACGATTTAGCTCCCGCTCCCAAGAAAAGCAAAGCTCTGCCTATTGCCTTTTTACTGTGCTTTTTGCTCAGTCTTGGTACTTCATCTGGGGTCACGTTCTTTCTGACATCGAAAAAGCCCCCTGAGGTAACACCACAGGCCAGCAAGCGAGACAAGCCGCAAGATGAAAAGTTGCTAGAACTACAAGCATTAGTCACCAGCCAGCAACAAACGATTGAGCAGTTAGAACAAGAGGCTGAATTACTCAAAATCTATTTACGCCACAGCAGTGCTGATGCCATCAAGCACATCTTAATAGACCAAGAAAGAAACATTCAGGCTTTCATTAAAGTACTCAAGGAAGCAATGAATGAACACGCTAAATTTACGCCACGAGAAAAAAAATGGAATGAAGACTTTCAAGTACAACTTAACTTGGCTTTAAAAGGCAGTTTAGAAAGAGAAGATCTGTTGAAACTGTTAAAAACTGGGGAGCCCACTGCTCCCCAGTAACGCTCAACGCTAAATTTGAGCCCCTAGTTCCGTCCCCTGCTTAATGGCCCGCTTGGCATCTAACTCACTTGCCACATCAGCACCGCCAATTAAGTGCACTTCACACTTTAGCTGGTCGGCTAACGCTCGATTTGGCTCTTGTCCTGCACAAACAATAACATTATCAACACCAAGACAAGTTTGCTCCCCTGCAATGCTCAAATGCAGACCTTGATCGTCTACTTTTTGATAGTCGCACTCAGCAATAAATGTCACTCCTTTCTTTTGCAATTCCGTGCGATGAATCCAGCCTGTGGTCTTACCTAATTTAGCCCCCACCTTACTCTTTTTGCGTTGCAGTAAATACACTTCTCGTGGCGCTTTAACAAAGTTTTGCTTAACACCCTCTACCCCCCCCCTAACGCTGAGAGTCATGTCAACCCCCCATTGCCCCATAAATTCTTCGATGGACAAGTTCTGCTGCTCACTGGTATGAATTAAATATTCGCTGATATCAAAACCAATCCCGCCAGCTCCAATCACTGCGACTTTTTGCCCGACCGGTTTACCCGCCATTACATCCAGATAACTTAACACCTTAGAGTGATCCACCCCTTCAATATCTGGTGTCCGCGGGTTAATGCCGGTTGCAAGGACAACCTCGTCATAACCCAAACTTTCCAAACTCTCAGCATCAACCCATGAATTCAAGTTTACCTGCACACCGGTTAACTCAAGTTGACGTTGAAAGTAGCGCAGCGTTTCATAAAACTCACCCTTACCTGGAATCCGCTTAGCTATGTTAAATTGACCGCCTATCTGCTCTGCCGCATCATACAAAGTAACATTATGACCTCTTTGGGCGGCCGTAGTAGCAAACGCTAATCCTGCAGGCCCAGCTCCTACCACTGCAATCTTTTTAACTTGTTCAGTTGGGGTGATTAGCAACTGGGTTTCATGACAAGCTCTAGGATTGACAAGGCAAGAGGTTAGCTTGCCAACGAAAGCATGATCCAAGCAAGCTTGGTTACAACCAATACAGGTATTAATTTCATCGCTGCGATTTTGCTCGGCTTTTACAACAAACTCAGGATCCGCTAAAAATGGCCGCGCCATTGACACCATATCAGCGTCTCCTCTGGCTAATACCTCTTCCGCAGTCTCAGGCATATTAATTCTATTAGAGGTAATTAACGGCAACGTCAAAGACTGACGTAAACGCGCCGTGACCCAAGTAAATGCTGCCCTTGGCACTTTCGTCGCGATGGTCGGAATACGCGCCTCATGCCAGCCTATACCTGTATTGATAATACTCGCCCCAGCCTTTTCAATAGCATGACCGAGCTCAACAACTTCATCCAACGAACTACCACCTTCCACTAAATCCAGCATAGAAAGGCGATAGATAATGATAAACGCCTCCCCTACGGCCTCTCGAATTCTCTCAACAATTGCTATAGGCAGGCGTACACGGTTCCCATACTCACCGCCCCATTTGTCGTCCCTTTGGTTAGTTCGAAGGGCAATAAATTGATTCAGTAAATACCCCTCCGACCCCATGATTTCAACACCATCATAACCCGCCTGCTGGGCCAGCTTAGCGGCCCGCACGAAGTCATTAATTTGGCTTTCAACTTCCTCATCGGTTAACGCTTTGGGTTTAATTGGGTTAATTGGCGCTTGAATAGCCGAAGGTGCAACGGCTTTAGGGGTATAGGCATAACGCCCAGTATGAAGAATCTGCATACAAATTTTTGCATCGTATTGATGCACAGCTTGCGTCACTAGCTTATGTTTCTCAACATCTTCTTGAGACTGCATGACAGCCGCACTGGCATGCACCGCACCTTCAGCATTTGGTGCAATCCCCCCCGTCACAATTAATGCAACTCCTCCTTTCGCTCGTTCTGAATAGAATGCCGCCATACGTTCGAAGCCGCCCTTCATTTCCTCAAGGCCTAAGTGCATTGAGCCCATAAGAATGCGATTTTTAAGTTGCGTAAAGCCTAGGTCTAACGGTGTAAAAAGATGAGGATACTGAGAATGACTCATGTGACTGCCCTTTCATTGTTATTGTTGTAATGCGACTGCCCATCGCAATGTTGACACCGTCAAGATAGGGCTTTATTTTGACACTGTCAAGATAAAAGGATTTAATCACCTGCATGACAAAATTAAAGAATCAATATCATCATGGAGATTTAACACAATCTCTATTAAACGAAGCAGCTAGTATCATTAAGACCTCTGGTACTGAAGCGCTTTCCATGCGCAAACTCGCCGATCAAGTAGGAGTATCACGCACTGCTCCCTACCACCATTTTAAAGATAAAAATGCATTACTCTGCGCTTTAGCTGAAACAGGCTTCAAAAGTCAAAAGCAACAACTCAGTGATGTAATAAGCCAATTGGAAGTCAGCCATGAGTCTTTCAAGAAGTATGTTTACCAGTATTTAGATTACGCCAAACTGAACAGTGAAACTTACGACCTCATGTTTGGCCGAGCCATTTGGAAAGCAGGTACTCCGACAGAGTCATTGCGAGAAGCGTCTAAACAGACTTTTAAATTATGGTTAACCTGGGTAGAAGAACTGCAAAAAAAAGGAGTATTGCCAAATAACAATACCCCTCTAAGAACCGGACAAGCCACCTGGGCAGGCTTACACGGATTGGCTCGTTTGATGATCGATGGTGTCTACCTTGACCAAACAGATCAAAAACCCATGATAGATCAAATGATCCAAATGCTTTGCACTAAAGAAAATGCCTTAAATTGAATTGAGTGGTGCAGGCTCGGCGTTCTTTTTGCTCTGCTTTTTCCCCAAATACAGCAAGGGCAAAATAATCATGAGCGAGCCCACAAACAACCCTAAATCAGGTGTTTCTCCAAAAACCCACCAGCCGAATAGCATGGCAAAAATAAGGCCTGAATATTCGGCACTCGCCACTTTACTTGACTCCACATAACGATAAGCCACTAGACAAGACACGCTGTAAACAATAGAGCAAATAGACGATAACGCCGCATACACCCACAATTCCTTTTGTATGGGCTCTCCTTCCCAAAAGGCCAAACCGCCAGCCATAGGTAAGGCGCAAAGTTGGGTAACAAAAAGGCCGTAAAACATGCTTTGCTGTTTAGGGAGTTTTTTGATCAATAAGCTATTCGCAGCCAATACAACAGCGAATAAAATAGCGCTCACCATACCCAGGCTAATATGGGTCGGCCTAAGAATTAACAGCACTCCAGCAAACCCCAGTATACTAGCCGCAAGCACTTCCACACCCAACTTTTCTCTATAGAGAAGGCCTGCAAATAACACAATAAATAAAGGCGAGGTATAAAATACCGCATTGGCTGTTGCTAACGGCAACTCTGACAATGAAACAACCAATAATACGGCTGCTAGAACCCATAAGTTACCACGTAAGATATGAACCTTAATGCCTTTAGAAGAGAACTTTTCGCCTGTTGTCGCCCTTAAATAGGCCACAATGGGCAACAATAAAACACACATAAACGCCGCGCGCCAGAAGCTAAACTGAAAAATGGCGACATCTGCCCCTACCAGCTTAATGACCACATCACATAAGGTGGCAAACAAGCTGCCGAATACCAAAACAGAAATGGCACTCCCCACTGTTTGACCGAACATGAAAACCTCCTAAACACAACAAGACGACAATAATAAGGGGCAAATAATAACCACTGAAAAACATTAAATAAAATGATATATTTAAACCAAGTATTAGTTTTTTGGATATTAAAATGCTGCCACCTTTAAAAGCCTTGCCTGTTTTTGAAGCTGTTGCACGTCTTAACAGTTTTTCACAAGCAGCCATCGAATTGAATGTTAGCCAAAGTGCTATCTCGCACCAAATACGCCAGTTGGAGGACC
This sequence comes from Marinomonas epiphytica, assembly GCF_054780655.1. NCBI lineage: Bacteria > Pseudomonadati > Pseudomonadota > Gammaproteobacteria > Oceanospirillales > Oceanospirillaceae > Marinomonas > Marinomonas epiphytica. Next base: position 250,932 of record NZ_BAAGVX010000033.1, read on the forward strand.
ACTTAGGAGAAACGCTTTTTCTACGACAAGGTCGTCACCTAGAGCTAACACATGAAGGCAAGCTTTATTTAGAAACCATTAGTCAGTCCTTGTCGCAAATTGCCCAGGCCACAGACCAAATAAAAGGCACGTTAAAAACTCAAGTACGCTTGCTGGTATACAGTTCACTGGCCGTATATTGGTTAATTCCGCGCCTCCCAAATCTGAAGCGCCTTTATCCAAATTTGGATATTTCCATCGAAATGAGCCATGGTGCACCGGAACTTTCTGACCGTACTGGCGACTTTTTTATTACTGTGGAGAACAATAAAAGAGGATTTACCTACGAACCCTTTTATCAGGAAAACTTGTTCCCGGTATGCAGCCAAGCCATGCTGGAAAATATAAAAAATGCCTTCCATTGCAACAGCATGATGGAGCTAGAAAAAATTCTCACAAAAAGCCCTGAACGACTCGCGGAATTTCCACTCATTACGGCACACAGCTTATATGACAAATATGCAGAGGATTGGGTTCGCTGGTTTAAAAATGTCCACGTCACCTTGCCTGCGAAGAGTCAATTTCACCGTTTCAGTCACTTAGCCTTAGTGTATGAAGCGGCTAAACACTCGTTAGGGATTGCTCTAGTAAATGACTATATGATGGGAGAAACGGATGAAGCCCAAGCTTTAATTAGGCTGCCTTGTGCCAGTGTTAAAACCAATGCAGAATTCTTCCTTGCTTATAAAGAAAGCCGACGTAAAGAAACCGGCATTCAGGATTTAAAGAACTGGCTATTTAGCGAAGCCAGAAGCCTTCATACATAATCCCAAATGGCTCAGTTCTAAAATCGGCGATCATTAGGCTAGGCCTGCCTAGCACTATTTAACTTGATGAAAAAAATGTCTAAATTTAGACACCAGTCACTTTCTCATATTAAACCTTAAAATGACGCTTCCATAATCACCTAAAAACCGTTACAAATAGCCTATTCGATTGAGACTGAGGCATTTATTGTGAAAAAAGTGACCGTTGCAGCCACCCAGATGGCATGCACTTGGGATTTAGAAGACAACCTACAAAAGGCTGAAACCTTGGTTCGCCAAGCGGCAGAGCAAGGAGCACAGATCATTCTGCTGCAGGAGCTTTTTGAAACACCTTACTTTTGCATTGAAATCAGTGAGTCATTTCACTCCTTAGCCACCACTCTTGAAGAAAATAAAGCATTTTTACGTATCCAAGCACTTGCAAAAGAGTTGCAGGTTGTATTGCCTTTCAGCTGGTTTGAAAAATCCGGCAACGTTCGCTATAACAGCGTCGCTATTATTGATGCTGATGGTAGCGTGCTCGGCACTTATCGAAAAACTCACATTCCTGATAGTGACGGCTATTTAGAAAAATACTACTTCTCACCAGGAGACACAGGTTTTAAAGTATTTCAAACTCGCTACGCAAAAATTGGTGTAGGCATATGTTGGGACCAATGGTTTCCCGAAACAGCCCGTAGTATGGCATTACAAGGGGCAGAATTACTCTTCTTCCCCACAGCCATTGGAAGTGAACCCAGCCAGCCAGAACTGGACAGCCAACCCCATTGGGAATGTGTCATGAAAGGACATGCTGCTGCCAATCAAATCCCGGTTATTGCATCAAATCGTATTGGCAAAGAGCAAGCGAAGTACCGTGATCTTGAACTAACCTTTTTTGGAAGCTCCTTCATTACCGATGGAACAGGGCAGCTCATTGCCAAAGCTGACCGCCACAGTCAAGCCATTCTGGTGCATGACTTTGACCTAGATGAGCTGGCTTTCCAACGCCAAGCTTGGGGCTTATATCGTGACCGTCGTCCCGCTCTTTATGACACTCTAATGACCCTAGACGGTAAAACGCCTGGTCGCTCATAAGCGGCCAGTGTTTTTTTGGGACACAGACAGTGAAAAAAGCCTTAATCAGTACTCCACAACAAGATAACTTTTACATGCCAGGTGAACACACACCTCAAGAACAGGTGTGGATGGCTTGGCCATTCAGGGAAGATAACTGGCGTGATCAGGCTATTCCCGCCCAACAAGAGTTCATTGCGGTTGCTAATGCCATTGCCGATTCAACCCCTGTAACCTTTATAGCTGACCCAGCTTATCTACGGCAAGCTAGAAGAGACATTCCAGACTCCATTCGTGTCATTGAAATGGCCTATAACGACAGCTGGATGCGCGACATCGGAGCAAGCTACTTAATTAATACTCAAGGTGAGCGTCGAGCGGTCAGCTGGCAGTTTAATGCATGGGGAGGCGAACTGGACGGCTTATATGATAACTGGCAAGACGACGATCTGGTGGCCGCTCAAATGGCCAATCAAACTGAAGACCTCTATTATCAGGCTCCTTTCATATTAGAAGGCGGCTCAATTCATTTAGACGGAGAAGGCACAGTATACACAACCGAAGAATGCCTACTCCACCCTAGCCGCAACCCGCATTTAAGCAAGCAACAAATAGAGGCTTTCTTATGCCAATACCTCAATGCGAGTAAGGTTATCTGGCTAACCAAAGGGCTCTATAATGATGAGACAAATGGCCATGTCGATAACATTATGCATGTCATTCGCCCAGGCGTTGTAGCACTGACGTGGTGTGAAGACAACACCGACCCCCAATACGAGATTAGTCAGCACGCTTATCATATTTTAAGCCAAACTCAAGATGCCAAAGGGCGAGATCTTGAGATCATAAAATTACCCTTACCCGGACCATTATATGTCACGGCAGAAGAAGCTAGGAGCGTACAAAGTAACGGTTTAATGGCAAGACAGGCGGGGGAGAGATTAGCCGCTTCATATGCCAATTTTTTAATCAGTAATAATAGGGTTATTGTACCGTTACTTGATGATCAAACTGACCAACAAGCACTGGATATTTTGCAAAATGCTTTTCCTGAGCATACAGTTGTCGGAGTTGCGACTCGCAACATTTTATTAGGAGGGGGAAATATCCACTGTATTACTCAGCAGGTTCCCAAAAAGTGTCGCTAGCAATGCTCCCATTTTTAGGAACTCACTAGCAGCTTCACCCATCATGATATCGAGCTTACTATGTCGAAAACTTTAATACTTTATTCCACGACTGACGGTCAAACCATTAAAATTTGCCAAGCCATGTCTTCTCAGCTGGAAGCGCTGGGCCACACAGTGCAAACATCAGCTATTGCTGAGGCCAATGCCGACTCTTTAACAGGCCAAGATACCGTCATTATTGGGGCGAGTATTCGCTACGGTAAGCACCAAGCTCATGTGGCTGAGTTTATTAACCAACATAAAGCAACCTTGTCCTCTCTAAATAGTGCTTTTTTCACTGTTAACCTAGTGGCCAGAAAAGCACTTAAAAACCAACCAGGCACCAACCCATATATGATCAAATTTTTAGATCAGGTTGACTGGCATCCGAACCATAAAGGCGTATTTGCAGGACGACTTAACTACCCTAAATACAGTTTCTTGGATCGACAAATGATACGTTTCATTATGTGGATGACCAAAGGCCCTACAGACACAAATACAGATACGGAATTTACCGATTGGCAGAGTGTTAAACAATTCACCAAACAAATACATGAATCTCAGTGCCAAGTTAATGAAAAACCTATAGGTTAACCATGTGCCCGAAGAAACAGATCTGCCTAATCTTTGTACTAAGCTTCTTTTTGACGGCATGTATGGCGCCAAAAGAAATTGAGCAAAACGGCGAGATCACCAAACAAGTCCTGCAAACGCCTAATTTAATTGAGCACGGCTATTTTAATAATCTAATACCCGCCTATCAGCTACACTATATTGCGAATCAAATAACCAACACCCCACGACCTGTGGTGGTGTTTGTGCATGGTACGCCTGGTAGCTGGTCTGCTTTCTCACGCTACTTTCTTGAAGCCAAGCTCAATCAACATTTCCGGCTTATTGCCATTGACCGGCCAGGTTGGGGCGAATCAGGTTTCGCTGGTGAGGCATTCCCCACATCATTACAAGAACAAGCATTCCATATTGCCCCCTTATTGCAACACATCTGGCAAGCCAACCATCAACAACCTTTAATTCTAGTAGGCCACTCTTTAGGAGGCTCATTGGTTCCTTTATTAGCGGCGAACCAGCCATATCTAGTAAAAGGCAGTATTATTTTAGCTGGTGATTTACAGCCCCAGCTAGCCACACCTCGCTGGTATAATACTTTGCTGACTTGGCTGCCAGATGCCTTACTTGCTGATAAGTGGCAACACTCCAACCAAGAGGTCTACCAACTTACCCCAAGCCTTATGAAAGCTCATGATAAGCTAGCCTCATTGACTAGCCCTGTGACTATTTTACAAGGAGATCAAGACAGTTTAGTTCACCCTCAGAATGCCGTTTACGCTCAGCAACTTTTTACACAGAATAAGCTCAAGATTGTAATGCTTAAAGAGGCAGGACATTTGATTAATTTAAACCAAGTTGATCAAGTTGTAGCAGCAATTGAAGAGATGGCTCAATAGGCAGCTCCATAATACTTGCACGCCCTTAAATTGCCATTTAAAAGCCTTTCCGCTAGGCTTTCCCTTATCCTGCTGTTGCATTTAAGGTTTCTCCATCATGCTGACTAAGCTTTTCACTGGCTGCTTGCTAATAACACTACTGGCTGCTTGCAGCACTTCTCCTACAGGTAGAAAGCAATTTATTTTACTGCCGGACGAGCAGCTAAACGAAATGGGGATTGCTTCTTTTCAAGAAATGAAAACAACGATTGCACTAAGCCAAGATCAAAAAGTTCAGTCGCAAGTGCAGTGTGTTGCAGACCATTTGATCGCCGTATTACCTGAACAATACCGCCAACAAAATTGGGAAGTACAATTATTTGCAGACGACAAAGTCAATGCCTTTGCTTTGCCGGGATATAAGATTGGGGTATATAAAGGTCTACTTAAGGCCGCGCAAAACCAATCTCAATTAGCAGCGGTAATGGGGCATGAAGTCGGCCATGTATTGGCCAGACACGGCAATGAAAGGGTTTCAACAACCTTTGCCACTAACCAAGCACTGCAACTCGGTTATCAGCTGAGTGGCCCAGATAGTCCAGCGAAACAGGCCGTCTTTCAAGGTTTAGGGGTTGGAGCCCAAGTGGGAATTATTTTACCATTTAGTCGCATCCATGAGTCTGAAGCAGACCTCATCGGTTTAGAACTCATGGCGAAAGCTGGCTTTGACCCAACCCAAAGTGTGACTCTTTGGGAAAATATGAGCAAACTTGGCAGCAGCAATACACCAGAATTTTTATCAACACACCCCTCTCATAATACTCGTATTGCTGATTTAAAAAGTGCGATGGCTGAACCCCTCGCACTTTATCAAGCCAAGCTTGCGAAAAACGAAACCGCCCAGTGTTTTTAATACTAGAATACAACCCAAATAACGACTTTTTAGGATACGTCCACTATGAATGATGCGCTATTACTTGCCTTTATCTTTCTATTGTCTGGCGTTATTGCAGTTCCTATCGCATCACGCCTTGGCTTGGGGTCGGTGCTGGGGTATTTAATTGCTGGCGTGTTGATTAGTCCCATGCTCAGCCTACTAAAGGTAAACATAGTGGCCATTCAACATGTGGCTGAATTAGGTGTGGTGCTTATGCTGTTTCTGGTAGGGTTAGAACTCAGGCCTCAGAAGCTGTGGGAATTACGAACTAAACTGCTTGGGTTAGGTGGCGGTCAGGTCGCGCTAAGTGCGCTGGCAATAATGGGCGTTGCTATGCTATTTGAGCTAGATTGGCGAGTCAGTTTGGCTACTGGCCTAGTATTAGCATTATCATCGACAGCCATTGTGCTGCAAACTCTCACCGAAAAAGGGTTACTCAAGTCTGATGGAGGACAATCTTCTTTTTCTGTTCTTTTAGCACAAGATATCATTGTTATTCCTATTTTAGCTTTCATCCCGTTACTGGCTGTACCCGAATTGGCGGTACATATTAGCGTTTCAGAAAGTTCCAATAGCCACGAACAGAGCGCAGGATTATTAGCTAGTTTGACTGTATGGCAATCTATGTTGGTCAACTTTCTCGCCATCGCTTTGGTGATTCTCAGTGGCCGCTTTTTGGTCTCCCCCGTTTTTCGTTTCATCGCGAAAGCTCAACTCCGAGAACTGTTTACCGTTACGGCCCTTATGTTTGTGGTCGCGACAACTTTGCTCATGTCTTTTGTTGGTCTATCACCAGCCTTGGGTACTTTTTTGGCTGGCGTAGTACTCGCTAATTCCCCATACCGTCACCAACTAGAAACAGATATAGCCCCCTTTAAATCCCTGTTGCTGGGTCTCTTCTTTATGACCGTAGGCGCAGGCATTAATTTTCAGTTACTCTCTTCCCAGTTTATTAATATTGTTTCCTTAACCCTGGGGCTCATCTTGATTAAAGCAGGCGTGCTATTTGTTTTGGCCCGCCTCTTTAAAATAAAAGGCTCTAATAAATGGCTATTTACTCTCGGCCTTGCCCAAGCGGGTGAGTTTGGCTTTGTTCTATTATCTTTTACTGTGGCAAGTGACGTACTGCCCCAAACGATTGCTGACCAGCTATTACTCATCATTGCCCTTTCAATGCTCATTACCCCGCTACTGTTTATTTTGTACGAGAAGGTCATTGCCCCGCGCTACGCTGTTGCAGCTGCCACTCGAAACGAAACCATTCCTAATGAGAATAAAATCATTATTGCAGGGTCTGGTCGTGTCGGTACGGTAATAGATCGAATGCTACGCCTTGCTAACTACCACTCTACTGTTATTGATTTTAGTGTAGAAAGACTGGAAGCTTTAGAACGCTTTGGTGTTAGAAACTATTATGGTGACGCCACTCAACCAGACCTACTACATGCAGCAGGTATTGAGGAAGCCAGCATTTTAATCATTGCCATTGACAACCCAGAACAGGTATCAAAATTAGTTAAATACACCACCAAGCATTATCCAAACTTGCACGTGATTGCTCGCGCTTACGATAATCAGCATGTGTACGACCTTTGGTCTTACGGCTGTCGTGACATTATTCGGGAAAATTTCGATTGCAGTCTACGCATGAGTCGATCAGCCTATGAGGCGTTAGGCATTCCCCGTGAAAAAGCAGACAACCTAGTCAGTGTATTCAATGACCATGATAGTCTCGTTATGCTCAGTGTGGCAGACTCCCACCAAGTCGGCGTGCCTTTTCACGAAAACAAAGCCTTTATTAAACGCTTTAGAGAGTTCTTAAATGAACAAGATCCGCAGGTGTTTGAACAAATGAATAACATTAAAATTGCTGCTCAAGTAAACAGTAAAGGCTCTTCAAACTAGGATAATGTAGCTTCTACTCTCAACCTTGCCCCAAAAAAGTCCCCACTGTTGTGGGGACAAGACGGATTACTCAACAATGTTTAAAGCAATTATTTACATTACGTTTAAAGCTGCTATTTATACTGCCTGTTGTAAGCTGACTGGTAGGCTTTTAATACTTCCTTAAAGCCTAATTTGTTGATGCGCTGAATGTAACTATCCCACTCTTTGTCAACATCACCAGTACCAATGATCCAACGCTGTTGGGTTTCCAGCATATAGGTTAAAATATTTGGCCAATGTTTGTCATAAACCATTCTTTCCTTAACCGTCATAGAGACACCCGGGAACTGCTCTACTATGTAGTTATTATCTACATATAATTCGATGCCTTTTGCTGCAATTTCATTCGTCCATTGTCGCTCATATTCATAATCTTGGTGAAAGCCTACTGGAATCTGCGCGCCAATATCCCACATTTGAGAGTTGACTGGCTGTGATGATGACAGTACTTCATCGGTGTATTTAGCCTTTCCATCAACCATGTTCCAATGAACACCTTCAATGCCAAAATTAGAGATATTGCGCCCTTTTTCTGTGAACATAAAGTCCATATATTTGATACTTGCTACTGGATCTTTATTTGAGTAGGTCAACGCCCAACCATCTGGTTTCACCGTTGTGCGGCCGTTTTCCTCCATTCTAACCCCTGATTTACTTGCTGGCGGAGCAAAGGGAAGCCAGTTAAAACCAGGAATGGTATCTTTTAGACTATTGTTATAAGACGCTGTGCTTGCAAACCAATCATGAGTCATTCCTCCAAGGTTATTACCTAATAGGAATTCACGTGCTTTAGAGCCTCTAGTAAAGACTTCTTTATCAATCAAGCCTTCTTTATACCACTTGGCAAGATTGCGAATACCTTCTCGGTAGCTCTCTTCTACATAACCATGTTTTACATCACCTGCGTCTTTAATGTAAAACTGATGATAGCTATCAGTACCCGTTGTTCTAGCATCCCAAAGCGTAACCATGCGGATCATTTCTTCCCAGTGTCGGAAGAATGCTGGAACTTCATCTTTTTTCCCATTGCCATTTGGATCTTGGTCTCTAAACGCTTTCAATACTTCGTATAATTCATCGACCGTTTGCGGCTGATCTAGGCCGAGCTTATCTAGCCAATCTTGGCGAATATAAAAAGCACGAGCAGCCTGACCATCTGGAAAATAAGCAATGTGATAAATATTACCGTCTGGTGCTGTAATGGCTTTTTTGAGATCTGGATTTTCTTCAAAAAACGCCTTAATGTTTGGCGCATACTCGTCTATCAAGTCATTTAATGGCAGAAAAGCTCCTTCCATACCATATTGAATGAAACTGTCTTTTAGACTATTACCACCAACTACATCGGGCAAGTTACCGGATACTAGCATCAGGTTAAACAGTTCCTGACTGTTTGTACCTATTTTCGACGCCACACCATTAAGACGAACACCAGTATACTTTTCATATTCCTTTGCTACAGGCCAGTTTTCGTCCCAAGCATATTTATTACGAAAATGCATATGTATATCAAGCTCTAGAGGCTTATCTGTAGCGCGGTATTTACTAATATCTTCCGCAATAGCACCAGACCCAGCGACTAAGCAAGCTGCAGCAACCACAGAAAGTGGGATCATTTTTTTCATCATGTTAACCTTCTCCTATTATTTTTATATTTTTCATTTGAACGCTAATATTAGATTTAAAATAGGTAGTTCAAGCTCTCTTTGAATCATCATTACTCACTCAAAGAGAGGCTAGTCTCACCTTCATAGGCTGTTTACTCTTTAACTCCTCCCATCATGATTCCTTTATTAAAGTGTTTTTGAAGATATGGATAAATCAGTAGCACTGGAATAATCGACACCACAATAATCGCTGCCACTATGGTTTCGAATGAATACGAACTGGTTAACAAGGTACTGGCAAACTCATCATCCATATTTGCCTCAATGATGATGCGCTTTAAATACACTTGTAGCGGAATTTTTTCTTCTTCCCGCAATAAAATCATGGCCCAAAAATAGCCATTCCACCGAGCCACAATACAAAAGAGAGTGACAGTAACAATGGCAGGTTTAGACAGAGGTATAAACACTTTCCATAACAAGCTGAACTCACTTGCACCATCCATTCGCGCAGCTTCTTCAAAAGATTTGGGTATGGCTTCAAAGAAGTTACGCAGCAGAATAATGTTAAAAGCGGTACAAGCGAAGGCAATGAGGATACCGAAACGAGAATCCAGTAAATCTAAATCTCTTAGATTTAAGAAGAATGGAATCATGCCGGCGTTAAACCACATGGTAAATGCAACAAAGAAATTAAAATAACGACGACCAACCAACTGTGGGCGAGACAATGCGTACGCGCCAGGAATAATAATCGCTAAACTTGTCAAAGTACCAAATATGGTATAGAAAAAAGTGTTGCCATAGGCCGTCCAAAATACAGGATCACTTAGCACCTTCTCATAAGCCGAAAATGTAATTTCTTTCGGCATAAACACTACTTGCCCGGATGATACGGCAAAACCAGAGCTGATAGAGCTAGCCCCTATATAGATAAAGGGATATAGCGTGCTTAGAACAAACAGGCCGATAAGGAGCATGTTAACGCCACCAAAAATCCTGTCACCACGAGAATATAAATTAAAATCCGACATAAATCTGTCTCCTACCACAAAGATGAAGATGAGTACTTACGGCTCAGCCAATTCGCACTGAATACCATTACAAAGGCGACAACGGCGTTGAACAAGCCAGCTGCAGTGGCAATGTCATATTGACTACCTTGCAGACCGATTCGGTAAATGTAAGTACTGATAACATCCGCAGTTTCATAAGTAGATGGTTGATACAACAAAATGATGTATTCGAAGCCCACTTCCACCATGTTACCGATACGTATAATCAGCATGATCAAAATAGTTGGCAGGATACAAGGGAGGGTAATTTTATACATCATCTGGAAGCGGCTCGCGCCATCGACCTTCGCAGACTCATATAAAGACGGGTTAACACTGGCTATCGCCGCTAAGTATACGATTGACTCAAATCCCGCTTCCTTCCAAACATTACTGCCAATAAAAATTGAGCGGAAGTAATCAGGGTTGGTCAAAAAATAAATCTTATCAAAGCCCAAAGCTTCTAAAGCAATATTGACAATACCCGTTGTTGGAGAAAGAAAACTCACCACCATACCGGCCACGATGACAATCGAAATAAAGTGCGGTAAATAGGCAATTGTCTGCGCAGTCCTTTTAAAGATCGCATGTTGGATTTCATTAAACATGAGCGCTAGCATAATTGGGATTGGAAACGCAAAAAGCAAACTAAAGAAACTTATAATGAAAGTGTTTTGTACAGAGCGTAAAAACATTTCATCATCTAGTAACGTTTTGAAGTGCTCAAGCCCTACCCAGGCACTGCCATCAATGCCACGAAACAAGCTGAAGTCTTTAAAAGCAATTTGAAGGCCTGTCATCGGAGTGTACAAGAAGACGATGAACCAGATCACCATAGGGGCAAGTAAAACGTATACCTGCCAATTACTTTTAATACTTTGAATAGCTTCGGACAACTTCTCAACAGCGCTAGGTGCTTTTCTTGAGGTTAGGTTTTGGCTATCAGTTAATGTTTTCATAATCAGCCTTTAGTAGATTGATTGTTCGGTTTCGCCATCAAATAGGTGCAAATATTGAAGGTCTAAATAAACCTCTTCGCTTTCGCCCATTGCTTCGATTGACGTATTCCGACTGTTGCTTTTCATAACTGCGGTTTGTTGACCAATTTTTACATGCAACAAAGCCTCAGCACCCAAGGGCTCGACTAAATCCACTCGGCAGTCTAGGCGTTCGTATTCGCCCAAGCCATTTGCAGAGATATACATATCTTCCGGGCGAATACCCAAGATAACGCTTTGACCATGAGTCAGTTCAGCACCATCTTTATGAGGCACTCGTACGCGGCTGCCACATTCAAGCTCTACTAAGGCGCCTGCTTGCTCAACCAGCAACTTACCTTTAAGAAGGTTCATTGGGGGACTACCAATAAAACCAGCTACAAAGGTATTAGCTGGCTTGGTAAACACCTCCATCGGTGTACCAATTTGCTCAATCTGACCGTCTTTCATAATGACAATACGGTCTGCAAGTGTCATTGCCTCCACTTGATCATGGGTTACATACACTGTGGTCACACCAAGACGATTATGCAGCCGTTTAATCTCGGCACGCATTTGAGTTCTCAACTTTGCGTCCAAGTTAGACAGGGGCTCATCAAATAAAAACACTTCAGGCTTACGAACAATGGCACGTCCCATGGCAACTCGTTGCCTTTGACCACCAGATAAATCAGCAGGTCTGCGGTCTAAATATTGCTCAAGTCCAAGAATAGAGGCGGCCTCTTTCACTGCATCATTCACCTCATCTTTAGAGCTTTTACGAAGTTTCAAACCGAAAGAAATATTTTCAGACACACTTAAATGTGGATAAAGCGCGTAGTTTTGAAACACCATGGCGACATCCCTGTCTTTTGGTGCAACTTTATTTACAACCCTGCCCGCAACACTAACCTCGCCATCTGAGATACCTTCTAAACCCGCAATCATCCTAAGCGTTGTCGATTTACCGCAGCCAGAAGGGCCAACAAGAACGATAAACTCTTGTTTACTGATATCAAGGTCAATTCCCTTGACCACTTCTATATGGTCATAGCGCTTAAAGACTTTGTTCAGAGCTACATTTGGATTTTCAGACATATTATGGATTACTCCTTTTTATATTTATTTTTTAAATAACTTGCCAGAATGCCCATTACTTAATATATCAAGAAGTAAGTTTTGGACAGACTATTAATATGTTAGCGCTGCTTTAGAGAAGAAGCTTCATACAGAAGCAGCCTACAACGCGAGACTCTAAAGTCGACGCTGGACAGATAAGCTAGCTCGCCGATGGTGTGGCGATAAGAAAGTGAGAATAGATATAGGTAGAGTGGCGTCATAAGCAATAACGCGCAGAAAAGAGCAGGACGCTTTCAAAAAAGCAGAAACACATACATAAAAACTTGATTTTATTGTTATTTTTTTCATTTTAAAGCCTATTTCTCAGTGTAAGTTAGAAAGTTATCACGACTTTTGGTGACTATATTATTTTTATGTTTCCTAAACACCTGAAGAAGCTGAACCTTTAGCTTCTCCTTAATGAGAACTTTATCAACAAAATAAAGCAAGAAACTCACTGTTAATATTTGTAATACAATTAATATTTTATTTATATTACAAAAAAACAATTCATTGATAATACTAATACACCATCATTTGTAATACTAATACTTTTTTCTTCCTTTACATTATGCTAATAATAAAAAAATACGAGCATAGGCTTCGTATGATCACTGGCCTTTCAGGAAGGCCAAAAGCAAACACAATAAGAATAAAATTGAGGTTTAAACATGAACAGTATCTCCATGGGGCTATTAGGTGCTTGTATTGCCACCCTCACTGTCGGCTGCGCATCCGTTAGTGTTGCTCCTCCGACAAAGCCAAATAACGTTGTTGCCAGCGACCATGATGGTAATGGCCCTGAAAGGTTATTTGATAACGATATAAAAACTCGCTGGTCTGCCAATGGAGATGGCGCTTGGGTAGTATTTGATTATGGCGAAGCCGTCAGTTTCAATGCCATAAAAATGGCTTTCCATAAAGGCAATGCTAGGTCTACTCACTTTACTATTGAAACCAGTAACAACAACCAAGATTGGCAAGAAGTTCTAACAAGAACGAGTAGTTCTGGCCGTTCCCTAGAAATGGAAAGATTTGATCTTTCCGACTTAGTTCAGGCACGCTATGTGCGCTATACGGGCTATGGAAACACTTCCAACACTTGGAACAGTGTTACTGAATTTCAAGTGGTTAACTGTCATATTCAAGACTGCCCTACCAATGAACTGAACCCATTAAAAGTCACAGCACAACCGATCGAAATAACCGCAAGTGACCACGATGGAAACGGGCCTGATAGACTCGTTGATCTAGACTTTAAAACCCGCTGGTCAGCCAATGGAGACGGGGCATGGGTTATATTTGACTACGGTAAGGAAGTCCAATTTAACGCTGTGAAAATGGCCTTTCACAAGGGTGATAAGCGCACTACCAACTTCTCTATAGAGGCAAGTAATGATGGAGAATCTTGGACTGAAGTGCTACCTATGACTGCTAGCTCTGGATTATCGTTAGATATTGAGCGCTTTGAGACAAACTATACATCTGCTCGATTCATTCGTTACCTAGGTTACGGAAACTCTTCCAATACTTGGAATAGTGTCACAGAGTTTTTAGTGGCAGATTGCGCTGTTGACTCTTGCCCGGACAGTGAAACTATTGCAGAGCTTAAGAAAGCTGCCGAGCTGAAAGCGGCTAAAAAAGAAGCAAAAAAGCAGGCAAAAAGTAAAAACACAACCGTACGACCAGGAGACTTTGGGACCCATGTCCCCTTAGTATGTGACGCAAAAGTGTCAGACTGCGGTTGTTTAAAAACCAATCCTGACTGCCAGTGGTGGCAATCTCCCTTACCAATTGTATCAACTCCTGCGCAATTAAAAACAAAGGTACCTCCTAGTACGAATTTCGATTTAGGGGATTGGTATCTGTCCATGCCGACCGATCACGATGGCAACGGTAAACCTGACAATGTTCCAGAGCAATTTCTGGCCCAGGGATATGAAAACCCAGACTTTTTCTATACGGCTAAAGATGGAGGTTTAGTATTCTACAGCCCTATTAAAGGGGTTCGCACATCAAAAAATACTAAGTATGTTCGCACAGAACTGCGAGAAATGTTACGCCGTGGAGACACCAGTATTGGGCTAAAAGGAGTGACTAAAAACAATTGGGTCTTTAGTTCCGCCCCGCAAGAGGACCAAGAAAAAGCTGGCGGTGTTGATGGGGTTTTAGAAGCAACCCTGAAAATTGACCACACCACCACTACCGGTGAACCTGAACAAGTCGGTCGGTTTATTATTGGCCAAATACATGCCAATGACGATGAGCCAATTCGCCTTTACTTTAGGCAGCTTCCAGGTCACACAAAGGGATCTATTTACTTTGCTCACGAAAACCGCAATGACGGCTCCGATAGATATTTTGACTTAATTGGTAGTCATTCAGGCGCAGCACCTGATCCAGTTGATGGCATCGCTATAGGTGAAGTATTTAGCTATCGCATCGAAGTTGTCGGTAATGATATGACTGTAACTATTAAGCGTGACGGTAAAGCTGATGCAATCCAACATGTTGATATGAGTAACAGTGGCTATGATGTTGGTGGCCAATACATGTACTTTAAAGCCGGCGTATATAATCAGAACCACTCCGGTGATCCAGACGATTATGTACAGGCGACTTTTTATAAAATAGAAAACTCACATTAACCTTTATAAAAATCCCTTGCTGCCTAAGGCGGCCCCCAGTAATTGGACGTTTTAATTATTGGGGGCTTTTTATCTACTTACACTCCCTCTGCTTCAAAGCTAAATTGGTTAACTCGAGGGATATTGCAATACATTAAATTGCATGAGTAGTTCTGTGGCTTGCTCAACGCCTTTTACACGATGCGCCTGTATTCCAAGCTTAAGAGCCGTATCCACATTAACTTGGTTATCGTCTATAAAGAGTATCTGTTCAGGAGCAACTTTTAAGCGCTGGAGAACATGCTGATAAATTTCGACATCGGGTTTTACTGCACCAATGTGATGGGAGGCAAAATAACTATGGAATTGCCCTGCTAGACCCATTTCTAACATCAGCCTGTCCCAATGGGCGGCATTAGTATTTGACAATATGGCCCTATGTAAGCCCGGTTTAACGGACGCAACCAAGTCTAAAGCACCCTCGAATAACCCTTTGGGCCAAGCCCTAAATGACGCTTTAAAGACAGCAGGGTCAATATCGCTCCCAACTTCTTCTGGTAAGCGCCTAGTAAATTCATCAAAACTTATTTTACCCGTATCAAAAGCAGCCACACTGGGCGAGTTAAGCCACTTGATCCAGACCTCACTTTCCTCTCCTTGGGTGTTGAGCATTTTATGCATAGTGGATACACCACCTAGGTCCACTAACACATTACCTAAATCGAATAACACCACTTGAATCGGAGTTGTCTTTTTCATATTTTTACGTCCTTTTCTCAATCAGCAAAATCTTGCTCATCAAACCTACTGATCAACAAGACTAGCACAATTACCCTAGAGAAATACGTACTTTCACAATAAGCAAATTATTGCCTATTGCCTTGTCGTTAGGATAGGCAATAATTCGCTCACTCTATTCTCAAAGTGCCATACTCAAGAGCAAAATTTAAATATTTTCCTTTATATTCAATTGGTTAAATTTTGTGGCATAGTTTTAGCTATATACCACTTGTTCTAAAACCCATTACTGGAGAAAAATAATATGAAATTGGGCTTTGTTAGCAAAACACTTCTAGCTTCCGCAACTGCTGCGGCTATGACCTTATCTGCGACTCAAGTAAGTGCAGCAGATGACCGTAACTATATTCTTGCAACGGCTTCTACAGGTGGTACTTATTATCCTGTCGGTGTCGCAATTGCCACCTTGAGCAAAGTCAAGCTTGAGCCTCAGTTTGGTTTATCTCTTTCTGCTATCAGCTCAGCAGGATCAGGCGAAAACATTAAGCTGCTTCGCGAGAACCAAGCTCAGTTTGCTATTTTACAAGGTCTTTACGGGGCTTGGGCTTGGAATGGCGAAGGCCCTCTAGAAAGCTCTGGTAAACAGACTGAACTACGCTCAGTTTCTATGTTGTGGCAAAACGTTGAGCACTTCGTGCTTAAATCCGATCTTGCTAAAACAGGCACTGTGGCTGATTTAAAAGACATAGAAGGCACAAACCACAAGTTCTCAATTGGTAAGAAAAACTCTGGTACAGAAGGCTCTGGCCGTCAACTATTAACCGGACTAGGCATTCAGCCAGATGACTTTAGCCTTGCCTACATGGGTTACGGTGCCAGCGCTGATGCGATGCAAAACGGCAACATTGACGGTATGAACACACCTGCAGGTGTTCCAGTTAGCGCGGTAACTCGTTTGTACGCTTCTATGGGTGATAAAGTAAAAGTGCTGGATTTCACCGATGAGCAAATGAAAGAAGCAAATGGTCACTACAAACTGTGGACTCGTTATGAGATCCCTGCCAACACATACCCAGGCCAAACTCAGCCGATTAAGACGGTTGCTCAGCCTAACTTCTTAGCCTCTCGTGCTGATTTATCAGAAGAAGATGTATACCAGTTAACTAAGTCTATTTATGAAAACTTGCCTTACCTTAGCGCAATCCATAAAGCGACAGCAGTAATGTCTATTGAGAAAGCCATTGCTGGTCTACCCGTTCCTCTGCACCCTGGTGCTGCTCGTTACTACCGCGAACAAGGTGTTGAAATTCCTGCTCACCTTATCGCAGAGTAATCTCTTTAGGAGGCTTTCCCTCCCCTTAAGCGCCAAGCTACCCCTTGGCGCTTAACATTGCTTTTCCTACTTGTACTTTAAAAGGTAGCTGTTCTATGACTACTTCATCTCAACCAAACCAGACCGAAGAAAATGAAATCAATCTAGAAGATTTCGAAACAAAGCATCGTTCTGGCACCTGGTTAAACCGTATAGTTTTTACCATCGCCATTTTTTTAGCGGTAGCCCACATTTACATTAATACAATAGGAACACTTCCTGAACTATGGGTATCTGCATTTCACTTTGCAGGCTTTGGTACTTTGTGTGCGTTACTGATTCCTGCCCACCCAAAGTGGCGCGACAGTAAAACCGCTATGGCAATGGACGCCGTCATTGTGCTTGCTCTTATCGCCATGGTGTTTTACATCGTACTGTTTGAAGACGCGCTTTATGCTCGTGGCGTAACCTTTAGTACCGGAGATTGGGTTATCTCCTCAATGGCCGTATTACTTGCACTTGAGTTAATTCGTCGTACTAGCGGATGGTTTATTCCCTTTTTAATTGTTGTCGCACTTAGCTATGTTGTTTTGTGGGGTAGCTGGTTAGGCGGAGCCTTCTCTTTCCCAGGTTTAAGCATGGAAACCTTACTATACCGAAGCTTTTTTAGCACAGACGGCATGTTTGGCTCTATTTCAAGAATTTCATGGAGTTTTGTCTTCATGTTTATTCTTTTCGGTGCATTCTTGGTCAAATCCGGCGCCGGAGATTTCATTATTTCTTTATCTCGTTCTTTAGCCAGCAAAATGATTGGTGGTCCGGGATTTGTCGCGGTTTTAGGCTCTGGTTTAATGGGGTCGGTGTCTGGCTCTTCTGTCGCCAATACGGTTTCGACTGGTGTTATCACTATTCCGTTAATGCGAAAAGCCGGGTTCCCAGCTCGCTTTGCTGCCGGTATAGAAGCCGCCGCCTCAACAGGTGGGCAGTTGATGCCGCCCGTAATGGGTGCAGGTGCCTTTATTATGGCATCTTATACTCAGGTATCTTATGTCACTATTATCAGTGTGGCTGCGATTCCTGCCCTACTGTATTTTTTAAGCGTGGGGTTCTTCGTACGAGTTGAAGCTAAGCGTAGCAAGGTTATTGCCACTGAAGACGACGCAACGCCTATCAAAGAGGTCTTAAAAGAAGGCTGGCATCATGTTATTCCATTAGGAGTACTGGTCACTTTGTTAGTACAAGGGTTCACACCAACTTATGCAGCTGGGTTAAGCATCCTCGCTGTTATTGCTGCGTCTTGGCTATCTAAATCTCATCGCATGGGCCCGTTAGCGGTTCTCGATGCCATGGTGCAAGGTGCTAAAAACATGTCTACAACCGCTGTGCTATTAATTGGCATTGGCTTGGTTGTCAATGTCATCAGTACCACTGGGGTTGGTAATACTTTCTCATTATTGATCACTGATTGGGCTGGCGGCAGTTTATTCTTTACTATTATTTTGGTTGCCATTGCCTCCTTGGTATTGGGCATGGGGCTACCTGTTACGGCTTCTTACATCGTTTTAGGCACCCTTTCTGCACCGGCGATCTTTAACTTGATTGCTGAAAGTCAGCTGATTGAAATGATGGCTTCAGGCAATTTACCCCAAGCTGCCAGCGCCGTGTTCATGTTGGTAGACCCAAGTGCTGTTGGCGCTCTCGCACAAGGCATGTCCAGTGCAGACGCCGCTGCTCTATTAGCGCAAGTGCCTTCCGACTTTAAAGGCATGCTGATGGATCAAGCCCTTGGTGCAGAAAGTGTTGCTATGATCTTAGTAACAGCTCATATGATTATATTCTGGCTTTCACAAGACAGTAACGTAACCCCACCGGTTTGTTTGACGGCTTTTGCTGCCGCAGCCATTGCTAAAACGCCGCCAATGCGTACCGGCATGATGGCTTGGAAGCTTGCTAAAGGTCTGTACATTGTGCCACTCCTAATGGCTTATACCCAGCTGATCGGCGGCGATGCGGAAACTCTCATTCGTCTAACGGTATTCGGGATTGTCGGTCTATATGCTCTGGTTGCCACACTAGAAGGCTACCTTGAAAATAAATTGAACCTTGTCTCACGAGTTCTCATGCTCATCGCATCTGTTCTCATGCTATGGCCAGGTTTAGAGCTTTGGATGCAATTTATCGGTATGGCAATGTTTATAGCGCAATTTGTTATTGGTAATAAAACCTACAACAAAGAGCTAAAAAGCGCCTAACTGTTAGCAAAAAAAAGCTGGTGCAGATTGCTTTAAATGAAAAGCTAATCGGCACCAGCCTTTTGTCGTTATAGAAAAGAGATTATTTAAACAACGACTGCCATTTCTCTACATTCGCCAAAAACAAACCTTTTTGATCGTTGCTAATGCTCTGTTCGGTAGGGATTTTAGCCGTCATTGGATTAACTGCCTGACCTTTAAAATGCAACTCATAATGCAAATGAGCCCCCGTCGAGCGACCAGTATTACCACTTAAAGCAATCACCTGACCGCGCTTAACTCGCTCACCTTTATTAACCAGAATCTTACTTAAGTGAAGGAACCGTGTGCTATATGGGCCAGTATTATCTAGCACCAAATATTTACCCGCGTACTTATGGTTGGCCACTCGTGTCACAATGCCATTACCCGTTGCTAGCACCTTGGTGCCAATTGGCGTTGCTAGATCAACGCCATTATGTGGCGCATGTCGGCCCGTAATGGGGTGAAGGCGGTTTTTATTAAATGGCGAGCTAATTCGATATTGCTTAGAGGTTGGCCAACGTAATAAGCTGGGGGATAAACCATTACCATTCTGATCATAGAAATGTCCGTCTAGATTACGAAAAGCTTGGAGTGTTTGCCCCTTTACGGTTAATTCAAGTGCTTCTAGTTCGCTATTACCAATTTGCTCCTCACCGACAAAACCTTGTCTCAAAACAGCTTTAAATTGGTCACCAGCTTGTATCTCGCTATCAAACTGAATTTGATTATTAAAGAGGTTCTGCACTAATAAAATATTTGCATCCGACAAACCATGTTTTCTTGCGGATTGATAGAAACTTCCAGCAATAGACACGTCGATGAGTTTTTCAACATAGTCTATTGGCGTTAATATTTCCTGATAGGTAAAACCGCCACTTTTATGGCGCACATAAGCTACTTGCTTACTAGCATCTAGCTGACGAGAAATAGCATAAAGTTTCCCTTGGGTATCAATTTGGAAGGTTAGAGTATCTCCTTTCAAAATGGGCTCTAATACTAAATACTCTTGATCCGCCTCCAAAATATTGTACATGGTTTTAAGAGGTAACTTCAGGCGTAAGAAAATCTTCGCTAAGGTATCGCCAGATTGTATTTCATAACGATGCTTTACTACCGTGGGCACTTCAGGCTCTCGATGAAAACGAGGTAACTCAGGTAAGCCGAGTGGTGATATTAAGTTAAGAGGGCCTTGTAGCACTACGCCATTACCTTTTGTTAAAGCCAGTGTAGGTTCAGCAACAGGCTTTGGTATTTTCCCAACAGATATAGGCGGTTCCGGTACTAGTTTTTGATAAGCGAATAAACAAGCTAAAAATACCCACGCAAAGCTAACAAGCCAAATGACACTGGCTCTTTGCGGTGCCTTATATGGTTTTCGAGTTGATGAAACGGCTGACGTTTTTTTAGGCATAAAAGAACTCAAAACTTATTCGATACACTGTGCCAAAAATACGAAGGCAAATTGAGGCGCAATTTTACAGGTTTCTCATAACCATTCTAGTACTTGGTCATGACTTAGCGAGTCTCCCCTATTTCTTTGCAAGAAAATAAGAAAAGGCTCACTTCTCAATCTAATCCTGCACTGAGCATGTGCAGTTAAATCTACAACCTCAATTCACGATGCAGTATTATGCCCCTAAGACTCAATTTTGGAACCTACTCATGCAGCCAATCCAAGCCACTCAGTTTAAAGTCTTAACGTCCCGAACTATAAATGACGAAAGCACCTCCCTAGTTGTTGAAATACCAGCAAGTATCACGGTGAATGGCATAGCACATGCAATCATGATGGTGACTCCAAGCCAACTCGAAGCCTTTGCAATTGGCTTTGCTTTTTCTGAGCAAATTATTAACGATTTGGACGAGATTAGGGACATTAACATCTCATCAGTGCAAAAAGGGTCACTGCCTTATTTACAAATCGATTTAGAGCTTAGTCCAAGGTGCTTACAATCTTATAAGCAACAAAAGCATGTCAGACTAGGAGCCACAGGCTGTGGTCTGTGTGGTAGCGACTCAATAGAACACGCTTTCCCCAACTTAGCAAAATTGAAACCCTCGCTGCCTCTGCCTCAAGATCAACTTATCGGCTTGCGTAAATTACTCGCTCAACACCAAATAATAGGACAAGAAACAGGGGCGATACATGGGGCACTACTGCTTGATCCAGAAGGACAAAATCTTGCTTGTATGGAAGACATAGGCCGACATAATGCCATCGACAAGCTCATTGGCCATGCCCTACTGAATAAACTCTCTCTTTATGATCACAGCATTGTCACCTCCAGCCGTTGCAGCACTGAGTTGGTGTTAAAAGCGGTCAGAGCAAAACTGTCTTGCTTGATACACTTGGCGTCTCCTAGTACGCTGGCCGTTACCTTGGCACGCCAATATGGTTTAACCCTTATTCATTTGACCAAGCATGATGGGCCAAGACAGTATTCTTAAGGAACAGATTATGAGCAAAAAAACGGATCATCATACCCCCTATTCAGGCCCTGCGGGCGGTTGGGGAGCCTTAAAAAGTACCACCAAACACTGGTTAAAAAGCGACAATGCCGTTCGCAACATTAATACCCTTTTAAAAACCAACCAACCATATGGGTTTGATTGCCCTGGATGCGCTTGGGGAGAGAAGCACGACCCAGCTAAGATTCGCTTTTGCGAGAACGGGGCTAAAGCCGTCAATTGGGAAGCCACTTCTCGAAAGGTCGATGCCGAGTTTTTTGCTCAATACAGTGTGAGCTGGTTAAAAACGCAGAGCGATTACTACTTAGAGTATCAAGGCAGATTAACCGAGCCCATGAGGTATAACCCACAATCGGATCATTATGAGCCCATTAGTTGGTCTCAAGCTTTTGAGCAGATTGCCTCAGCATTAAAAACTCAGCCCTCTCCTCACAGTGCTGCTTTTTATACTTCTGGGCGAGCTAGCAATGAAGCAGCTTTTCTTTATCAGTTGTTTGCTCGAGCCTACGGAACTAATAACTTCCCAGATTGTTCCAATATGTGCCATGAAGCAAGTGGTTACGCCTTAACCAGCAGCATTGGTATTGGCAAAGGTACCGTCTCTATTGAAGACTTTGAACAGGCTGATGCTGTTTTTGTGTTTGGTCAAAACCCAGGCACCAACCACCCGAGAATGTTGGAAACCCTGCGTGAACTGGTCAGCAGAGGGGCCGAGTTAATCAGTTTTAACACTCTTAAAGAGCGCGGTTTAGAGCGTTTTCAAAACCCGCAAAAGCCCATTGAAATGCTAACAAATGGCTCAAGACCAACCAATACCGCCTATTACTGCCCGAAACTAGGGGGAGATATGGCTGTCGTTCGAGGAATCATTAAGGTATTAATTGAACTCGAAGCACAAGCCTCACAATGTGGTAAAGCCGTTTTTGATCATGACTTTATTCAACAACACACTCATGGGCTTGCGACATATCTTGAGACGGTAAAAAACACCCCCTGGGAAACTATTCTTGATCAGTCTGGCCTCACTGAAGAAGACATTCGTCATAGTGCCCATGTCTATGCAAACTCTGAGCGAGTAATTTGTACTTGGGCCATGGGGATCACACAGCACCAACATTCAGTGGCAACTATTCATGAAATCGTTAACCTCTTAGCCTTAAGAGGCAACCTTGGAAAACCAGGAGCTGGGGCTTGTCCTGTGCGAGGGCATAGTAATGTGCAAGGCGATAGAACCATGGGCATTAATGAGCGGCCTAAACAAAGCTTTCTTGATGCTCTCGAAAAGCGTTTTCAATTTACCCCTCCAAGCACACCTGGGCTGGCGGTTGTTGATACCATAAAAGCCATGCAGCAAGGAAAAGTAAAAATCTTCATTGCCCTAGGAGGAAACTTTGCTGCTGCCACACCGGACAGCCAAGCCACTGCTGAAGCTCTACGCCAATGTGATTTAACCGTACAAATAAGTACTAAACTAAATCGTTCGCACCTACAAATCGGCAAAGAAGCGATTATTCTACCTTGCTTAGGCAGAACAGACATTGATCGCCAGGCCAACGGCGAGCAAAGAGTAACAGTTGAAGACTCTTTTAGCATGGTCCATGCTTCAGGCGGGGTGTTAGAACCATTAAGCTCAGAACAGCGCTCTGAGCCCGCTATTATTGCTGGCATTGCTCAAGCAACACTAGGTAAGTTCCCCATCGATTGGCAAGCCACTGTCGCAGACTATGACATTATTCGAGATCACATTAGTGCTGTTGTGCCAGGCTTCGAGCACTTTAACGAAGAAATTAATCAAGAAGGCGGATTTTATCTTGGCAATAGCGCAAGGGAAAGAAGATGGCATACTGAGAATGGTAAAACCATATTTCATAATCACGAGTTACCAGATTCGATACTCCCTACACAAGCAGCTCAACTGATAACAGACACCACCATGATATTGCAGAGCCTTCGTTCACACGATCAATATAATACGACCATCTATGGTATGGACGATAGATACAGAGGAATAAAGGGACAGCGTAACCTTGTGTTCATTAACCCTGCAGATATTGAGCGCTTAGGGTTTCAAGCAGGCCAAAAAGTATCAATCCGATCACTTTGGAACGACGGTATAGAAAGAAAAGTCACCGGTTTTACACTTGTTCCTTATGCAATACCAGCTGGTAATCTTGCGGCTTATTACCCTGAAACCAACCCTTTAGTTCCCCTGGACAGTGTTGGGGCTTTTAGCCATACCCCGACGTCAAAAAGTATTGCAGTTGAGCTATTCATCGAAGATACGAACAACAAGATTGCAACTGGCAACTAAAACCATATAAGTCAAAAAGGTTTCTAGCAAGGTAAATACCAGCAACGGTAGGAATAATGACACATGAAATTCACTTTACTTTTGTTAAGCTTAACCTTAACTGCATGTAGCCTTTTATCTGAAAAATCTATGTCTATTCATCTTGCAATGAGTAAAAAAGACGTTTTGGATACATTAGGCACACCCAGTCTGCGATCCTTCTACGGAAATGAAGAAGCTTGACAGTATGCAGGCTATAAAGGGGTTAACCAGTGTTCCTATATTACCATTTGGTTTGATAAAGGTTTGGTCGTTGGACAAAGCGCCCAGCTAAAAGAAACGAGTTCGGGTTGCATAAAAGGCTTGGCAACCATTGATTGGCAAGGTCATCAATAAATTCATTCGCACCCAGCTAGGCGTATTTTAACTGGGTGCTATTGATTAATTTTTGGTAAATTGATTGGCAAACTGTTCGACACAATTTACCACCCGTTGAGCACCATCTTGTATTTCTAAAATCACGTTTCCTGCTTCATTAGACAGCTCTAACCCTTGCTCGGCTTGCTCTTTACCCGTATTTACCAAGGCCACCGCCTTTTCAGCTAAGACTTGATTTTGCTCAACTACAGAAACTATTTCTTCGGTAGCGGCACTGGTTCGAGAGGCCAATTGTCGAACTTCATCGGCAACCACAGCAAAACCTCGCCCCTGTTCACCGGCACGAGCCGCTTCAATAGCCGCATTAAGCGCTAACAGGTTGGTTTGCTCTGCAATTCCACTCACACTTTGAATAATTTGTCCCACTAGCTGAGACTGCTTATCCAGCTCTGAAATACCATCGGCAGCTTGGGCCATTTGGTCAGACAATTGATGCATGACTTCAACGGTTTTTTGCACCACTTGGCTGCCTTTTTGAGCGCTGCCATCTGTACCTTGTGAAGTTGAAAAGGCTATATCAGCCGCCTCAGAAATAGCCAACTCACGATTCACTTGATCGGTAATGACCGTCGCGAACTTCACTACTTTATAGAGATCACCCTGAAGATTCGTAATAGGATTATAGGAAGCCTCTAACCAAACCGTATTACCGGCGCTATCCACACGTTTAAACCTTTGTGCAACAAACTCCCCTCGATTCAAACGGGCCCAGAATGCTTCGTACTCTGACGAATTTGCTTCTTCTTCCTCACAGAACATGCGGTGATGTTGCCCTTTGATTTGCTCTAGACTATAACCCATGCCTTGCAGGAATAATTCATTGGCATTAATCACGTGCCCTGACATTTCAAATTCAATGAAGGCAGTTGAGCGCATTAATGCAGCGATGAGATTTTCGTGTTCACGAGAGGTACTAATGGTTCGCGTTAAGTCATTACCATGAATTTTGAAAAACTGAACCTTACCAGACTGATCTTTTACTGGTTGTATAATAATACGCAACCAGGACTCATCACCATTAGCTTGCAACATTTGAAATGCCCCAGACCAGTGATGAACTGAGTTAATTGCCTCGACCAATTGTTTATAGTGGCTAGTTTGTTGAGAAGCAGGGCGGACTAGGTCAACGAGCTTTTGGCCAACTAAATCAGACTCGCTCTTATAACCAAGTGCTTCTAGCAGTAAAGGATTAGCTGTAATTATGTGTCCATTTTCATCCAGCCTCATAGATAACATTTCTTGCTTAAGACTGTCGCTCACTTGCTTTAAAGCAAAGTTTTCTTCTTTCAATAGCTGAATTTCTTGATGCAAATGCTTGGTAAACATATTTCCTTCCTGAAAATGAATTATCTAAATTTGCTTAATGGCATATTAAATATACCAAGTCTTCATTACCTAACCTTAATAGAATTTTAATAGTATGCCGCTCAACTAGCCACTTGCCCCTAATAAAAATAGCACATAGAGACAAAAAGATACGTTCTGTTACTCTTTTATTATTAACTTATGCTATCTGAAAAATTAGTAATACAAATATAGCATGTCACTTAAGCATTTACAGCCGTTGATATAAATCAAAGTTATAGCTGTTTTTTTCAAACCCGCAAATAAAAAAGTTACACTCAAAGGATTGATTTTCTAGGAGTAGCTAAATTATGAAGGTTGCTGTTTTCTCTTCCAAGCCTTATGACGAAAGAAGCCTAGCTGAATTCACTAGCTCGGCTTCAGAACTAACTTTCAGTTTTTTTGAAAGCCGACTTAGCTTAGAAACCGTTAGCTTAGCCAAGGGGTATGAGTTGGTATGCTGTTTCGTGAACGACCAGCTAACCGGTGAAGTTCTTACAAAACTACAACAATTGTCTGTGAAGGGCGTTGTTCTTAGGTGTGCAGGGTATAACAATGTAGACTTAGAGCATGCGAAAAAGCTCGGCATTAAGGTCTATTATGTACCAGATTACAGCCCAACCTCTGTAGCCGAGCACGCTGTTGCCCTAATCATGGCTTTGAATCGAAAAACCCATCGAGCCTTTCATAGAGTAAAAGAGAACAACTTCGCACTTGAGGGTTTGTTAGGCTTCAACTTAGAAGGAAAAACAGTAGGTAGTATCGGGGCTGGTAGAATTGGTGAGTCTTTTTGCCGTATCATGCGAGGTTTTGGCTGTACCGTACTCTATTACGATCTAAAAAAGAATACTCATTTAGATGAACTTGGTTGCCAACACACTGATCTCAACTTTTTATACCAAGAATCTGACATTATCAGCTTACATTGCCCGCTAAATGAACATACCCACCATCTAATAAATCGCACGTCCTTAAAGGAAATGCAAACAGGAGTCATGCTAATAAACACCAGCCGCGGTGGCCTCGTCCATGCCCAGGACGCTATTGAAGCTTTGTATAGTGGTCAAATTGGCTATTTAGGATTAGACGTATACGAATACGAAGGCTCTTTATTTTTTGAAGACCTGTCAGCACGAGTTATCCAAGACAGTGTATTCCAGCTGCTTTTGTCTTTCCCAAATGTTATCGTCACAGGCCACCAAGGCTACTTTACTAAAGAAGCTTTAGCCCATATTGCCAATACGACGATACTTAATATTAGGCATTATCAAGAAGGAAAACAGGCAGATACACAGTTGGTTTAAAGACTTAATTATCAATGCAGTTGAAACTCGCTTCACCTAAAGCAAAATATCTATGAATCCTGTTTTGCATAAGTAGGTTCTTTTACTTAAAATCGCTAACTAAATCCCAACAATAACATTAAGACATTGAGGAACCTGTTATGTCAGCAGATGCTGCAACTATTCCATCCGTAGGTTTCGGCTTATGGAAAGTACCAAATGAAATGTGTGCCGATACGGTTTATGAAGCCATTAAAGCAGGTTATCGCCATATAGATAGTGCCAGTGACTATGGCAACGAAAAAGAAACAGGGGAAGGTATTGCTCGCGCCATTAAAGAGGGTATCTGTACCCGTGAAGAGCTGTGGATTACATCTAAACTTTGGAATACCTACCACGCTAAAGAGCATGTAAAACCTGCATTAATGCGTACCTTAGAGGATTTGCAACTAGATTACCTAGATTTATACCTCATCCACTTCCCAATTGCCCAGCAATTCGTACCTTTCGAGGACAATTACCCACCTGGTTGGACAGTTGACCCAAGTGCTGCCCCTAAAATGACTTTAGCTAAAGTGCCATTACACGAAACCTGGTCAGCCATGGAAAGCCTAGCGGAAGAAAATTTGGTTAAGCATATTGGTGTGTGCAACTATAATACAGGGTTGCTTCACGACTTAATGAACTACGCCAATATTAAGCCACATAGCTTGCAAATTGAATCTCATCCCTATCTAACTCAAGAACGCCTTATCCGCATGGCAAAAGATTACGGCCTGCAAGTGACCTCTTTCTCTCCCCTTGGCGCACTTTCTTACCTTGAACTGGATATGGCAGGCCAACAAGAGTCCACTCTTGAGCAATCTGTTGTGAAAGCGGCTGCGGCTCGCCTTGGCAAAACACCAGCACAAGTTGTATTACGTTGGGGCGTGCAACGAGGCTGCTCGATCATTCCAAAAACCAGCAAGCCTGAGCGAATGATTGAAAACTTATCTTTGTTTGACTTTGAACTGACACAAGAAGAGATGGATGCGATTACGGCACTCAATCAAAACCGTCGTTTTAATGATCCTGGTCACTTCTGTGAAGCAGCATTTGGTACTTTTTACCCTATTTACGACTAAATAGGGTTTATTTGATAAAAAGGAAACAACTATGGCGACCCTAAATACAAAAGGGGCGATTGAGTTTGCTAATCTCGAAGGCCTACACACATACGACGATACTCTTTTCCCAAGTATCGTCACTCAGCAAAGTATTGTTGCGCCTAATTCAATTAGTGATCTTACTCAGTCCATTGCGTGGGTAAAAAACAATTTAGCAGAGCTCAAAGAAGCCCTGAGCGAATCAGGTACTTTGCTATTTCGTGGTTTTCCACTTCATTCTGCAGAAGATTTTGATGCCTTTTCAGCGGCCTTTGAATTTGACTCTTTTACTTACCAAGAGTCTCTTTCTAACGCTGTCCGCATTAATTTTACGGAGCGAGTCTTTACGGCTAACGAAGCTCCCAAAGATGTGGAAATATTCTTACACCATGAAATGGCACAAACCCCCGTTTCACCAGATCAGCTTTTCTTCTTCTGTTTAAAAGCCGCAGATCATGGTGGTGCCACTCCTTTATGTCGTTCTGACAAGCTTTTTGAAAAGCTACAAAAAGTCGCTCCTGAACTGGCACAAGACTTTGCTGAAAAAGGATTAAAATACACCACCAGCATGCCAAGTGAAAATGATGTTAATTCAGGACAAGGCCGTAGTTGGAAAAGCACTCTGAGTTGTGAAACCCAAACAGAAGCCGAGGCCAAACTGAAATCTCTTGGCTACTCATGGGAATGGCTAGAAGACGGCACATTAAGAGCGACCACACCAGTTCTACCTGCCGTAGTTGAGCTTAAAAATGGCAAGAAGACTTTCTATAACCAGTTGATTGCTGCTTATATGGGATGGAAAGGAGTACGTGAAAATCCATCGAGTGCTATCACCTATGGAGATGGTTCACATTTTAAAGCGGAAGATCTTGAGCTAATTAATAGCTTATCAGCCGAGTTCACCTTTGATGTGGAATGGCAAGACGGAGATATGGCGATAGTCGATAACTATATGGCCATGCATGGTCGTCGCCCTTATGGTGGTGAAACCAAACGCCAAGTATTGGTTGCACTAGGCAAAAGCTAGGGTGTTATTTAAGTTGGCAATCAGGTGCTTTGCCAACTTAAATGAGCAAAGGGGAGGTGACCTAATTAATCTTAGGGAGTTCTTTACTAAGTTTTTTAGGTTGCTTTTCCCAGCGCACTTTAATGTCAAATTGCTGACGGTCATCCTCTTCTGAGGCTGTGACTTTAAGGTATAAAAGTCCTTCTGGTTGTAGCACAAGTGCGCCTTTCTCATCGCTAAACTCAAGTTTACCCTTACCTAAACTTTTCGAAATCGTTTTTAGCAGATCTTGAATATCACTACTATCTAATAACGCTTCGTGTTTAAACTCAGTTTTAGATTTCATAAGTTATCCATATATTTGTCTTAATGTCTCAGGTTTCATCACTTTAACTTGCGGATAGTCACAGCTAATCCCCACTACACCATGCGCTTTGCTAATGATGGTTGCCCCTATACCATAGCCTTCTAGTCCTTCATTGATGCGCGAATGTGTGTCTAGAGTGACGTCCGCTTCAATATGAATGAGCCCTTTCTTTACCGTAATTCTTTGCCCAAACCGTCGGTTAACATGACCTTGAACGACAACATGAACACCCGATTTATGTACCGCTTTCACACCATGATCCGTTAAAGGTAAATCGGCTTCCCGATATTTTGTACGGAAGGTATTCGCAAGTGAACTGTAGTAAAAACCAAATAAATCACGATGTTTTAAATTGCGATGAAACGCTTTATTCGCATACTTAATTCCACTTTTTAGCAATAGCTGCCCCATGGTGTCATCTAAACCTGCATGCAAAAAGAGAAATGCCCCCCGCTTTTCAAGCAATTTCATCTTATGAAAAAACCAAGCAAACTCGCCCTTTTTACTTAGGAACAGCTTTTGGCACATCAGTGCAGCGGCATAAACCTGCTGCAGCGTCATACCAGCTGCAAGGCAATTTTTTTCAAAGGTTTGCGACTTAGAGGACATTTTACGTACTTCACGCTCAATTCCTTCCGCTGTCAGCTGACCCGCTGCATGGTAGGGAAAGGCTTCAAACCACTTTTCACTAGGAAACAGCTTATTGCGACAAGTGTCTTCATCCGGCACCTTTTTCTGCCAGTTCGTTCCTTCCACATACTGCTCGAACACTTCTTTAAATAAAGGAATAACCTTTTTCCCCATACGAACAAAAAAGTGCTGATTCCCTATATCTTTTTTACGCTCTAGCGCCAACAGCCCCATGATTAGTCTTAAATCATGATTACCCGCTAACAAAGTCACTCTGGCTTTTAAACGAAACAATTGTTTTACGCTGCGTAATAGGTCTAAATTACTTGGACCTTTATCTAGGCAGTCTCCCCCAATGATAATTTCGGCTTTACGGCCAAACTTAGTTAACTTTAGCTTACCCAAGCCAGCCTTACGTTGACGCGCGACCCCTGCGGCAATTAAGGATGCTTCGAACGCTTGGGCATCGGCATGAGGGTCTGAAATAAACACCACTGGGCGTTTAGGCCACTTTAACTTGCGCTTCAGTTTATGGGCCTTGGTTGCTCCAGTCATGCGAGCACTGGCGTTACTAGAACCACCGTCTTGTGGCCAATCAATCCACTCAGAAGGCAGCCTAGCAAGGATATCTGCATGAACTGGGGAGTCAGCAATTTTGGGAATAGGGTTTTTCATATATTTACCTAGTGAACGCAATGCCTAATCAGGCACTTCGTTTAATTTTCTTTGTTTCCATTTGCCAAACACAGGAACGGAAAAGCTTGTTTGATTGGCAAAATCAAACACCACTGGGTGCCCATAAAACATACTTAATTGCCTAATCTGTTCCTTTTCCATTAATTCAAGCAAATAGGCTGCGTGACGGATTGACGCACCATGTCCGATAATCAGTTTAAGCGTGTCATCATGCTCACCAAGCATACGATGCTGAATGTGATTCGCGACTCTTGTGCCTGCATCCATTAATGACTCAGCCCCATCGAAAGGCAAACAATAATCGCTGGACGACTTCCAATTAGCAGGAGGACGCTCAAACCTAGGGTCTAGCTCTAAAATTCTTTCGATTTCATCGACCGTTAAATTAGCCACCGCGCCGACACTGCGCTCGCACAAGGCTGAAAACGACTCTATAACAGGTGTATTTTTGAAAAAACCGGCCAGTTCCTGGCGATATATTTCAGCGGTTTGCCATGCTCTAAGTAACGTAGAGCAATCAATAATAGGGTCTAATTGAATGGCATGTTCTGACAACCAAGCAGCCAATTGTCGGGCTTGCTGGCGAACCTCAATTTCCCCTTGTATTGTTAATGGGTAAGGCTGTAACGCACTAGGAGCTTGCTCAATTTGTTGATAAGCACCGTGTCGGATAAGCGCGATTTTACGACTCATATTTCCTCCGTTGATGCTAAAAGATCAACGGCTTTATCAAAGTCTACCGCACCAAATAATCGATACACGGCAATGCCCTCTAGTACTTGCTGATAATCTTCAAGGTCAGCGCACTCTGTCAGCTCAATGAATTGCCCAGTACTATCTTGGTAAAAAGGTCCTGGCCGCTTCCTAAGCCCTTCAATATGAGCAAGACCTTGCTGAAGATCAACTCGCTCAATTTGGGTAGGCACCTTCGATCCTAAAGACCAATCCAGCATAATTAAACGTGTCAACTGCCCGGTTAACACAACACGTTCAGGACCATATTCATCTTCAATCTGCACATCGTACTTTTGTTCAAGTTGCCAAAGCGTTGACTGATCAAGCTGTTGTAAGCGTTCCTGCTCTTGTACGGGCAAAATGTGCTTGAGCCGCCCCCCAGAAGAGTGCAACAAGGTACCAGGGTTTACCCTGGGCAGTTTGGCTACACCGGTTAAGGTCACACCGGCTTCATTTCGTTGTAACAAAATACGATCGTTACTAATGAAATGAGTCGAATCATCCTCCAAGCAACGCAGCATTAGAGTCGACTTCCCCCCCCCTGAACCTGCTGCAATCGCCGTTACTTGCCCCTCTTTAGAAAACGCAGAGGCATGGCCAAGCAAACAACCTTCGCGTAAATGAACATTGATAAATTGATTATTAATAAAGTTAACTATTTGCGCCAAATTCTTGACGCAAGGTCCCACGGCGACTGGGTCCCTTTGCCTTTGTAATAAGGCTAAACCGGTTTTGAATTTTTTTATCCAACGCCCCGACGGGCTATCAATATAACCTTCTTTACGACCCGTTTTACCAATTTCTCTGGGAACAGGTAGCCAATCTAATGCGGCGCCCACGACCCCCTGCTCCACCACATAAACGTCGACAACTTTTTGCTCCACAGTACTAGCGAAATAGCTTTTATAATACTCTTTTAGCCCTTCTATAATGCTTTCGTTGTTGCTATGCAGACAAAAACCTAAACCGGCAAAAACAAACATATGTTTATATTGGCAAGACGCTAAGGCGTGTTTTAATTCATGGTTTGCCAAAGGATTATTCAGCATTATGACTCCTTACTTGCTGTACAGCATAGTTCGCATAAGCTTGTGCAGCATCGACCCCACAACCTTCGAGTGCGCCTTTAAAGCCCCCAAAAGCGGATACTTCAAACACCACCGGGCCCTTATCTGTTAGTGCGATATCTACCGTAGTAAAGCTCATTTCGTAACACGCTTGGGCTCGCTGCCCCAACTCGATTAACTCATCGCTCGCTGCGTAGTTTTCATAGCGACCACCACTGTGAATAGTCGTATTCCAAGTATCATTGCCTGCTACACGAGCGTAGGTACAAAGATACTGGCCACCTAAAAACACCATGCCCAGATCTCGGCCATTAAGCTCTAACTTTTCTTGAATATAAATAATTCCCTGCTCGTCCAAGTAAGCTGATAGCTGTTTTCGAATTTCATCATCTGAGTTATCCGCGCCAAGCATCAACATGCCGCGCGCTTTCGTCGAGTACAAAGGCTTAACAATAGCAGAGCCATATTCACGAACAGTTTGCACAGCAAGTTCCAAGGACTCAGTCACTCTCGTTTTGGGCATTGGAATATCGCCTTGATGAAGCGCAAGAGTACCGCTCAGACGATTAATCAACTTATCCATGCTATGAGTAGGACTAAAAACGGTTACGCCACAACACTCTAAATGGGACAGCAGATGGATTCTATCTTCTGCACTAGGGGAATAGACTTGGCTGATTTTCTTAACGATGACCCCATCTAATTGAGACAAATCCATGCCCTGCCACATTACCTGATTAGTATCGAGCCGTAATTCTACATCCTTCATATCAATTACAGCTCGAAACCCAGTCATGGCTTCTAGACGATCTGCCAACACCTCTGTGGACCATTTCCCTGGTATACCGACCACGGCAATACGTGGTGCGTTCTCCTGGTTGTGTATTGCCTCTTGATCAGAGGGTAGATTATTCAAAATACAACTCCTTTAGTGGAATTTTAAAAGAGGTTTCTTGCTCAGAGGGCATATTCGCTAATGTTTCAAGTAAATAGCGTGCTCTTAAATGCATGCGAGAAGCCAGTTTTTTATCAAAAATGAATCGCGTGGAGGTTGCGAAAGAGCGAGCTAAACCTGCCGCTAGGCGAAGTTCAAAGGTGCTGTCTTGATGTCGCTTCGCGTATCGGCTACCAAATTGGTATATTTGCTTCGCACTATCCATCATAAGCGCGCGGGTTTCACCACTGAGCACTTGTAAGCGATAGATAGACACCATTAACACAGAAAGATCTTGCACATAATCAAAATACTGGGAGCGATGTAAATCAATAAAATAAATACGTTTCTCTAAATCATCATAAATCAAATTATCGACATTAAAATCCCCGTGGGTTAGCACGGAAAAAGGCGCAGGCCAGAGACGTTCTTTGGCAGCCACAGCGTCAATTAAATGATCGAAACTTGGCCGTACAAAACCACATAAACTCTGTTCTTCACTAAAAAAAGTTGGATGCAGTTGACGACTGGCGTCAATGCGCTTTGCCAGTTGTGCCATGAATTTAGCCTGTATCGGCTCTGCTATAAGGGTTTTCTTCCAAGTACTATTCAGTAACGCAAACAAGGCGTTTAGGCTGACATGAACTGCCTTTTCATTACCATTTAGTAATAGAGCTTCCAGTGTTTGGCCTGGCATATGCTCAATCAACAGCGACGAAGTATTGTTCTTTTTATCCGTGTGAGCTAACACATCGGGGGCCACATTAGGGTCCACTTTTTGCCATTGTTTCACCCCAGCTACTTCTTCAGCGATTTTTTCTTGGTTACCTTCTTTATAAACCGCCAGTACGCCATTATCCGTTTCTGTTTTATGACTAATTGAAGCAATGGCACTACCCGAACGGGTTAAAGCAAGGCGACGAATTTTCAAATCGGCTAAGTCGTAATTCAATGAGTCCGCTGAGGCTTGCAAGTGATCGTAATTTTGTAAAGAGACTACCTGACCTAGATCCGCTTGAATTAGGCACTCTCCCACAACAGAAAGTTGGTCAACGGCTTCTTTTAAACAGTAAGCCGTCAAGAAAGCCGACTGCAGAACCTCACCTGATAAACTATTTTTCTGCTGTTTAATTGTAACGAGAATTTCCTCATACAAAGACAGCATTGGCTGTATTCGACGTCCTACTTTTATGCCAGTACGACGTAAAGACTTGTCTAAGCCTAGCTTAACGAGCCGCACCGCACGATGCATTTTTTTGACTAAGGAAAAGCATTTTTGCACCTCTGGGTGGTCTTTTGAACTAAACACCAGCCCCTGTTCGATACAATGATGAAGATGCAAGGCCATGCGGTCTAAAGCCATGGCAAGAGTGCGATTCGCTTCTACTTTAATATAGAAACGAGTGCCAGGCTTGCGACGTTCGATTAACAAAGCGCACTCTTTATCGACCTTTTCTCGCAACGTTTTAATATAGCCTCTGCGGCCACACATACGCATGTATAAGTCGCTAGGAAAGTCTGTAAAAAACTGTTCAGCAAGCTGGCAATGAAGTTCAACTTCATTAATGAGAAAGTGTAAGTTCTCTTGTACTGCCGAGGCAGGTTTTGACATTATTAAGGTCCATTTTTCATTTTCTGTCTAACAACAGTAACAATCTTTCGTTACGATTAAGTTAAAATGTTACAAATATGACAGTAGCATACTATTTCAAATGACTTCAAAAGGGAGCAAGTAATGTCGCTGGACAAAGCAATGCAAGACGAGCTAATACACATTGTAAGACGAGCAGGCCAGGAAATTGTAATGAGCAAGTTTCGCCAGTTAGACCTGTCTGATGTCGCTACAAAGAGCAGTTTGAGCGACCTTGTCACCATTGCAGACCACGCTAGCGAAGAGTTTATTAGCACCCAAATCAAGCAAAGCTTTCCCAATTGGGCGATTGTTGGAGAAGAAGCCGTCGCCGAAGACCCAAAAACAACCGATCTTATTAGCAGTGCAGACACCTGCGTGATCATAGATCCGATTGATGGCACTTGGAACTTTGCACATGGTTTATCTGACTTTGGGATTATTCTCGCCGTCGTAGAAAAAGGCGTTACCCAATTTGGTTTACTTTATGACCCTGTGAATGACGACTGGATCTATAGCCACTTGGGACAAGGGGCATATTTTCAAAGAACACTGCCACAAGAAAAAGGCGACACCACAGTCAATGCCTTTGCTCAACCTCCCAAGCCTTTAACCATTCAAGCGCAAACAGAGTTAACTGCATTGGCAGGCATTATGTCTATCCATGCCTATACGGGTGAAAAGTTAAAAGACTTTGCCTTAAAAGCGACTCACTTTGCTCGCATTAATAACCTTCCTTCTTGCCCAGCTTATCGTATGCTGGCACAGGGGCACTTTCACTTTACCCTCACCTATAAAATGATGCCTTGGGATCATGCTGCTGGCGTTCTGATATACCAAGAAGCTGGTGGTGTCTGTCGCACGTTAGACGGAAAAGAGTATCAGCCGACTTTACTAGATGGAGAAATGCTGGCTGCTCAATCTGAACAGCAATGGCAAGCCCTCGCTAAACATTTTAGAGAAAACTAATCGATATTCGGCGCCTTACCAAGCGCCGAACCTAAATGTGCAAAGTAGTCAGCAAAGGCTAAATTAATTGCCTCTCGGTTTTTTCCTTTTGGGTAAAGCCCGAATTGAGCTTCTTGGGAAGCACGGGTGCCTTTTACTAAAAACTGGCTATTGGGTAAGGCATCTTCAATAAAGGCTTCAAAGCAGCGTGCTGCCATTTCTTCCGGCTTGGCGTAATAATAGCTATTCAGCTGTCCATCTACTTGTTTTGCTAGCATAAATAGCTCGCTCGGCCGCTCCCCTGCGTCATCTAATAAAATGGTCTGAAAACAGTGGCCGAGCAGTGTATTTAAAGGGTGTGGATAAGGCACTGCATTATTGATCCAAGCAAATGAAGCGAATTCCTTGTCAGATATTGTCGCAAACATCTTACTCCCCATATGGTGATCAAAGGCATGGAACCATTCATGGGCTAAACTACCCGCCCCAGCGTTTTTCGCTAACGCCAATTGCCTTGTGGCAGGAGTGTAATGGGCACTAACTCCCAGTTGACCGCCCTTACCATACTGGATACCTAATTGCCCCCGTAACGAAATAACTTCATAAGGCACATTGAGCACGCGCTTCAAATCGGTTAAAGCTTGGTAAAATTTTGGCGCCGCCCTATCGCGTTCTTCACTGGTTACCCAACGCCCCATTTCAATACTGCGAAAGTCAAACTCTCTGCGAATCGCAACAAAGTTCATAGTGTTCCTTTTTCTGCGCACCAAGCCGTTATGAAGCCCGCACTTTTTACAAAGTGCGTTTTTGTGCTCGATAAATTCAATAATCACCGGAAGAAATTTCGTAATTGCGGCTCAGCCTTAAAAAGCCAATGATTTGTTTTACCCAATAAAAACAAGAAACACTAGGAGTATGCGATGAGCGATTTTTTTCCCACGGTTCCACAGGTACAATTTGAGGGACCCAATTCCACCAACCCTTTTGCTTTTAAGCATTATGATGCTAACAAGGTAATCATGGGTAAAACCATGGCTGAGCATTTACGTATGGCCGCATGCTATTGGCATAATTTCTGTTGGCATGGCAGTGATGTATTCGGCGAGAATACCTTTAACCGCCCTTGGAGTAAAGGTTCTGCAACCCCAATGGAGAATGCCAAATTAAAAGCCGATGCGGCATTTGAATTCTTTTCTAAACTGGGTATTTCTTATTACAGCTTCCACGATATTGATGTGTGTCCTGAAGGTAATTCAGTAACCGAGTACATTAATAATTTAGACGCCATGGTAGATGTTTTGCAGGCTAAGCAAGAAGCCAGTGGGCTAAAACTGCTTTGGGGCACAGCTAATGCTTTTTCTAATCGACGCTATATGTCCGGTGCTGCGTCGAACCCAGACCCTGATATTTTTATGTACGCTGCAACGCAAGTTTTTCATGCTATGCAAGCAACACAAAAACTTAATGGTGAGAACTATGTACTTTGGGGTGGCCGCGAAGGCTATGAAACCCTACTGAATACGGATTTGCGCAAAGAACGCCAACAGTTAGGTCGTTTCATGCAAATGGTCGTTGAACATAAACACAAAATTGGCTTTAAAGGCTCTTTGCTGATCGAGCCAAAACCCGCTGAGCCAACTAAACACCAGTATGATTATGATACAGCGACTGTTTATGGTTTCTTAAAAGAGTTTGGCTTAGAAAATGAAATCAAAGTAAATATTGAAGCGAACCATGCAACCTTAGCTGGCCACAGTTTCCATCACGAGATAGCCACTGCTTGCTCACTGGGGATCTTTGGCTCTGTGGATGCCAACCAAGGTGATGCTCAACTAGGCTGGGATACCGACCAATACCCAACTAGCGTGGAAGAGTACACTTTGATTACCTATGAGATTTTAAAAGCGGGTGGTTTCCAAACGGGTGGTTATATGTTTGACACCAAATTAAGACGTCAGTCAAACGACTTAGAAGACCTATTCCACGGCCATATTGGCGCTATGGATACTCTGGCTTTATCCCTAGAAAAAGCCGTAAAACTAATAGAAAGTGAGGCATT
Source organism: Marinomonas epiphytica (assembly GCF_054780655.1). Taxonomy (NCBI): domain Bacteria; kingdom Pseudomonadati; phylum Pseudomonadota; class Gammaproteobacteria; order Oceanospirillales; family Oceanospirillaceae; genus Marinomonas; species Marinomonas epiphytica. The sequence goes on from NZ_BAAGVX010000033.1 coordinate 289,047, forward strand.
GTCGAGCTTTGTATCACAACGCTATCAAAAATGGGACAGCCCAATGGGACAGGATATTTTACAAGGGAAACTGAGCCTTGAAGACATTGCTAAACATGTTCAGAGCAATAATCTGAATCCGACTGCCGTCTCTGGCAAGCAAGAGTTGCTTGAAAATATAGTTAACCAGCACATTCGAGGTTAACAACCTGACAGAAGCCCGAAAGGGCTTCTTAATCTTTTAATTCGACTCTTTTACCATCTTTGCAGACAAACGATATTCCTTAGGGGTCATGCCTAGATTTTTGCGAGACACTGTATACATGTATTGCACAGAAGGGTAGCCACAGGTTCGCGCAATTTCTTCAAATGCCAAGTCAGTAGAAGTAATCAATTCACAAGCCCGGTAAAACTTTGTCATATGAAGCTGTTCATGCATTGAACAGCCAATTTCTTCGATAAAACGCGTTTCTAAGTTTGTTCGCGAAATACCAACATAGTCCACCACTTGTGCAACTTTCACTCCCCGACATGCATTGTGCCTTATGTAATGCATTGCTTGCATAACATAAGGGTCTTCTAGGGCTCTAAAATCTGAGGACTGGCGCTCTTCAATACCCAATGGCGGTACAATGACAAGGTCATTCTCCAAAGGATATCCAAGTAACATACGATGTAACATTTTGGCAGCCTGGTAACCCATTTGTTTACTGCCTTGTTGCACCGAAGATAAAGCAGTACGATTTAAATAACGCGCCATGTTCTCATTATCGATTCCCACAATGGCCACTTCTTCCGGCACCAAAATATTCAAATGATCACAAGCTTGCAAAAGGTGACGAGCCCTAGAGTCTGTTACTGCCACCACACCAACTGGCTTTGGCAGGGTTTTTAACCAATGTTCCAAGTTTTGCTGCGCCGTTTGCCACTGTTTGACATTGGTGCTTTGGCCTTCATTCACATTGCTTTCAAAGCCATCTGCTTTTACTAACTTAACAAAGGCTCTTTGCCGCTCTTGGGACCAACGCGTGTATGGAGTGGCAGGCACACCGTAAAAAGCAAACTGTGTTAGGCCTTTGTTTTTCAAGTGCTCGTAAGCTGTTTTAACCAGTGCCATGTTATCAGTGGCGACGTAAGGAAACCTCGGATACTCCTCACGAGTATGGTAAGACCCACCTAACGCAACAGTAGGAATGTTCGTTTCTCGTAATAACCGTTCTACATCTGGATTATCAAAATCGGCAATGATACCGTCACCTTGCCAAGTATTGAGCCCTTCGACTCGATAACGAAAGTCGTCTTCAAAATAGACATCCCAATCGCATTGAGCCGCTTGTAGATACTCACCAATACCTTCTATGACTTGGCGGTCGTAGACTTTATTCGCATTGAACACAAGGTTTAAACGATATCGTTTTTCAAACATGGACTGCTCTCTAATTTTTGTTAAATAGACCACGGCTTTATGGAAGGTCGCGCCACCAAAGATAAATTCGGTAGCAGCATTACCTATGATTTACTCTTGCTTCTCCCATTGTGAAGAAGGGTTTTGTAAGAGTAAACTTTATATTGAAAGGGCATTGAAAAAGTCACCACTTCCGAGCACAGCAGCCCTAAGAAGTGGCTTTTCAGATCAAATCTCAACAGCATTCAGACACTTACAACAACCCTTTCACCCCTTGATATAAGGCGTGATAGCGCTCATGTTTCTGCTGATAATAGTCAGTTTGAGCTTGCTGGGGAGTTAACGTCTTAATAATATCCGGCTGTGAACAGATGCGATCAAGTTGATCTTCTGGATTAACACCAAGGGCGGCAAGCCTTGCAGCACCTAGCGCTGGGCCCACTTCTCCTCCGGCTCGATACACCATGTCTTTCGAAAAAATATTGGATAGCATTTGCAACCAGTATGCGCTGCGCGCGCCACCTCCAATAACATCCATACTTTGAGACACTTCTTGGACTGATGATACGGCTTCTAAACCATCAAGAAGAGCAAAACTAACCCCTTCTAGAACCGCTTGAAAAAAGTCTAGGCGGTCAGTATCGTGCCCCATACCCCAAAACACTCCTTTCGCATTTGGGTCATTATGTGGTGTTCTCTCCCCACTTAAGTATGGCAAAAATGTCACACTAATACTTTTTGGTGGACGCGCTTCTAATTCAGCAAAAGCCTGCCCGACACTCTCAAAGCCGGTTAATTTGACTACCCAATCCAAGCAGCTGGCCGCACTTAAAATAACCGACATAGTATGCCAAGTGTTGGGTAAGGCGTGGCCAAAGCTATGCAAGGCCACACTTGGGTTGCTCGTGAAGCCGTCACTGACAGAAAAGATCACCCCCGAAGTGCCAAGAGAAAGCATGGTTTGACCCTCATGGATTTCTCCCATCCCCACCGCACCCGCAGCGTTATCTCCGCCACCAGCAACAATAGGAACAACCGGCATAGACCAACGTTTCGCAACCGTCGCATTTAGTTCTCCAGTCACTTGTGAGCCTTCATAAAGCTTAGGCATATGGCTCTCATTGAGGCCTGAAGCTAACAACATACGCTCACTCCAGCACCTTTGTTGCATGTCTAGCCATAAGGTTCCTGAGGCGTCAGATACATCTGTAGCAAAGTCCCCACTCATCCGAAAGCGCAAATAATCTTTAGGGAGCAGAACCTTATCAACTTTATCAAACAGGGCTTTTTCATGCTTTTGCATCCACAAAAGCTTAGGGGCGGTAAACCCCGGCATAACTAAATTACCTGTGATGGTTTGCACCTCAGGGCACTTTATTTGTAGTTCTTTACAGGCTTCAAAGGAACGTCCATCGTTCCATAAAATCGCCGGTCTCAATACTTGATGGTCCTTTCCAAGCAATGTCGCACCATGCATTTGACCTGATAGACCAATGGCTTTTACCTCAGCCAAGCTGACTTTGCTAGCCAACTCTTGCATGGCTTGATCTGTTGCTAACCACCAATCTTCCGGGTTTTGTTCAGACCAAAGCTCTTTTACTCTAGAAACACTCAAAGGAGAAGAACAACTGGCTGTTACTTGTCCATCTTCCCCCATTAAAATAACTTTCACGCCTGACGTGCCAAGATCAATACCGATATACATAATCTTTCCTTATCAAACCAAGAACGGTGCTCTTCAGCACCGCTCCTGAAATATTATTCCACTCTTTTAATTAATGGCTCTTTTTGGTTTTTACATCAAGCCAAACTGCTAACAAGAGAATGCCACCTTTTACAATAAGCTGCCAAAAGGTAGGCACATCTAACATACTCATACCATTGTCTAAGCTGGCCATAATTAAGGCCCCCATAATGGCACCAAATACTGTACCAATACCACCCGCCAAGCTGGTTCCACCTATGACACATGCAGCAATCGCATCTAATTCAGCCATATTACCCGCTGCTGGTGAGCCTGCTCCTAGCCGAGCCGTTAGGATCAGTGCGGCAATTGCCACCATAATGCCATTTAAACCAAACACAAACATCTTGGTTTTTTCAACGTTCACACCAGACATGCGGGTGGCTTCAATGTTTCCTCCTATCGCATAGACACGTCGACCAAACGCCGTTTTCTTTGCTATATAAGTGGCAAACAAGATCAGGCTCCCCATGATTAGGATAGGTGTAGGAATACCACGATAGCTCTCTAACACCGCAAGCAATGCCAACAATGCCAGCACAGCAAAAACCGCTTTGGTATACTCAAAGGTAACGGGCTTGAGCGTGCTACTGGTTTTAGCAACTGAAGCTTTATTATGTTTACGATAGACCTTCACTAAAATCCCCAGACAAACGAGGGCAATGACACTGCCTCCCCAGCTGGTTGGTAAGTAGCTTTGCCCTATTTGAGCCAAGGAAGGGGATGTTGGAGCCACCGTGACACCATCGGTAATACCAACTAAGATGCCTCGAAAGGCCAACATACCTGCCAGAGTCACTATGAAAGAAGGAACTTTTTGATAGGCTACCCACCAGCCATTAAACAAACCGAGCACAAGCCCGGTGGCAACAGTGATCAGTACTGTTAAGGCAATAGGCAAGTCAAACCAAACATCGAGTATGGCCGCTATACCGCCTAACAAGCCCATCATAGAGCCGACCGACAGGTCTATTTCGGCACTGATAATTACGAATACCATGCCAATGGCGAGAATCCCCACTATGGCAGTTTGACGCAATAAGTTAGAAATATTTCTCGGGGTAATAAAAGCCCCTTCCGTAGCAATGGAAAAAAAAATCACAATAAACAGCATGGCTGCTAACATAGCCAGTAACTGCAGGTGATGTGTTTTTATTTTTGTAAACATCTTATGCGCCCTCTTTAATAGCACAATTCATTATCATTTCTTGAGTAAGCCCCTCGGCGTTAAATTCACCCTTTAGCTGGCCTTCATGCATGACCAATACTCGATCACTGATGCCAATCACTTCTGGTAATTCGGATGACACCATAATGATGGACATCCCCTCTTTAACTAAGGCGTACATCAATTTGTAAATCTCATATTTTGCTCCCACGTCGATACCCCGTGTAGGCTCATCTAAAATTAAGATTTTCGGTTGATTTAATAAGCATTTGGCAATAATGGCTTTTTGCTGATTACCGCCACTGAGATTTTTGATCGCCAACTCTGGGCTAGCCGTTTTCACTTTTAGCCTCGCGATGGACTCTTCTATTGCCTGCTGCTCTTGGTCTTCTTTCATTTGTCCGTAGGTAGAAAACTGTTCCAAGACCGATAATGTAATGTTTCTCCCCACTCCCATAATGGGAACAATACCGTGTCGTTTTCTATCTTCCGGCACCATAGCGATGCCGGCTGCCAGAGCGGCGCGCTGAGATGACACCTTTATCGATTGCCCTTCCAGCTCTATTTCTAGACTATATTGGCCAGGATAACTGCCGTAGATACACTGCATTAATTCCGTGCGTCCCGAACCAATTAGGCCTGAGATACCTAGAATTTCGCCGCGTTTCAGACTAAAACTAACATCTTTAACCTGCTCTGTAGGCGCTCCCATTTGACGCGCACATGCATGGCTGACTTTAAGAATTTCATCGCCGACTTGATGGGCTTCTCTAGGATAAAGTTGATCAAGCTCCCTTCCCACCATCATGGCAATAATGTCATTTTGAGTGAGTGCTTGCGCGGGAGTCGTGGCAATCTGCTTGCCATCGCGTATGACCACAACCTGATCGGATAAGTCTAAAACCTCGTCCAGCTTATGAGAAATGTAAATACAGGCAATTCCTTGCGCTTTTAGCTCATGCACTATACTTAATAAAATTTGAATTTCTTTTGCCGTTAGTGAGGAAGTAGGTTCATCTAATATTAAAAGTTTGACGTCTTTATTCAGTGCTTTAGCGATCTCTACTAACTGCTGTTGTCCAACCCCTAGCTCTGCGACCTTAACATTTGGGTCTACATCCAATTTGACTCTAGCGAGCAAATCTACACTTCTTTGGTACATGCTATCGTCATTCAACCAAGCTTGTGAGCCCAATTCATTACCCAGAAAGATATTCTCCATGACAGAGAGCTCTTTCACTAATGCCAACTCTTGGTGAATAATAACAATACCTAAACGTTCAGTGTCTCGTATGCTTGTTGCTTTAACTTGCTGACCCGCAAAATAGATTTCGCCTTCGTAGGTTCCATATGGCCAGACGCCACTCAACACCTTCATCAGAGTCGATTTGCCAGAACCATTTTCTCCACAAACAGATAGTGCCTGCCCTGCCTCTAGACAAATGCTGACGCCATCTAATGCTTTAACGCCAGAAAAACTTTTTACAATCCCACGCATGTCTAGTAAGGAATGCTTCATTTTCTTACCTCAATTAATCGACATGACACCCTAGTAGCAGGGGTCATGTCATCAACATTAATAGCAATTAGTGGCTGTAAACGTCTTCGTGAGAGTGGAAACCATCGGCAATAACGGTATTGTCCAGGTTATCCTTAGTGACTGAAATTGGGGTAAGTAGAACTGCTTCAACGTCTTTTGTACCGTTGTTTACTGTTCCATTAGTTTGAATTGATTCATTACGAGCCAGTTTAACAGCCATTTCAGCACTGGTTTTCGCCAGTTTTGAAATAGGTTTATATACCGTCATCGTTTGCGTACCATCCACAATACGACGCATTGCTGCAAGGTCGGCGTCTTGACCTGAAATCACAACCTTACCACTCAACCCCTGTGCGGCTAACGCTTGAATCGCGCCACCTGCGGTAGAATCATTAGATGCAACAACAGCATCAATTTTGTTGGCGTTGGCGGTCAGACCATTTTCCATAATGTTAAGTGCTGCTTCGGCAGACCAACCCATGGCCCATTGATCACCGACTATGGAAATTTGTTTAGAATCGATAGCAGGTTGTAGGACATTCATTTGTCCTTCTCGAAACATTTTTGCATTGTTATCGGTAGGAGAGCCGCCCATCAAAAAGTAATTGCCATTAGGCTTACGGTCTAATAAAGCCTGCGCCTGCATTTCACCAACACGAATATTATCAAAGGAAACATAGAGGTCGATATCCGCAAATTTAATTAAGCGGTCATAAGCAAGTACTTTAATGCCTTCTGATTTCGCTTCTGCCAGAACATTGCCAAGCACTTCGCCATTCTCAGGTACAATGACCAACACATCTACGCCGCGAGAAATCATGTTCTCTACTTGTGATATTTGAGTATTCGCATTGCCATTAGCAGATTGAGTATAAACTTTAGCGCCCATCGCTTCTGCTGCATCAGTAAACAAATCACGGTCTTTCTGCCAGCGCTCTAGGCGCAGATCAGACATGAGTAGACCAATCTTTTCTCCTGCTGCCATGGCAGGAACAGCACTCATCACAGACGCAGCGATTAACCCTAATGTGAACATCTTCTTCATCTTCTCGTTTCCTTTTATTCTTATTTATTGAAGTGACTCTCTAAGGAGTAGATAAGAATGTAGATGGATCAGAGAAGCTAAGAAATTACTTTTTTTTGTTTCTCAATAGCCTTATTTACAAAAAAGTGGGGCTTTCACCCCACTTTCGCACTCCTTTTTAAGCTATCTTTGGCGCGGCCAAGAAAGAGTAATCGTACCGTATTTGTTCATCTGCTCAACCTCTTCAGAGTTGCTTGAAGCAACGGAGAGTGGCGCATTCAAAGCAAAAGTCAATGCTAGGTCACCCCACGAATAAGCAACACCTGCCGTCAGTGTCCCGGTACTGCGATCGTATTGAGTAGAAGGGCCTGACTCAAACGTATTGCCATCTAAGAAAATATCATTCAATACGTATTCAACCTGTAGGCCCGTGTACACATACCAACCACCTTGTATAGCTACTGGGTTAGAAATACGAGAATCGGTTAGCAAGGCACTAGAATAGGAAGAGTCGAGCTTTTCCCCGTAGCGTAACATCACTCCAGAGCCGACTGAGCTACGTAAGGTCCCCAAATTAGCATCCAATCCTAACAATATGTCTGCTGTATCATTTTTCGATGCCCAACTACGCCATATACGCCCTCTTGAAAACTCAAAAACCAGCTCTGTATCTAACTGATAGTCCCAACCTTGTGGCTCTGCGGCACCAATCAAGCCATGAATAAAGCTTTGGGATTCTTCACCAAACGCATAAGGGCCAATTAAGCCAACAGTGGTCCTTACCCGATCAGCATACTTCGCCGTTTCTTTAATAAATAAGTTGGAATAGCTTAGAAGCGCGGAATAAGGGATTCCATCAGGATCTGGGCGAGCTATTTGAATGTCTTCTGGAGTCATCATGATTTGCCCAACACTATTAACGCTGCCGGTTCTTCTTGCCTCACCTTTAGGTAAGGTCCAAAGTAATGGTGATACCCAAATACTAGGAGTGAGGTTTGATTCCCCTGTTTCACTCACTCGATAGGTCGATAAAAACAAACCATTTGTATAGCCACTATCTTTACCAACAAAAGCGTCATTATCAAACGTGAGAGAAGCCCAATTCATTTCAGCAACAACAGGACCAACCCAAAGAGATAACCAGACTAGGAGGATTTTTTTCACTTTCTTACCTTAATATCTTCACTCAAAACAGTTTGGCTAGTGCAGCCCAAACTGTGCTCTAAACATGTTTAGATAATAAGGTTTGTAAGATAAAAACACCGGAAAATGGCAAGAAACAAACAAGGACTTCTTTACACAAATACGACAATTGGAGGGGTAAATCGAAGAAAAAGAATAATAGATATGCCAGTATATTATTTGAGAACAAAATGCGTTTAACCGCTAGAAAACAAGAAAAAAGCCGTCATAATTCCATTCAGACTAAATGGGCTACAACGGCTTATTCCTTGAGCTCAACTTAGAAGAGTAATAGGCCAATTGAGATAATAATGCCTGAACCAAATAAAGCCATGATGCAATATCCCATTACATCTTTTGCCCCCAAGCCAGCAATGGCCAAAGCAGGAAGCGCCCAAAAAGGTTGAATCATATTCGTCCAAGCATCGCCCCATGCAATTGCCATGGCGGTTTTCGCAGCATCCACTCCAAGCTCAGCACCTGCAGGCATCATAATAGGAGCTTGTACCGCCCACTGACCACCACCTGAGGGAACAAAGAAGTTCACTATTCCGGCACTGATAAAGGTAAATAATGGGAAAGTAGTCTCTGTCGAAATAGAAACGAAAGCTTGAGAAATCAAGCCAGCTAAGGAAGCGCCTGAATCACCTGTCGCTGTCATCATCCCCATGATGCCCGCGTAAAAAGGAAATTGCAGTAAGATCCCCGCACAGTTCTTAGCCCCTTGAGACACAGAGTTTAGCAAGCTCTTCGGAGTGCCATGTAATAGTACCGCCGCAAATAGAAAGGTAAAGTTCACTATGTTTAAATTAAGGGCAAAACCATTATTAACAAAATAGTAGATCACATAAGTGAAACCTAACACGCCCAGTAATAGAGAGAGTAAACGGCTGTTTTCCAGACGTTCTGCTGGAGACATATCAGCTTTATCTTTACTTTCTACTTCTTCTTGCGCTTCATTAACCAGCGCTGCGTCAATGCTCAATGTGTCTTGAGCAGAAGGGTGCATTAGACGATTAAGCAAAGGAATAATTAGAAACATGGCTCCTAAAATAACTAGGTTCATGGTTGAAAAAATCGTTTCTGATGTAGCAATAGCCCCCACAACAGCGCCATTAGTCACCACTTCATTATTGCTGCCACTGGCAATGGCTAATGGAATTGAGCCAGATAAACCGGCATGCCAGAACAAGAAACCGCTGTATGCAGATGCAATGAGTAAGCGATAGTCAACGCCTTTCACTCGCGCTGCGATTTCACGAGCAAAAATAGCCCCTACAACCAAACCAAAACCCCAGTTAATCCAGCACGCTGCCGCACTAATTACGGTAACAAGAATAATGGCTTGACCCGGTGTTTTCGCAATGCCGGCAAGCATGGCAAGTTTCTTTTTAAATGCTGGGGCACTCGCCATAGCATGGCCCGTCACCACCACTAAAGCCATTTGCATTGCAAAAGTCAGTAGTTTCCAAAAGCCCCCAGCCCAAGCTTCTACCACTTGAATTGGACCTTGGCCTGTACTTGGCATAACCAACACAAAAACCAATAAGGTCAATACAATGGCAAAAATAAATGGATCGGGTAAGTAGCGTTGTAACAGGGTCACAAAAAACTTACTTAGTCTTTGTAGAAAGGTCAGCTGAACCGTTTGTGTTGTCATAGTCGTCCCTATAATTATTTTTTTTGTAGGTGTCTTCGATAGAAGACAAAAAAAGAGAAGGTACGAATTTACCCTATTCTCTGTAGAGTCTAATCCGTACCTTCCTTATGCTTTTGGCATAAGTTAAAAATGATGCTTTTTACTCGGCATCAGCGAGACACCAACATTGCGACTCCCATGCCGCCACCAATGCAGAGAGTGGCTAAGCCTTTTTGGGCATCACGACGTGTCATTTCATGTAATAAAGTGACCAGTATACGACAGCCAGAGGCACCGATAGGATGCCCTAGCGCTACTGCACCACCGTTTACATTGACTTTTTCAGCATCAAGCTTGAGTTCTTGATTGACACATAGCGCTTGAACTGAAAAGGCCTCATTTGCTTCTACAAGGTCTAAGTCAGACACTTGCCAACCTGCTTTCGTTAGAGCCTTATTACTGGCGCTAATTGGGCCTGTCCCCATGATTTCAGGTTCGACACCAGCACTGGCACTGGCCTCGATCACCGCTAATACAGGCAAACCAAGTTGCTTGGCTTTCTCTTCTGTGGTCACAATCACCATGGCAGCACCGTCATTCAATGTCGACGCATTGCCAGCCGTTACTGTGCCGTCTTCAGCAAAAGCAGGGCGTAACTTTGCTAACCCTTCTATTGAAGAGTCTGGACGAATTTGCTCATCCTGCTCTACCACAATAGGATCGCCTTTGCGGACCGGAATACACACTGGAACGATTTCTTCAGCGAAGATACCCTGCGCTTGAGCGTAAGTCGCTTTACGCTGTGAATTCACCGCAAATTCGTCTTGCTGAGCACGGCTAAAGTCCCAACGCTTAGCAATGTTTTCAGCGGTTTGTCCCATATGATAATCATGAAAGGCATCCCACAAACCATCACTGATCATGGTGTCTATCATTTGCCAGTTGCCCATTTTTTTACCATTACGGCTTTGCGGTAAGACATGAGCCGCTTGGCTCATGCTTTCTTGACCACCAGCAACGACCATTTGAGCATCGCCAGCCAATACGGCTTGAGCTGCCAATTGCACTGCTTTAAGACCTGAGCCACAAACCTTATTAATGGTCATGGCACTCACGGATACATCCAACCCTGCTTTGACAGCGGTTTGGCGGGCTGGGTTTTGTCCGCAACCAGCGCTCAGCACTTGACCTAGAATGACCTCGTCAATATGTGCAGACAAGTCTGGTTGCTTAGCAAGCATGCCTGTGAGTAATTGTGTACCTAGCTCTACTGCACTGAGGGAAGATAAGGCGCCGTTAAATGCACCTATTGGGGTGCGGGCAGCGCTAACAATAACTGCTTTCATTGCTGTTTCCTCAAACCTTTAACTATTAGTTGAATACCATTTCAGGAACTTGATCAGGCACAATCAGTTTGCCTTGAGTTTTAGCTTGAATCTCTTCAACGCTTACCCCAGGAGCGCGCTCTTTAAGAACAAAAGCTCCCTCTTCAATTTCCAGCCAAGCAAGATCTGTCAGAACTTTTTTGATACAGCCCTTACCCGTCAGTGGCAAAGAACAAGCTGAAAGTAGCTTAGATTCGCCCGCTTTAGAGGCGTGAGTCATGGTCACAATGATGTTCTCTGCGCCTGCCACCAAATCCATTGCCCCACCCATACCTTTTACTAGCTTATTGGGAATCATCCAGGAGGCAATATTACCGCTCACATCCACTTCAAACGCCCCCAACACAGTTAAATCAACATGCCCACCACGGATCATGGCAAAAGATTCAGCCGATGAAAAAATAGACGCCCCTTGTACCGCAGTCACTGTTTGCTTACCGGCGTTGATCATGTCGGCATCAATGGTTTCTTCTGTCGGGAACTCCCCCATGCCAAGCAAACCATTTTCAGATTGCAACATCACAGACATATTTTCAGGAACATAATTGGCAACTAAGGTAGGAATACCAATGCCTAAATTCACATAGAATCCATCGCGTAATTCTTGGGCTACACGCTGCGCCATTTGTTGTCGAGAAAGTGCCATCTTTCACCTCTTATTATTAGAATGTTAAGCGTCAGTTTTTACGGTTCTTTGTTCAATACGCTTTTCAAAATCACCTTGTATCACACGGTCTACATAAATCCCGGGGGTCTGTATTTGTGACGGTTCAAGCTTACCCACTTCTACGATTTCCTCTACTTCCACAACGGTAATTTTACCTGCCGTGGCCGCCAGTGGATTAAAGTTTTGCGCAGTATGACGGTAAATCACATTACCGTAGCGATCCGCCTTCCAACCTTTAACAATGGCGAAATCCCCTGTAATTGACTCTTCTAACAGGTACTCACGACCATTAAACTCTTTCGTTTCTTTGCCTTCAGCAACAGGAGTTCCAACACCGGTTGCCGTGTAAAAAGCTGGAATACCCGCTCCACCCGCTCGCATTTTTTCTGCCAAGGTGCCTTGTGGTGTCAGCTCCACTTCGAGTTCACCTTCTAAAAGCTGCTTTTCAAATAGGGCGTTTTCGCCTACATAAGAGGAAATCATTTTGCGGATTTGCTTATCTTCAAGCAGGATGCCTAGTCCAAAGCCATCTACACCACAGTTGTTAGATACGATAGTGAGGCCACGGGTGCCTTTTCGTTTAATCTCTTGAATGAGGTTTTCAGGAATGCCACAAAGGCCGAAACCTCCCGCTAATACGGTCATATCATCTTGTAGCCCTGCTAGTGCCTCTGCATAAGAGGAAACTACTTTATCAAAACCCGCCATTATTATTCTCCCATTATCAGTCGGTGTTTTATTGCTTAGTATGAAATTAGGGAAGGAAGTAGAGAAATACCTTGCCCTTAAGCACTGCAATCAGTTTGACCTAGATAGATAAATAAATTAAATTTAAAAAATATATTTATTAGTAAGTTTTTTAAATGAACATCAAACAAATTAAAGCGTTTCTCGCGGTTGCTCAAAGCATGAGCTTTGCCAGTGCAGCCAATCAATTACACTTATCTCAACCTGCTCTTAGCCTTTCTATTAAAAACTTAGAGGACAATCTAGGCGGTAAATTATTGACCCGAACCACTAGAACAATTGCCCTCACCCCAGAAGGTGAAGCATTAGTACCAATCGCTAAGAACTTATTGGCTCAGTGGGAAAATGCTGAAGACGAAATGAAACAACGCTTTGCTTTGCAATTAGGCAAGATCACCATAGCGGCCATGCCTTCTTTTGCCGCTTCTTTGTTACCGAAAGCTATTCAAAACTACCACCAGGTATACCCAAGTATTCAGGTCGCAATAAACGACGTACTATCAGACACAGTCGTGGACATGGTGAGTAATAATCAGGTGGAATTAGGAATTTCATTTGAGCCTTTTGTCCCTATTGATATGGCTTTCTATCCTCTTTATGAAGATAGGTTTATGGCTATATTGCCTGCCGAACACCCTTTAACAAAAGAGGCTGAGATCCCTTGGCAAAACTTACTTCACTACGATTTTATCAGCTTACAACGACCTTCCAGTGTGAGGGCAATGATAGAAACCGCTTTAACAGATGCCGAAATAGATTTGCATGTATCTTTCGATGCGCACCAGCTCACTACTGTCAGCCGAATGGTCAGCGAGGGCATGGGGGTCGCAGTCGTCCCTGCCCTTTGCCGCCGACAAGTAGAAGAGCAAGGGGCAGTATGTCGTCCTGTTACCTCACCAGTTATAGCGCGGCGGGTGGGCGTAATTTGCCAACCGCGCTCTAATTTATCAAGAGCTGCCGCAGCCATGCTAGATGTACTTATTAGTACCTACCAATAACTGTCAGATTTAAGCTCTGTTAGGTTAATGCTTGCAATTTAGGGTGAATCGACTGCCATAAATCTGGAGTGGCTGCCCACACGTAATTCCCTTCTGTCAGTTGCTCTGCTTGCTGAATAAACGCAGATACCTTACCACCCGCTTCCTCAATAATTAGCAGGCCTGCCAATGCATCCCAACTGTTCAGGTGGGCTTCAAAGTAACCATGCACATAGCCTGCCGCTACCTGAGCAAGCATTAGCGCTCCTGCCCCAAAACGGCGATACTCTATATTGTTGCGATCAAGCACGGATAGTGTTTGCAGATACCAATCCAAGGGCCTACGGTTCGAGCGCCCTAATCCAATAATGGCTTGGCCTTGCTCAGGCTCTTTAACAGACAAAACTTGCCCATTTAAATACGCTCCCTGCCCTTTTTTAGCATGATAAAACTCATTCTTATCCGGCGCGTATACATAGGCTTCCTGCACTTGGCCTGACACCCAATAAGCTACTGAGATACACCAGTAATCCATTCCTTGCATGTAATTGGTCGTCCCATCAATGGGATCGATTACCCAGATGCCTTGACCTTCTGATAGTAAAGACAAGCCCGACTCCTCGCCCAGAATCGCATCCTCTGGGTAACGTTCAAGAATGCGCTCTTTAAGTAGCTTTTCGACCTTAATGTCCGCTTGCGAAACAAAGTCTTGGCGACCTTTTACGGTTACTTCTAATCCCTCTTGGCGTAACGTTTGAGCAAGCAGCCCGACTTCTTTCACCGCATCAATTAGGTAGATGTTTTTTGTTGCTTGCATGGTATTTCCTTATCAATAAATGAATCAATTGGCTTTAAAAGGCGCTGTTTGCCGGCTTACTAATTCAACCGGCACTCGATCAATGCGTTGCTCTATACTTGGGTTAGCACCGCGAGTCGCTAAACAATGCAGGGCTCGCTTGGCAGTTTCGCCGATATTTTGAGCAACACTGGATAGTTGATAGCTGTAATAAGATGCCTGGGGCGTATCATCAAATCCTATGATTTTAAAATCTCTTGGAGGCTCGAGCCCCAGCTCTCTCATGGCATCTAAAAAGCCACAGGCCAGTTGATCATTAGCACAAAAAACGCCATCCACAGCCCCTCCTTGCTCATACCATTTTTGAGCTGCTTTGCGCCCTCCTTCGTAACCATCATGAGGAGCAGTTAATTCACTTAGGTGTGGTCTTAAATCGGAGGCTATGGTTTGAATTTTTCTTCTGAAGGCCTCTCCACGCTCAATGCCCCCCCAGGTGGACTTGTGGTAGTTCAGCCACAATAAGTGACGGCAACCGTGCAACATTAACTGCTCCAACGCGAGCAAGGCCCCTTGCTCATTATCAGAACAGACAAAATCTACATTGGGTATATCCATGTACCGATTTATACCAACAACCGGAATATCATGATGCACACACTCTTGGATAAGTTCGACAGGGGGCTGACCGGAAGTAACTATTACGCCTGATACTCGATACTGGGTAAAACGACGTATTATGTCTTCGAGCGCTTGCGGATTACGAACCTCCATGACCAAAGCTTGATAGCCTTTATTTTGGATTTCTTCTAATAACCCTTCTAACAAGTGACTTCTAAATGGATCGCTCAATCTGGCGACAACCACACCAATGAGTTGACTGCGTTTACGATTTAACCCTTGTGCTAAAAAGTTTACTTGGTACCCTAATTCCTTAGCGGCTTTTAATACTTTTTCTCGTGTTTTAGGAGCAATGCTACCATTGTTCGTAAAGGTCCTAGACACTGCCGCTCTTGATACACCAGCTTTCAAGGCAACATCTTGTGCCGTAACCGTAGTAGTCTTTTTACTATTTGCCATGAGGCTCTCCTAAACCTGAACTAATACTACTTAGCTCAATAATGAGCCCGTCATGACTAACAAAAACATGTGGGTGGGATAACAGCGCTTGCTGCAGTGGCTCAATGGCATTGTCATAGCAATGATACAATCCCAAGTGCCCAATATCAGACTGTTCAAATACCCTTAGGCAATCTGCCAAATCCCCGTGGGAACTGTCCTCTGGTAAAGAATGAAAAGACGCACATTCCTGAAAAGCCAGATCAACACCATCCATCAAAGCAATTGATTCTTCAGTGGGTCTACCGTCACCACTATAAAATAGCGACTGCCCAGAGCACTCCACTCTTAGGGCAAGGTTAGACATCTCATGTTGAGTCGATGCTGTGCTTAATGTCCAATTTTGCCAAACAAAGTGCTCTGGAATATCGTGCCAATGAATATCAAAACAAATGTCTTGTTCCGGCCAAATTGCTAATTCGATTAGAGATTTCAAACAAGCTTGCTGCGCTTGCTGACAATAAATCTCTAACGGAGCATGGCGCTTAAAGCTCTTCCAATGATTAATAAGAGCACAAAGACCTGAGCTATGGTCTGGGTGAATATGAGTAAAAAAAATAACCTGAATGTCATTTATTTTTTTATTCCTCTGCCAAAGTGCTCTTGGTACTGTCGGACCACAGTCAATAAGCCATTGGTTTTCTTGATCATCCTCAATGAGGATTGAGGAAGTATTGTTTACTTTTGAAAATGCGCTGCCACTACCAATTACGTCAATTTTCATCACATCTCACAAATCTGTCTTTTTTGTTTAATTAAAATGTCATAAAGATACGACAAAGTAGGCTCAATAATGTCGCTTCAAGATGACATTTTTTTTACAGAACAGTGAACACGTGTTCATTTTTTATAAAAAATATCTTTGAAGTGCAAACAAAGGGTTACGGAGCAAGTATGACAGGTTTAGCAATTCAAAACTTACAAGCGGGTTATGGTAATAAAACCATCTTAGACAATATTAATTTAGCTCTTGATGAAGGCGAAATGATCGCCCTGTTAGGGCCGTCAGGTTGTGGGAAAACAACCTTCTTAAATGCCCTATGTGGTTTTGTTCCTATTTCTGGTGGAAGCATTAAAGCTGGGCAGAGAGACATTAGCCAACTGCCACCAGAAAGCCGCAACATTACTATGGTTTTTCAAAGCTATGCTCTGTGGCCACACATGACAGTTGAACAAAATATCGCCTATGGCCTAAAGGTTCGTAAGGTTGGAAAAGTTCAAATCGCAGCACGTGTTGCTGAGTTAATCACAACGCTTAATCTCAACGGTCTAGGCCAAGAAAAAGTCACCTCTTTATCTGGCGGCCAGCGTCAAAGAGTTGCGCTAGCCCGAGCATTAGCCATCAACCCTGACGTTTTGGTTCTTGATGAACCTTTATCTAACCTGGATGCGAAAGTACGCTTACGTGTTCGCCATGAAATTAAAAGCCTACAAAAACAGCTGGGCTTTACTTCTCTTATCGTTACCCATGACCAAGAAGAAGCCTTAGTGATGGCGGATCGAATTGCTATTTTAAACCAAGGTCGTATTGAACAGTTAGGTACACCTGAAGAGATCTTCCATCAGCCAGCTACGCCATTTGTAGCGGATTTTATGGGAGCAGATAACCAATTAGTCTGGCCACAAGAAACGAGTATTATTCACTTCCTGCCTGACTCCAGAACGTCTAAAAGCGCTTCTGTCAAACTGTTCTTTCGCAGTGAAAACGCCATTATTGAGACCTCAAAAACGGACGATAAAACCGGCCTAACCATAAATGGGCAGGTCATCAGTTGTGTGTTTTTGGGTAAGAGTTATCGAATTAGTGTGCAATGCGGAGAGCACACTTTTCAAGCTCACCATGATCAGAGCTTGCCCGTCAATTACTCCGTGGTGTTACGCGTTCCTAACGAAGCGCTGCATGTCTATGACCAGTTGGTCTAACGCAGCATCAACAAGCATTTTTATGTCAGTTCATTAATGAGGGATATCATGTTTAGCAAAGCGAAACTAACGGCAATTGCAGCCATTGGCCTTACTCAATTATCAATCAGTGCGCACGCAGAAACGGTACTTAATGTCGCCACTGCGGGTAGTCAAAATATGGTGGATTACGTTAAAACCTACCTAGCTCCAAAATTTGAAGCCGCTAACCCTGGGGTCAAAATCAACGTAGTAGGTACGGGCCCAGGAGATGCGGGTTCACATAAAATTTTAGAGAAACTATCAGCTCAGCAAGCAGCTGGTAAATCAAACTGGGATATTGACGTTGCCGTTGTTCACCAAAAAATAGGTGGCGAGATGGCTAATAACCAGTTGCTTTCTAAATTTCGTGATGACATTGAAACAGGACATTTAGTCAGCCGCAATACTGCGGTAAATGCTTTAGGAGCGAATGTCGATGGCTATGTTATGCCTATGTTCCACAGCCAAACGGCTATTGCCTACAACAGCGACTTCATCACCAATCCGCCTAAATCATATGACGAATTGGTGAAATGGACCCAAGAAAACCCTAAAGCGTTCGGCTATAACGGCATCAAAAACGGTATGTCGGGAGTCAGCTTTGTTACGGGCTGGATATATGCTTATGGTAGCAATGCAAAAACGCTCTCAGAAGGGCCTTACAATGCTCAAACAAAGTCTCAATGGCAACAAGCTTATCAAGACCTAAAGGCCTTTAATAAAAATGTCACTTTCACACCGGGTAACGCTGGCACACTGGATATGCTGAATCGTGGTGAGATTTTTATGGGCCCTGTTTGGGTCGATATGTTTTACAGCTGGAAAGAGCAAGGCAAGATTCCACCAAGTATGAAGCTTTCTTTAATCGCTCCGGGCATGCCTGGTCAGCCTATGTATTATGTTGTTCCAGCCAAGGCCACCAACCAAGACTTAGCGCGTAAATTTGTTGCCCTAGCCACTAGCCCGAAAATCCAAGCAGAAGGCATAGTGAAGCGCTTTAATTGGTACCCAGGCATTGACGCTCAGCATGTTCAAAGTGAAATGGATCAGGCCTCTTGGAACAAGCTCTTTCAAGAGATTTCACCTGCAGATCTTGCCAACTACGGCAAGAGCTTCCCAATTGCTCAATATTTTGACGACATAAAAGAAGGTTATGAGCGCCAAGTCTCTAACTAACTAGGTTACTCACTCTGATGAGAGTGCTGATCAGAGTGAGTCTTTTAACAAGGTTCCGTTATGCAAACTAAAGCAACGCTCTATTTATGGCTACTTATGCCCGCAGCGCTTATGGTCGGGTTATTCTTCTTGTATCCATTAGCTTTATCTGTGTTCTCCGCTATTCGCTATGAAGGTAGCTTTACTCTTTCTCATTTGGTCAAAGCGTTTGAGCTCTATTCATCAGATATTTTGTTCACAATTATTATTGTATTTTCTAGTGTCGCGATTCTCGCCGTTTTATCTGTTGCTATTGCAGCTTTAATTATTCTTTCGCCTTTTAAAAAGCTAACTCGGCTACTAGGTTTGATTTACAAACTGCCATTGTTTATTCCGTTTATTGTGACGGCACAAATGATGCGAACTTTCTTAGCAAAAAACGGTTTAATGAATAATGCTTTTGTTGCAGCCGGTTTTCTGACGCCATTACAAACCGTCTCTTTTCTCGACTGGAGTGGCATCATCATTACATTAGTTTGGAAACAACTGGCATTTACCACTTTATTGCTGGCTGGGGCTATGAGTGCTTTAGAGCAGACTCAACTTAGAGCCGCAAGCAACCTTGGCGCTTCAAGGTTTCAAATTCTCTTTCATATTATATTACCGCAAACCAAAACAACTCTTGGAGTTGCACTTGTTTTATCTACCGTGACCATGATGTCCGTATTATCTGTACCACTTATGATTGGCACAGGTACTCCCACCATGATTAGCGCTGATATGGCGTTTCGTGTTAACTCTTACGGTGACTATTCGGTCGCCAATGCCCTTGGCCTTGTCTCCTATGCGATTTGTTCTGCGCTGACTTGGTTTTATTTACGTCATAGTCTGAAGGAAAAGGGGGCAACATCGTGAACGCATTTAAACCTTTGCAAGTGTCAATATTGACTCGCTTCTCTAACCTATCTTTTTGGTTGCAAGCGCTCTTTATTCTCGTGTTTGCTCTCATTATTTTTGGGCCATTAACCAATTTGCTTATTTGGACTGTCGCTGAGTCCTGGTATTTTCCTAATGCGCTACCAAATGAATGGGGACTAAAGTATTGGCACCAAGTGTTCAACCCCTACAGCGATGTGTCTGGTTCTTTGCTAACCAGCATAGTGATTGCATTGTTAACCGTATTTTGTTGTTTATTGATTAGCGTGCCAGCCGGGTATGCACTTAGTAAACAAAGCATTCCTCTACGAGTCTTTTGGATGTTGTTGTTTTTGCTACCGCAAGCCTTTCCAAATTTAACCGTCTACATGAACATAGCGCGTATCTTTTACGACTTTAATCTCAACGGCACTGTGGTGGGCGTCGTAATAGTACATACGGTACATGGACTCATGTTTTCCATTTGGATTTGCGTTGCGGCATTTTCGACTACAGACCCATTATTAGAAAGGGCTTCACGTAACCTTGGTGCTGGACCTATTTATACTTTTTTCCATGCTATTTTGCCTCAGGCTATGCCCGGCATCATTGCCAGCTGTATCTTTGTATTCCTTGAGTCATTAGATGAGTTTACAGGTACTTTTTTTGTTGGAGCCCCTGATATCAGAACTCTTCCGTTACTCTTATATACCGCCAGTATGGAAGGAAATTATCAAATAGCCTCTATAACGGCGCTGATATTATTAGTCCCTTCCATTCTATTTATGCTGCTCATTAATCGATTTATGAGCCCTGAAATGTTATCTAAAATAGGTAAATAGAAGGTCTAATATTAAAAAGGGGAAGCATTTCGTTTCCCCTTTTTTCATAATAATAAAAATGTTCTAGGGGGCCATTTGGCCACCATTTACATCTAAAATTTGCCCCGTTATATAGCCACTACACTGGTGAGAAGCAAAAAAAGCATAGGACGGTGCTAGTTCTTCACTGGTACCAAAGCGTCCAAAAGCGATACTAGCAGCAATTTTTTCTTTCAATTCATCACTTTTATCTGCATGAAACTCGGTATCTATTGTACCTGGCGACACAATGTTAAAACGGATATTGTCTTTACTGTATTCTTTTACCCAATTACGGTGGATGTTATGTAACCAAGCTTTAGAAGCCGCGTAAATTCCAGCCCCTAAACCGCCACCTTCTCTTCCGGCAATAGAGCCCGTGCTAATAACACTCGTTGAAATACCCGAAGCTTTTGCTGACTCACGTAAATGAGGAATGGAAAATTTTGTCACCATCAAAGCTGAACGAGCATTCAGGTCCATCACATGATCATAAAAATGATCATCAATCAGCTCTAGGCCAGAACGTCCACCTAAACCACCAGCATTATTAATCAGTACATCTAAGCCACCAAACGCTTCTACAAAGCTAGCGACCAATTGCTCACACTCAGAAGTTTTTGTCAGATCAGCGGCTATATAGGTCACATGATCTTCACCTGCTATATTTTGCAATTCAGCTAAAGCTTGCTTAGCAGACGGGCTATTAGAGCGTCCATTAATGGCAATTTTTGCTCCTTGCTGAGCAAATAACTTCGCAACAGCAAAGCCAATACCAGCGGTTGAACCAGTAATAAGAACGCGTTTCCCAGATAAATCTTGAAACATATAAAACTCCTGTTATTCTTATTTAGTAATATAATACCACTAATATATGTGATGGTTAGCGAATCCACAAGAGTTTCACCACTGAGTTCTATATGATTCAATCATTTTGTGAGCTAATTAGTGATTATTTTTTGAATAATCAACACTTTTATCAAGGTTATATATTACAATTGGCAAAAAACATATAATAAAAAAACGTAACTGCTGTAGAGCAAGCAATCATTCCATGTGGAATAGCACGACGCATCACTCTACCGTATACATAGCCAGGATCATCATGACAAATAATTTTTCTTCTATCTCAACTTCTTCTAGAAGTTTGCACGTGCAAGTTGCCAGAAGCATAGCTCGTCGCATTTTATCTGGGGAACTCGCACAGGGCTCCATCGTACCAAATGAAATGGCATTGTGTGATCAATTTGGTGTTAGCCGAACTGCGCTTCGAGAAGCCATCAAATTACTTACTTCAAAAGGCTTACTGGAGTCACGCCCAAAAATTGGTACTAAAGTCGTACCTCGCCCTTATTGGAATTTTCTAGACCCTCAATTGATAGAGTGGATGGAAGGGCTGAGCGACCTAGAGGAATTTTGTAGCCAATTTCTTGGCTTAAGAAGAGCGGTTGAACCTGAAGCTTGTGCCCTTGCAGCAGTTAATGCGACGGAAGAGCAAAAAGCAGAGCTAACAGAGACTTTTAATCGCATGGTTAAAGTCAGCGAAAACTTTAATCAAGAAGCCTGGACAGAAGTAGACCTGAACTTCCACCGCCTTATTTTTAACTCTACCAATAATGACTTCTATCTCCCCTTTGGTAATATTTTGTCTACTATGTTTAAAACCTTCATCATTCACTCCAGTAAACATGGTGATGTGTGTTTGAATGAACATAGGCTCATATATGAAGCCATTATGGAAGGCAACAGCGCTAAAGCTCGAGCAGTATCTTCTGACCATTTGCAATCTTCGAAGCACCACTTGCCAGAAGCTGACATAGCTTAATTCACAAGGAGCATTTAGCACTCTCTAAGTGCTCCATTTTTTCATCTTCCTACTTTGCTATTAGACTAGAGCTGTCTAAACTGTTCATTAAGTATCTCAAATTTGACGCACCTCTTTTCTGAAAAATAATAC
Source organism: Marinomonas epiphytica (assembly GCF_054780655.1). Taxonomy (NCBI): domain Bacteria; kingdom Pseudomonadati; phylum Pseudomonadota; class Gammaproteobacteria; order Oceanospirillales; family Oceanospirillaceae; genus Marinomonas; species Marinomonas epiphytica. Next base: position 311,247 of record NZ_BAAGVX010000033.1, read on the forward strand.
AATAAGACTATTGTTTTCACTTTAGATATAGGGTAAAAAATAAGCTCACTAATAATAAAAAACCCTGCTTTGGCAAGAAGCAAAATAAAAAGAGGAAAAAAACAATGAAAAAAGCTCTTATCACATCCGCTGCATTAGCCAGTTTGGCTTTCTCTGGATCTACTCTCGCTGCATGGACAGGCTGGAACATTCACAATAAAGACTACCCTATTACGGACGCGCTAGAGTCTTTCATTGAGAATGCAGAAAAAGTAACCGATGGCCGTGTATCAGGTACACTGTATAACGGTGCTGTTCTTGGTAGCCAAGGTGATGCCATTCAGATGATGCAGATTGGTTCTGTACAATTCGCAGGCTTTAGCTTAGGGCCTATGGGTACAGAAATTCCAGAAGCAAACATCGTCTCTCTTCCTTTTATCTTCAAAAACGTTGATCACATGCACCGTGTATTAGACGGACCTTTTGGTCAGCGTTTAAGTGATGCCATGTCTAACTACGGCATTAAATCTTTAGGTTGGTATGATGCAGGTTCACGTTCTTTTTATAACAGCGTAAAACCGATTACTAAACCTAGTGATGTTGAAGGCATGAAGTTCCGTGTAATGAACAACGAACTTTATGTTGGCATGATTGCCGCTTTAGGTGGTAATGCCACGCCAATGGCCTTCAACGAAGTTTATCAATCTCTAAAAACAGGCGTTGTAGACGGTGCGGAAAATAATCCGCCTTCTTACGAGTCTACTAACCACTATGAAGTAGCTGAGTATTACTCTCTATCTCACCACTTGATCATTCCTGAGTGTTTATGTGTTAGCACAAAAGCTTGGAATGAGCTTTCAGCAGAAGACCAAGCGGCACTGCAAGTAGAAGCCGACAAGAGTGTTGCGATGCAACGTAAATCTTGGGCTGAGCGTGAAGCAGCGAGTCGTAGCCTAGTAGAAAAAGCAGGTGTTAAATTCAACGAAGTTGAAGACATCAATGCTTTCGCAAGTGCTATGAAGCCAGTTTATGAAAAAGCAATTCAAGCAACACCTGTTTTAGCGTCTTACATTGAAGAGATTCAAAGTATCGACTAGGTAAAACTAACGGGAACACATAAGTGTTCCCGTTTTTTATGAGATAGACTATGAATAATATCTTGTGTCTTTATGACAACCTTCTCACCTACACCAAAAAATTAGCTAACTTAATATCTGGCCTAGGTATGATCACATTAGTGTTCACCTTTGCTTGGCTAGTTTTTGGACGTTATGTTTTAAATGATACTCCAACCTGGGTGGAGCAATTATCTCTTCTCTTGGTTATTACTATCAGTTTCCTTACCGCTGCCGTAGGCATTCATGAAAGAACTCACTTAAGTGTCGACATATTCACTCAGTTCTTACCGAAATCTGGTCAATTAACTATTTCCATTCTTGCTGATGTGGTAATGGCGACTTTCGGCTTCCTAATGGCTATGAATGCGATAGACCTTGTTAACTTTGCTTGGCCTAAGAAAATCCCTCTACTTGGTATCAGCGATGCATTTCGTTACTTTCCTGTCGTGGCATCTGGCTCCATGATTTTTGTCTTCTCGATTGATCGCATTGTTCGAGACATATACCAAGTACTTAAGCCTCAGACTTCTGCTTCTAAGGAGGTAAATTAAATGGGTTTAGCTATCTTATTAGGGGTTTTTGCTACTGTTATGGTGATGGGTGTACCTGTTGCTTTTGCATTAGGTATTGCCGCAATCTCAGCCTTTATGTTTGAAGGCTTACCGTTAATGGTTGGCTATCAACGTATTGTGGCAGGCATGTCGACTTTCGCGCTTCTTGCTGTCCCCTTCTTTATCTTTGCCGGCGAACTCATGTTACACGGCGGTATCGCCGCACGACTCATTCGCTTTGCATCGGCATCTGTTGGATGGATGCGCGGTGGTTTGGCTCAGGTAAACGTATTTTCCAGTATGCTTTTTGGCGGGATTTCAGGTTCTGCTGTTGCGGACATTTCAGCACTGGGCTCGCTTCTTATCCCTGTTATGAAGGAGAAAGGCTACGACGACGACTATGCCGTTAACGTAACCGTAACCTCTTCAATTGCAGGTATTGTAATACCACCAAGCCATAACATGATTTTATACGTGGTGGCTGCAGGTGGTGGTATCTCTATATCTAGCCTGTTCATGGCAGGTATTGTTCCCGGTATCTTGATGTGTTTCCTATTGGCGTTTGTTGCACGCCTTATTGCCATCAAAAAGAAATTCCCGACGGAACCGTTTGTAGGCTTAAAAACTCTAGCCTTAACGTTCTTAGCATCGGTTCCAGGCTTAATCACTGCAATCATAGTGGTTGGTGGAACCCTTTCAGGTGTGTTCACAGTAACCGAATCGGGCGCCATCGGTGCAATATATGCTCTACTCGTTGCCTTCTTTGTTTACCGTTCTATGAGCTTTAGTTCATTCTTAACGGCAGTTACCAGCTCAATCAAAACAACAGGAATGGTAATGATCCTTATTGGTTGTGCCTCTGCTTTTGGTTATATGCTTGCCTTCTATCAAGTACCTGCAGTCCTATCGAACTTCATCACTTCGATTTCAGACAACCCTATTGTGATCTTGATCCTACTTAACTTACTGCTTCTTACGTTAGGTATGATCATGGACATGGCTGCATTGATCTTAATCTGTACTCCGATTTTCCTACCTATTGCAGTTGGATTCGGTATGGACCCAGTTCACTTCGGCATCATGATGATGATGAACTTAGGTTTAGGACTTTGTACCCCTCCTGTAGGATCATGTCTCTTTGTTGGCTGTGTTGTAGGTGGAGTTACCATTCAAAAAGCAGTAAAAACAATTTGGCCATTCTATCTTGCAATGCTTGCAGCATTGATTTTAGTCACCTTTGTTCCTGCAATCTCAATGACACTACCTAACCTGTTAACAAACTAACTTATTATGGTTAACATAAAACCAGAGCCTAGGCTCTGGTTTTTTTATGTCTATAACGCCTCCACAGAAATACGAAAATCACGATTCACAAAGCGAATCTGACGCCGAGGGCGTAGCCCTCGTGTTACACCACGCAATTTGGTTCAATCATGGGTGCTTCGCACTCACGCCGCATTACGGCCTTCGGCCTAACAGCGCCCTACAGCCGTGGGCGTAGTCCTCATGTTACACAAACGCAATTTGGTTCAATCATGGATGCTTCGCACCCAGCGGCGCATTACGGCCTGCGGCCTAACGGCGCCCTACGATTGGCGGCAAATGATCTCCATGGATTTTGGGCAATTTGTAGGTCACGGTTCGCGAAGCGAATCTGACACCGAGGGCGTAGCCCTCGTGTTACACCACGCAATTTGGTTCAATCATGGGTGCTTCGCACTCACGGCGCATTACGGCCTTCGGCCTAACGGCGCCCTACAGCCGAGGGCGTAGTCCTCATGTTACACAAACGCAATTTGGTTCAATCATGGGTGCGGCGCACCCACGGCGCATTACCATTGGGGGATGCGGTAAAATATAATAGGTTGCGTTTATGCACTTACGCAGGCGCCGACGCGTCGAGGTACGAGACAGGCGCAGGTTAATGGATAATCACAACCGATACGTCCAATGTTGGTTATATGGGCGCTTCGCACCCAGCAGCGCATTACGGCCTTCGGCCTAACGGCGCCCTACAGCCGAGGGCGTAGCCCTCATGTTACACAAACGCAATTTGGTTCAATCATGGGTGCGGCGCATTACGATTGGGGATGCAATAAAATTTAATAGGTTGCGGTTATTTATTTACGCTGACGCGTCGAGGTACGAGACAGGCGCAAGTAGATGGATAACCACAACCGATGTGTCCAACATCGGTTATATAGGTGCTTCGCAACGGCGCATTACGGCCTTCGGCCTAACAGCGCCCTACAGCCGTGGGCGTAGTCCTCATGTTACACAAACGCAATTTGGTTCAATCATGGGTGCGGCGCATTACGATTGGGGATGCAATAAAATTTAATAGGTTGCGGTTATTTATTTACGCTGACGCGTCGAGGTACGAGACAGGCGCAAGTAGATGGATAACCACAACCGATGTGTCCAACATCGGTTATATAGGTGCTTCGCAACGGCGCATTACGGCCTTCGGCCTAACAGCGCCCTACGATTGGCGGCAAATGATCTCCATGGATTTTGGGCAATTTGTAGGTCACGGTTCGCGAAGCGAATCTGACACCGAGGGCGTAGCCCTCGT